>JBOGLH010000068.1:0-23779 GCA_050746025.1 Terriglobales bacterium | reverse complement strand
ACCAGGTTCCGATTTCTCGATGCTCTCAGTTATCTTTCCTAACATCGCTCGTATCGCGCTCCACCGCAAACGTCCAAGAATCACAATTGCAATTTTTCGGCCCTCAATATTCTGCGGGTAAACAAGGCTTTTGTCCGTGGTTAATAGAACCTCGAACCCAGCCTCCTCTGCAGCACGTAGCAACTCCCCGTTCGAAAGGGTGCTCCATCCCAGTTGGTAAGCTGTACTGACGTGGTGAGTAAGAAGAGAATCCCGGATACCGACAGGCGTTCCTTGATCAAATAAAATGCGCATCAACCAGCGCTTACTGGGCCCGCAAGGCTTTGGGCCGCGAAATCAAGAACCGCCCGGACTTGCTGGCGCGTGAGCCCGTCAAACATGCGGACGATCTGGTCAATCGTGAGGCCGTCCTCGAGGTTTTCGAAGACAACCGCAACAGGAATTCGAGTACCCCGAAACACCCAAGCTCCGCTGACAATTCCGGGAGTGCTTTCGACTGCGCCGCATTTTGACCAATCGAGCATCGGGAGATTCCGCAGGCTATTCTAATCCTGATGACGTAAAGTTCCGCCGAGAAATCTCGGTGTACCTCACTCCGCAGCGTAGTTCGGCGCTTCGCGGGTAATCATCACATCGTGAACGTGGCTTTCCCGTAAGCCCGCGCCGCTGATGCGGACGAAGCGGGTCTTCTGGTGCAGTTCAGCAAGAGTCGCACAGCCGCAGTAACCCATGCCGGATTTCAGCCCGCCCACCAGCTGATAAAGAATCATCGCGACCGACCCGCGGTAAGGAACCCGGCCTTCGATCCCTTCAGGGACGAGTTTCGCCAGCCGATTGGGATCTCCACCCATGTTCGGGATGGCCGCTGAAGCTTCGCCCGACGCCACCTGGAAATATCTCTCGCTCGATCCCGCGGCCATCGCGCCCAGCGATCCCATTCCGCGATAGGACTTAAAAGTTCGTCCTTGATACAGGATCAGTTCGCCAGGGCTTTCATCGGTACCAGCAAACATCGAACCAATCATGACTGCACTGGCCCCTGCGGCGATCGCTTTGGTGATATCCCCCGAGTACTTGATGCCGCCGTCGGCGATGATCGGGATGCCGGCATCTTTCGTCGCGCGGTAGGACTCGGCAATGGCAGTGATCTGCGGCACCCCCGCGCCGGTAACGACACGCGTAGTACAGATCGAGCCAGGCCCGATGCCCACTTTGATCGCGTCAGCTCCGGCGCGAGCCAATTCACAAGCGCCGTCAAACGTAGCCACATTTCCTGCGATCACTTGCACCTCGGGAAATTTGGCCTTCACCTTCTTGACCGCCTCCAGCACTCGCGAGGAGTGCCCGTGCGCACTGTCGATCGCCAGCAGATCGACATTTTCTTTGACCAATTCTTCCGAGCGTTCCAGGTAATCTCCAGTGGCTCCGATCGCAGCCCCCACCCGCAAGCGGCCCTGCGCATCCTTCGCCGCGCCCGGATATTTCAGCTTCTTCTGAATATCCTTTACCGTGATGAGGCCCTTCAGGTTGTAGCGATCGTCCACTACCAGCAGCTTCTCGACGCGATGCTTGTGCAGAATCTGTTCCGCATCCTCAAGCGTAGTTCCCACAGGCACCGTGATCAGATTTTCCTTGGTCATAACCTTACTGATAGGAATGTCGAAGCGGGTCTCAAAGCGAAGATCACGGTTGGTGAGGATGCCGACCAGCTTCTTGTTTTTTGTGATGGGAACGCCGGAAATCTTGTACTTGCGCATAATTTCCAGCGCGTCAGCAACTTTATCGTCGGGCGACATAGTAACCGGATCGACGATCATCCCGCTTTCCGAGCGCTTGACCTTGTCAACTTCTTCTGCCTGCTGCTCGACCGTCAGATTGCGATGAATGATTCCCAATCCGCCTTGCTGCGCCAGTGCAATTGCCATGTGCGACTCGGTCACAGTGTCCATAGCGGCGCTCAGCAGGGGAATATTCAAACGGATCGTACGCGTGAGCTGAGTCTGGGTATTCGCGTCCGACGGAATTACGTCAGAGCGAGCCGGCAACAGCAACACGTCATCAAAAGTGAGGGCTTCAGGAACTGGAAAGTGAATCATAAATTGCGGGGTAAGCCACTATTGTAGAGACGGGTGAACGCGGAGGCAAATGCACCCGTGAGGCCTCGCATTTATAATTCGCCGCGGATTCGTTTCCCAGACATTTTTCAAAATGAACGCCGACGATCAGGGCAAATATTACAATCCGAAATTTTATCGTGAGCTGGCATCGGCTCAGGAGTCTGCCCGCGAGATTCTGCCCCTTATCCTCGACATCGTTAAGCCTGGAAGCGTGATCGACATCGGCTGTGGCACCGGTAACTGGCTGGCAATAGCGTATGAACTCGGGGTGCCGGAAATCCTGGGGGTCGATGGTTCATGGGTTACGGGACAACTCGCGATTCCGAGGGGAAAATTTATCGAGCACGACCTTTCGACGCCGCTAAAGCTTGATCGTCGATTCGACCTGGCGCTATCGCTCGAAGTGGCCGAACATCTGCCGGCTTCGTCGGCGCGAGTTTTTGTACAAAGCCTCTGCGACGCCGCAGACGTAGTACTTTTTTCCGCCGCAATACCCGGACAGGGCGGCCGCCGTCATGTGAACGAACAATGGCCGGCGTATTGGGCAGAGCTGTTTGCCGACCTCGAGTATCAGTGCTACGACATCTTGCGTCCAAAAATCTGGAACAACCCCTGTGTAACCTGGCATTATGCCCAGAATACTATGGTCTTCGCGCGCGGCGGATCGCGGCATGCTTTTGGCGAACCGACCACGCCGTTGCCATTGGTTCATCCAATCCTCTGGTCGTCGCAAGTCGCGCGCATGAAAAACCCGGGGAAGCTGCTGGAAAGCCTGCCGAAGGCGATCCTCGCCTCACTCAAGCCAAAGAAAACACGGTCATAGACATCCCGAATTGCCACAACGTCACTCGGGCGTGGTTACCAAAGTTCGGGAATGAGTCCCCGCACCGTCGGAAAATGAAACCGGCGATGTTAAGGTAAGGCCGATGTGCCGATACGTGCTGCAAGGATGATCCTTGCAGGCCTGAGGCATACTGTCCGCAACTTCCCGGTGGATGAGTAGGAGCGCAGCCTGCAGAAAGTGGCAGGGGGCAACTGCGCCAGTCGTTCCGGTTCGGCGCGCCGCCATATGACGATCCGTAAAAGAATTTTGCTGTACTCCGCGCTCGCGCTGGCCGCCTTCCTGGCAGCCGTCTATTTTGTTTCGCGCTTCGCTTTGATGAATGGGTTCTCCCGCCTAGAAAGTAACTACGCTTACGAGAGTGTCCGCCGCCTGCAGAGCCATTTGGAAAGCGAACAATCTCAGCTGTCCACCATGGCGCGCGACTACGCCCAGTGGGACCGCACGTACGAATTCATGGCAGGCCGCGACAAAAACTACGTGCGCTCGGAATTGACGGACGATACTTTCAATATCATTCACATCAATTTGTTTCTGTTGCTTGACCGTTCTGGACAGCCCACTTTAAGCCGGGAGGCGGGGAACTGGCCTGTGGGAAAAAGCGACATTGCCGGGATTGCTGCCGCTTACCGTTCCAGTTCGGCTTACAAGGTAAACGGGCCTTTGGGCGGATTGGTTGAGATAAATGGACGTATCTTCATCCTGGCCTATGAACCGATTCTAACTAGTCACGGCGATGGTGCGCCCCGCGGTACGCTGGTGATGGGCAAAGGCCTGAGCGAGGCCCTGCTCTCAAATCTGTCAAACTCAATGGGCCTGCCGCTCTGGCTGGAACCACCCGACAATGCGCCCTCGATTAAGAGTCGCCAGACATTATGGAGCGATGGCAAAAACTCAGTCTCTCTGGAAAGCGATTCAACCATGTTGGCGTATGTTCCGTTGAAGGACTTGTCTGGAACTTCCAAACGTCTGCTGGTTGCCCGAATTCCGTCGGATTTGCATTCTGAGGGGCAAAAAGTTACCGATTATCTGCTGCTTCTTCTAATGCTGGCCGGAGCCGTACACAGCGCGGTACTGCTGATCGTGCTCGAGCAAAACCTGCTGTCGAGAGTTGAGTCTTTAAACCACAAGATCACGCAGGTGACGGTAAGCGGAGATTTGTCCTTGCGTTTGGATGCGCACGGAAAAGACGAGTTGAGCGCTCTGGCCGGCACCGTGAATGCCATGCTCACCGCCATCCAGAAAGCAAAATTTGAACTGCTGCAGGCACAGGAATCATTGCGCTTTCATGCCGAGCACGATTCGCTCACCGGCGTTCTAAACCGTCGCGCCATTCGCGATGTTTTGCGACGCGAGCTGGCTCGCTGCCGCCGTGAAAATCAAAGCCTGGGAGTCATGTTGGCAGATGTGGACCATTTTAAGCGTATCAACGACCGTTACGGGCATGGCGCGGGCGACGCCGCTCTCCTCACCGTGGTCCAGCGCATTTCATCTACTTTACGTCCTTACGATTTGATCGGCCGATACGGCGGCGAAGAGTTCCTGGTCATAGCTCCCAATTGCGATCTTGGCCTTACCCAGCGGCTTGCGGAACGTATACGCGAGGCGGTCGCCGGCGAAGGCGTGGAACTTGGGAACGACAATGTTCCGCTGACCGTAAGTGTCGGAATCACTCTTGGCACTGCCGACAGTGATCCAGAATTTCTGGTCGCAGTCGCCGATTCCGCCATGTATCAGGCCAAACGCAACGGCCGCAACCGGGTGGAACTCAGCATGGACCTGCCTGATCCCGAAATCTGGGAAGCTTCTTTCATCGATCATAGTTAGCACCCTTGGTTAGTCCGCGCTTGCCTCGACGCATGTGCGCCTGTGTAATGGGGGTCTGTTTCGAGTTTCTGTGACCCTATACAGCTATGGCGCCATTGAAAAATCTGGTTTTTTGCGGAACCCCGCAATTCGCAGTACCAACTCTTGAGAAATTGGTCGAGGCTGGATTCAATGTGAGCCTCGTCCTTACCCAACCTGACCGCCCAAAGGGGCGAGGCTTGGGATTAGTGGCTTCTCCGATTAAACAAACCGCTGCGCGGCTTGGCCTGGCGATTTACCAGCCGGAAAAAATTAAACAAAACGAAGAACTACGGGCCAAGCTCGAACAGATCGCGCCGGCGGCGATCATCGTCGTCGGTTACGGACGGATTATCCCCAATTGGATGCTCGAGCTTCCGCAGCACGGCAATATCAATTTGCATGCTTCGCTGTTGCCGAAATATCGCGGGGCTGCGCCCATCCAGTGGGCGATCGCAAACGGCGAGCAGGTCACGGGGGTGACTACCATGCGCATTAACCAAGGCGTTGATACGGGAGACATTCTGCTTCAAGAAGATTTAGCAGTTCTGGACGAAGACACAGCGGAGACTTTATCGCCACGTCTCGCGGCGATTGGCGCGGGTCTGATGATCGAAACATTGCGGGGGCTGTCTGAAGGAACTGTAAGTTCGCGACCACAACGAGATAAAGAGGCGACACTCGCCCCGATACTGAAAAAAGAAGATGGCAGAATCGACTTCAGCCGGAGCGCGCGGGAAATCTACAACCGCCTGCGGGGATTTCAACCCTGGCCGGGAGCGTTCACCACTTTTCGCGGTAAGGCGTTGAATGTGACGGCTGTGAAACCAAGTGAACAGCAAGTTCCACGGGCGCAGCTTGTGGTAAACGACGATCGTGTTTTTGTCGGTTGCGGGGGGTCCACAGCGCTGCAATTGCTGGAGGTTCAACCTGAAGGCAAGAAAAGAATTTCGGCGCGTGATTTCATTCATGGATACCGGCCGCAGATGGAAGACCGACTCGGATAATTGCGTTGAGTTGATTAGTTCATCCCATCGGAGATTTACATCTTAAATGGCCATCTCTCCAGCCCGTGCTGCAGCTTGTGAAATCCTGCTGCGGATTGAGACGACCGACGCTTACGCGTCCGAACTGTTGCATTCTTCGCGTTTCGCAAAACTCTCGCCTGCAGATCATGGATTACTAACTGAACTGGTCATGGGTGTGTTGCGCTGGCGAGGAGTGCTAGATAGTCACATCGCGGAGCATTCAACACAGCTGCTCCGGAAGCTGGATATCGAGGTGCTGACCGCACTTCGCCTCGGTGCCTATCAACTTTTGGTTCTTGATCGCATACCCACTCATGCAGCCGTAAACGAAAGTGTCGAGTTGGTGAAGCAGGCGCGCAAGCGTTCTGCCGCGGGAATGGTGAATGCGGTACTGCGAAAAATCGCTAACGGCCCGCATGAGCGGAAGGGCATTTCACATCCGGACTGGCTGGTCGATCGCTGGGGGCAGAATTACGGGCCAGAGATCGCGGACAAAATTTGTGAGCACGACAATACTGCGCCGAAGCAGGCGGTTCGCTTTATTGCTCTTCAATCCAATGTGGGGACAGCCGTCCCCGGCTGTCCGCGGGCCGAAGGCCCGAATCAATCAGTTTGCCAACCCGGCTCAGAAGCAAATCGAACTTCGTTCGACAGACAGCCGAGGGCGGCTGTCCCCACATTTTTAGAGGATGAACTGCGCTCCGAAGGCATTCGCCTCGAACCTGGCAATCTGTTAGCAACTGCATTTACTGTGACCTCCGGCGACATTACAAACACCAAAGCTTTCCGCGAGCGGCGGCTGATCATCCAGGATGAAGCCTCACAACTGGTTGCATTATTGGTCGGCAAGGGGAACACGATCCTGGATTGCTGCGCAGCCCCCGGTGGCAAAACGCGAATTCTCGCTGAGCAAAATCCGGACTCGACGGTGGTCGCGATGGAACTGCATTCTCATCGCGCGGCGCTGTTGAAGAAACTGGTCACACCCGACAATGTTCGCGTGATTGCAGCCGATGCCCGGCAGTTCCCAGTGAATAAGAAGTTCGACCGCATTCTGGTCGACGCGCCATGTTCGGGCACTGGTACCCTCGCGCGAAATCCTGAAATCAAATGGCGTCTCAAACCAGAGGACATATTTCGGCTGCAAGGTTATCAACTGGAAATTCTGTCGGCTGCGATGAGCCATGTTTCGAGCGATGGCCGAGTAATTTACTCAACCTGCTCGCTCGAGCCCGAAGAGAATGAGCGGGTGGTTGAAGCGGCCCTGGCAGCAAATCCCGAATTTCGTCTTATCGGTTGCCGCCCCGAATTGCAGCGGCTAAAAGAACATCGCGAACTCGTCCCCGATAACTCAGATTCGTTATTGAGCGGCTCTTATTTGCGTACCATCCCCGGAGTCCACCCGACCGACGGTTTTTTCGCAGCCATTCTCGAAAAGAGTTAGGTCACTTGACGACAAAATTGATGGCAGCGCCTGCCAGCACTTTCTGTCCTGGCGCCGGCTCTTGAGAGATCACGATGGCCGCCGGCGACGGAGTTTGCGGTGAAGTTGCCTGAACCGCAGGTGTTGAGACCGGAGGCGCAACCGGAGCCGAACCCGCCGGCGCGACAGCGGAAACCGGCGGTGCAACTGTGACTTTGCCAACTGCGAAACCGGCATTCTGCAGAATGGCCGCCACGGTTCCTAGCGTTTTGCCGATAAGGCTGGGCATCACAAAAGCTTGCGGTGAAGGCGATTGAGCGACCAGCAAGCTGATCTTGGGAGCAGAAACGTCGGTCGCATTTGCCGGAGGGTCTTGCCCAATGACCTGGCCATTTTCAGCTCCCGACAGTTGTATGTTGTCTGTAGAACTGAGTTGCAGCCCGCGTTCAGCAATGCTGATGGCGGCGGCGCGATTGCTTTTGCCAACGACCTGCGGAATCGTAACCCGCTGCGGGCCCAGACTCAGCGCCAGCCGCACCTCCCAGCCGCGGCGAACTAATGTGCCCGCCACTGGAGTTTGCGACAGAACCCGCCCCTCTGGAATTATTGCGCTGTAATAATTGCTGTCCACCTGCGCGGCCAAATCATCCAGTTCAGCCAGGCGCCTGGCCTCGGAAGGAGTTTTATTCCGCAAATCTGGCACTTTCACTTCCCGTACCTGTATGGCCAACCGCATGGTGGTCAGCGCTGAAACTAACGCAACCACAAGCAGCAATAATGCCATCAGGAAATAGCGAAGCAGGTTGCGCATCTGGCGATTATAATTTGCGCTCGCTGAGTTCAGGTTTTAAGTAGACATATTTCAAGGAGAGTGTTGCGTGAAAGCATTTCTTACAGGCGTTGTTATTGGAATTCTTTTAATCGGGGCTGGAGTTGGTTATTACTTCACGTCCGGCGCGGCGCCTGCTGCGGTCGAAGACAAGCCCATGCCCATGGAAAAATTTTTCGCCAACAAAGCCTTGCACGCACACATCGAAAAGGAAATGCCGAAGTCAGTGCCCATTGCTGCCGATGAAACTGCGTATCTGGCGGGCGCGGACGTCTATCAGCAGCATTGCGCCATCTGTCATGGACTGCCTAACGTAGATCAGACGCCAATGGCGAAAGGTATGTTTCCCAAGCCGCCCGCGCTATTCAAAGGCCACGGTGTGACTGATGATCCAGTAGGAGAAACTTATTGGAAAGTTGCCAATGGAATCCGGCTTACCGGAATGCCCGAGTTCAAACATGTTTTAAATGACACGCAGATGTGGCAGGTGAGCTTGCTTCTCGCCAACGCCGATAAAATTTCTGATCCGGTTAAAGATAAATTGAAGCCGCCTGCGACTCCCGGCACCGCTGTTCCGCCCACAATGGGTATACCGGCGAAACCCGGACGCGTGCCCATCAGCCCCCACTCCAAGCCGACGCTGTGATGATCTATTGCTCGACAGAGATGCTCATTGCCAGTTCGCGTTCGCGCGGGCCATCGAGTTCAATCAACACCACGCGTTGCCATGTTCCCAGGACTAGTTTTTTCTTTTCGAAGGGCAGCGTGACTGACGTGCCGATCAGCGCCGACAAGATATGGTCGGGCACGTGCGCCGGATTGTGTGGATGGCGATAGCGCAGCTTTGGGATTATGGCTTCAAATGCATCCAGCATGTCGAGATCGGTGCCGGGATCGAGGTCGGCTGTGGTCAAGGCTGCCGTAGTGTGAAGAACCAGCAAATGGCATACGCCGGAACTGCTCTTTCCGAGTTCCTGCTCGATCAGATCAGTGATGTCGAGCACTTCACGTTTCTTGTGCGTCCTGATGGAGATCCGCTTCATGGCGAGTTGTCGGGTTGCGAGAGCTTTTATGATTTCCAGGCGGCGGGTACGGGATGCTTGGACTCGTAGGCGGAAATTTCGGCCTGATGCTGAAGCGTAAGACCGATGTCGTCGAGTCCTTCGAGCAGGCAGTGACGGGTGAATTCGTCGATCGGGAAGCTTGCTGCGAATCCCTGATCGTCTCGAACGGTGCAGCTTTCTAGATCCACAATGATCTGGTAATCGACGATTTCCGCAGCCCGGCGGGCAATATCTTCCGTCTCTTGTTCCTTCAGAACTACCGTCAGAACGCCATTTTTCACGCAGTTGTTGGCGAAGATGTCGGCAAACGACGGCGCAATCACCACGCGAAAACCGAAGTCCGCCAGCGCCCAGACTGCATGTTCGCGGGACGATCCGCAGCCAAAATTCTTGCCGGCGACCAGAATGCTTGCCCCCAAATATTGTGGCTGGTTGAGCACGAACGATTCGTCTGGCTTGCCTTGCGCGGACCGACGCCAGTCGTTGAAAAGAAACTCGCCGAAGCCGGTCTTCTCAATTTTCTTCAGAAATTGCTTGGGAATAATCTGGTCGGTGTCGATGTTCGCCCGATAAAGCGGAGCGACTTTGCCCTTATGTTTTCGAAATGGCTGCATAGTGCTTGCTGAATCCTGGTCCCCTCTGTGTACTTTCTGTGCGAAACTCCAGCGTTTCTGGCTAGTTAAAAGCTTAAAGCTCAAACCACAGAGGACACTGAGGTACACAGAGCAAAACCACGGAGTTCTTTATCTCAACTTACCTCTGTGTCTTTTCCTCTGTGGAACTCCGTGTTCTCTGTGGTTAAAGGTTTTTCCAATCCTGACCACGGAGAGCACTAAGTACAAACCACCGTGACACTTATATCAATCGCGAAATTTCCAACCCCTGACATCCGTGAAGTGGCCTTCAATGGCCGCCGCTGCAGCCATCATCGGACTTAATAGATGGGTGCGTCCGCCACGGCCTTGCCGTCCTTCAAAATTTCGATTGCTAGTAGACGCGCATCGTTCCCCTGGGTTAAGGATGTCCGGGTTCATGCCCAGGCACATCGAACATCCGGACTCGCGCCATTCGAATCCCGCCTCCCGAAAAATCCTGTCCAGCCCTTCCTGTTCGGCGGCGTGCTTTATTTTTTGCGATCCGGGAACCACCATGGCGCGAACGCCGCTAGCTACTTTGTGACCTTTTGCAACCCGAGCGGCTGCGCGCAAGTCTTCAAGCCGCGAATTGGTGCACGATCCTATAAACACACGATCAATGCGGATTTCCTCGACCGGCGTACCCGGCTCCAGGCCCATGTATTCCAGCATGCGTTGCGCATTCGGCCGATCGTTCCCATTTGCCGGAAGATCAGGCACTCGACCAGTGATCGGCACCACCATGCCGGGATTGGTTCCCCAGGTCACAAACGGGGCCAGTTCGGCCGCGTTTATCTCAACTACGGCGTCGTACTTCCCTCCCGGATCAGAAGTCAGTTGCTGCCATCGCGCCACGGCCGCACCCCAGTCCTTGCCGCTCGGCGCAAACGGCCGGCCCTTCATATAAGCGAACGTGGTGTCATCCGGCGCAATCATTCCGGCTCGCGCTCCCGCCTCAATGCTCATGTTGCAGACTGTCATCCGGCCTTCCATAGAGAGGGAACGCACAGCTTCACCGGCATATTCGATTACGTGGCCGGTTGCGCCATCAGTCCCAATTTTTCCCAAAATGCCCAGCACCAGATCTTTGGCGGTCACGCCTTCAGCCAGCTTGCCCTTGACCTGAATCAGCATGGTTTTCGGCTTGCGCTGAGGAAGGCACTGCGTCGCCAAAACGTGCTCCACTTCAGAAGTGCCGATGCCGAAGGCCAGTGCGCCGAATGCGCCATGAGTGCTGGTATGGCTGTCGCCGCACACAATTGTCATTCCCGGTTGGGTATAGCCAAGCTCGGGACCAATCACATGCACGATGCCCTGGTCCGGCGAATCCATGTCGAACAGGCGCACGCCGAAGTCGCGGCAGTTTTGCTGCAAGGCTTCGATCTGGCGTTTGGCTATCTCGTCGGTGATGGGAGTTCCGCGAGGCTCGGTGGGAATGTTGTGATCGACTGTCGCGATAGTCCGCAGAGGTTCGCGAACTGTGCGCCCGGCTGCGCGCAATCCGTCAAAAGCTTGCGGAGACGTGACCTCGTGGACCAGATGCAAATCCACATACAAAAGTGGAAGCTGGCCAGCGGGAGCGGCCACAATGTGCTCATCCCACAGTTTTTCAAAAAGTGTGCGAGGCATGTTGCTGTACTTCTAGTTTAGCAATAAATCCGGGGCGTCGGCCCTGCGCCGCCCGGCCGAGGCCTTGTGCGTCAGGTAAAAAACCAGCATTGCTGAAACGCCCACCAAAGGGATCAGAAATGCTACCCGCAGGCCGGCTGTGTTAGTCGATATCTCGCCCACGAACCACGGTACTACCGCCCCGCCGATATTTCCGCTGGCGAAAACTGCGCCGCTGGCACGGCGGGCAGAGGGGCCAAACCATCCGGGCAACAGCGAAACGCTGATGGGGAATATTGACGCCAATCCAAGCCCGGCCAGTACTGCGCCAATAACCACTAACTTCATTTCATGCGCGGCGACCAGTGCCAGCCCTCCCAACAACGCTATCGCCAAACCCGACCGGGCGATAGTGACCGCGGAACGGAATTTTAAGAAGACCGGAGCAAGAGCCCGCCCCAGCAGTAACGCTCCCCAGTAAAAAGACGGCGTCACCGTCGCCAGCGCGTGGGCCCGCGAGTCAACCCGTCGAGCGTAAGTGGCGATCCATGCGCCGAAAGAAGTCTCTGTGCCGACGTAAATAAAGAACAACGCGCAGATCAGGGGCAGCGCGCTGTCGCTCCAGAAACTTTTGTCCCCCAGCGGGGAATCGACGTGCGCGTGTGTGTCCGGAACAAACCTTGTAAACAGGAGACTGAGTAAGAGTACGAGTAACGCCCCGGCCGTACCGTACAGGAAATATGCCGGATGATGTGCCCGCTGAGCGATAGCGACGAGAAACGGTGAACTCATGGCGCCAATTCCCCAAACAGCATTAATCACATTGAGAGCCGAGGCGCTGCTCTCTGGGTTGATCTCCGCTGTTCGAAGGTTACCCGCGGGAGTTGTAAGGCCATAGCCAATCCCGAGAATGCAGACCGCCCAAATCCCCATTCCCCACGACCCCGACGCCAGCAGCGCCATTCCCGAAGCCATCAGCAATGCGCCGATAATCAGCGTGAAGCGGTAGCCCTGACGTTGCACCGACAGCCCGGAAACCAGCATTCCGAACATTGAGCTGAAAAACTGAACAAAAATCAGAGAACCCGACTGGGCATCGGTCAACGACCAGCGCGCTGCCAGAATCGGCAGCATGGGGCCGATGAATGTCATGACGATCCCGGTAATCAGGAAATCGACATGGATCAGCACTATGCCGTTGGTGGCTACAGGGAGCCGTTTGGGGACGGGAACGCTTGAGGCCATGATTTATAATGAAGTGTATCTGAGGTTGGATTTTTGCGATCAAAATGACCCCGTTACGAGCCCTATCGCATGCTTAACGGAAAACGTATCGCTGTCGTAATGCCCGCATATAATGCGGAGAAAACGCTGCCCGCGACGGTTCAAGAGTTGCCCGATATCGTCGACATCCGGATACTGGTAGACGACAACAGCGCTGATCGAACCGTAGAAGTTGCGCGTGAATTAGGGCTAGTGCATTTCGTCCACGACCGTAATTACGGGTACGGCCGTAATCAGCAAACCTGCTACCGTGAGGCCCTGGCCGAGGGCGCCGACGTGATCATCATGGTCCATCCCGATTATCAGTACACGCCGCTACTTGTAACCGCGATGGCCAGCATGGTGGCGTATGGGATATACGACGTAGTGCTGGGTTCGAGAATTATTGGCGGACAGGCCTTGCGTGGCGGGATGCCGCTTTATAAGTACGTATTCAACCGCCTCCTTACCGCCGTCGAGAACTTGTTCCTGGGAATCAAAGTTTCGGAATATCACACCGGGTATCGCGCTTTCAGCCGCCAGGTACTGATCAAACTGCCGCTGCTCGAAAACTCCGACGACTTCGTCTTCGATAACCAGATGCTGGCTCAGTGCGCCTATTTCGGTTTCAAGATTGGCGAGGTATCCTGCCCCACTAAATATTTCCCCGAAGCGTCCTCCATCAACTTCCGCGGTAGCGTGAAGTACGGATTGGGTGTGCTGGGAACCACTTTGCAGTTTGCTCTGCAAAGATGGGGCGTGGCTAAGTTTCCCATCTTCAGCGATGAAGGACGCAAGATCGAGCCTCGCTCTGCCGACTACTATGAGCGCGGGGCGCTAGAAGCCAGAGCGGGATACTGAATCTTTCCTAATTCTCCTATCTCTGAGTCGCTTACCTGCTGACTCGTTCCTGCGGATGAGGTCTTCTTCAACCTTCACCACAGATGCACTGAGCTTATGAAGCTGCAACCAGAGCACCGTAGCGGCGTTGTGTCGCGATTAATTCTCGTTTGTCATTCGTGGTTCATCTTGCGCGCTTTGCTGTTGGTTGTCAGCAAATAAAAACGACGACTGCCGCCGGCAGTGGATTCGCCGAGGACGATTTGTGGCGAAGTCGGTGCGGACTTCGTCTATGCTCGTCTATTCGATTGGATCGATCCGCGATTTGAACTACTCCGCGCCTTGGACGACACCAGCGGTGAGAGACGCCTCTCGGGACTTAGTGACTTGTTGCAATAACTGCAGGTCGCTTTGAATTTGCTGTTCCGACGCGTGTGCAGGCTTCTTTGATTTTAGCTCCTGCTCCAGGCGCGCGAACAGCAAACCCTCCATCAATTGAGGCGAGGTCGAAATGGGCAGCGCATTGCCCCTGCAAATTCCTATCTGAGTGGTCGCCGTGTTTTCCGCGCGCCCTCGCAGGAACGGTTGGCCGGCAGCATCGAGTTGCGGTTCGGTCTTGCTGACAAACTCTCGCCAGTTTGGCAGCGGCTCGGATTCAACATTCTCGCGTTTCATAGCCAGCACCGATTTCGTGTACCAGTTACGCTGCCCGGCGGTTAGCGGGGTCTCCAGTCCACGTGCCGGATCGAAAATCAACGCGCCCTTCGCCGGATCAAAGCGCCATCCGCCCCAATAAGCCGCCTCTACACCGGCCACCAGAACTGGATGAAACAGCAAAACCGGCGTTACATATTTTTTCGCCAACACCAGAGACTCTAGCACGCCGTGTACCGGCTTACTGGGCTTGAGCCCAGGCACCTGCGGAATGATGAATCTGGTGAGCCGCATTTGCGGATGTCTTTTCGCTGAATGCGCCAGCGACTTCGCTGCTTGCTTTGGGGTCATGACTGCGAGGTCGGCAATGATGCTGCGGTGCACCGCGTGCGGGTAGTAGAAATCAATGATCTGCTTGGCGAAGTCGGCACAATTGCGTTTCAACAATTGGTAAGATTCGCGATTCGCAGCAGAGTTCAAGCGGCGGATCAGATCGTCATCCTGCTCGGGAGTGGTCTCGATTTGAAATCCATAGGTCGTCCGGTCATAAGCTGAGCCGACGACCTGATAGGCATCGGGACCAGAAATGTCGATTTTTTCAAGATACTGACGGCGAAGAAACGAGACCAGCTTGCTATCAGCGTAAAGAGGCACGTCTCCCGGGTTGTCGACCGCGTACAGATAGGGAAGCAGCGGGACGGCGAGCCAATCACGTCCTTCAAGATGGTGATACCGGCTGATAACGACCCCAGTTTCACCCGGACCGCAACGTCTCAGCAAAGTCGGCGTTTCCGCGCAAACTCTAGATAAGTAAACTGCCGCATGGCCGGTTCCGGCAAAGGTCGCGTCATAGCTATAAGGCTCTTCCAGCAGCAGCGTCGCCTGTGCCTGTGCCGATTTGGGAATGAATCCCGCAAAAATCGCAGCCACCAAGAAAACAAAAGACTTACCAAGTTTTGAATTCAGAAACATGCTTCAGTGATTTTATCTAACCCAGCTCTGGAAAAGTTGTTCCGGAAGCCCCTTGACGCCTCGGGCCTTTAGTAATGCCGAGGCGCTCTAATGCGTGGATTTAACTGGAGTTGCACCTGATTATGCTCAAAAAAAACCGTTGATTTTCCGGATTCGTACTACTTGAATTGTCCGGTAAATTCGGAGAATAAACGCTTGAGCTCCTCCACCTCCGATTTAAGCGACGCAACCAGCGCTTCCAGGCTGGCGATCCGCTGTCCATCGTCGCTATCAGTCTGGCGGAAGTGAGATGAGGTGTGGATAGGCAGTGGTGTAGTTTCTGGAGTGTATTCGCCAGAGAACAAGTGTGTATATCGCGATTCTTTGGTTCCAGCCTGCCTTGGCAAAACGCGCACCAGCGGCGGCTGGCGGTCCGTCAGCCGCTGCAATCCTGATTGAACGTCGTCGAGGGTTTCGAAGCGATACATGCGTTCGCAACGTCCGCGAAGCTCGCCCGGAGTCTGCGGCCCGCGCAACAACAGAACGCATAAGAGCGCGATCTCCCGGCGATCGAAGTTAAACACCTCCTGCAAGCGATGCTCGTATTTTGTGACCCGGATATCCGCGCCGCCAGCTGGACCGGCCATGCGTTTTTCTTGGAGTGAGCTGAGCGCCTCCCGAACCGAGCTCTCATCGAGCGCCATCACCGGACCGCGATTGTTTTTCTGATTACAGGCATTCACCAGCGCATTGAGAGAAAGCGGGTAGTAGTCGGGTGTGGTAATGTCCTTCTCGATCAACGCGCCGAGGACGCGTACTTCGATTTCATTAAGTTGCAGTTGGGAAGTGTTCATCGAGCTACTCAAGTTTAACAGCGAGAGCTGCTCCGGTTGTTTCTGGCGAGCGTATACTTTTTCGCATCGGAAACGTCAGACACTATAGAAGCGAAAGATCGCAGAGCGAAGGAGGGCAGCATGAAGCGCAGGCAATTCATCAGCACGGCAGCTTACGGAGTGGGCGCCGCATGGCTCGGAACGAGGATGACTGGGCGCGCACTCGCCATTCCTGTACTTACTCAAAAATTCAGCGCCTCGGATATTGTCGTTCTCGGCAGCACCGGAATCCGCACCAGCCGCCTCGCAATGGGAACCGGCACTGTTGGCGCCGGCCATCATTCTCACCAGACAGCGCTTGGTGTGAAGGGCCTCTCCGATCTGCTCCTCAACGGCCACGATCACGGCCTGCGATTCTTCGACGCAGCCGATTCGTACGGGAGCCATCCTCATGTTGCTGAAGCGCTGAAGCATCTCAATCGCGATCAGGTAACCGTCCTGACGAAATCATGGGCGCGTGATCCGGCAACCATGCGCGCCGACCTCGACCGCTTTCGCAAAGAGCTGGGCACCGACTACCTGGACATCTGCCTGATGCACTGCCTGACCGAGGCTGACTGGACCGAGCGCTACAAAGGCGTAATGGACGTGCTATCTGAGGCGAAGCAGAAAGGGATCATTCGCGCGCACGGCTGCTCCTGTCATTCTATTGAGGCCTTGCGGTCGGCAGCGGCTTCGCCATGGGTCGAAGTGGATTTCGCCCGAATCAATCCTATCGGCTCACACATGGACGCGGATCCGACCACGGTCATTTCTGTACTGAAGCAGATGAAAGCCTCGGGCAAAGCCGTGGTGGGAATGAAAATTCTCGGCCAGGGAGACATGCGTGACCGCCAGGATGAAGCCCTGCGTTTTGCACTTGGCCTGGGCATACTAGACGCCTTTACGATTGGCGCGGAAAGCCGTGTTGAGCAGGAAGACTTGATCCAGAGGATTGCAGCGGCTTAATTTTCATCCTATGTAGAAACGCCCGCCATCAGCCGTCTCACGCGGCTTTTCGGGGCTGTTCTTCGACGCATTTCATCTTCTGCTTTTGTGTGTCGATCGAGATGTGCTCGGCTTTGATGTCCAGGCGCAGCCGATTGTAAATGCTGATGTATTGATTAGCGATCCATACCAGCGAGAAAAGCGAAATCACGTAACCACGCCAATCCGGAAACACCAGCTTGAAACGAGTAATCACCAGGAACACTGCGGTCACGTAGTGGCTCAGGCAATATTCGCAGGTAAAAAGATAGAAAAGCTTGCGCTTGAACCAGCTGCCGCTCTTGCTTCGAACCTTGCAGAATTCCTGAAATTCGCGAAGCACTGCTTCGTGGGTAACAGTCCATGCGACGCAGGCCACAGGGATAGCCAGGACAAAGAGGGTCAGAATCTGCTGGTTGAAGGACACGGAATTTGATGCCGCCGGATGCGTCGAGTTTGTAATTCTCGATTCAAAATCACCCTACTCGTGTATTCGCGGCAGGCGTTGGATCCCTTTCCTGCACCGGGGTCAGTTTGTTCGCGTTTCTGAGCTCCGGAAAGAGCCACGCCCACAGCGCAACGACGATCAGGGTTCCAGCGCCACCGATGATGACCGCCGAAACGGTGCCGAACCAGTGAGCGGTCAGGCCGGATTCAAATTCACCCAGTTCATTCGAAGCGCCGATGAAAATCATGTCTACTGCATTCACCCGGCCGCGAACCGCGTCTGGAGTTGCAATCTGCACCAGCGTGCCGCGCACCACAACGCTGACCATGTCTGACGCTCCGACCAGTACCAGCGAAATTAAAGACAGCGTCAGGTTGTGCGATATCCCGAACACAATGGTGAACGCGCCAAATCCGGCCACGCAAAACAACATGATCTTGCCGACTCGACTTCTAAGCGGGCGATAGGCGAGAAGTATCGCCATGAACGCAGCGCCTACCCCCGGCGCGGCGCGCAACAATCCCAAGCCCCAGGGCCCAGTGCGCAGAATCTCACGAGCGAAGACAGGCAGCAGAGCCACGGCTCCGCCGAGCAGCACGGCGAACAAGTCGAGAGAGATCGCTCCCAGGATCAACTTATGCGTCCAGATGTAATGCAATCCGGCGAGCACAGTACGTGAAGTGAACTCTTCCTTCGGACGCGCCGCCGTACGCAGGCGCATGCGCGCCAGGGCAACGGTTGCAATTGCGCACGCGACCACGGATACAGCGTACACACCTGCCGGGCCGCCGAACACCGCGTAAAGAAGCCCGCCCAGAGCGGGGCCGAGAATGGTAGCGCCCTGAAACATGGTGGCATTCCAGGCGACAGCGTTGGGAAAAACTTCGACCGGAACTAGCAGCGGCAGGAGCGCCCGTCCCGCGGGACTATTGAACGAGCGAACGATCCCGAGTAAGACCAGCACTGCATAAATCGGATCGACATTGTGTGGTTCGTGCAAGGTGATAACAATCAGTAGCCCGCAGCAAATTGCGAACGACAGATTGCACAACAGCAGAATGCTTTTTCGGCTGAAACGGTCGGCAGCATGGCCAGCGATCAGGAACAGAAAAACATTGGGTAGAAATTGCGCGAGTCCTACATATCCGAGATCAATCGGTTGGCGAGTGATCTCGTAAACCTGCCAGCCCACGGCTACCGAAAGCATTTCCAGTCCGGCGACCACGAACATGCGCTCGATCTGGTAAAGCGTGAAATCCAGATGGCGAAAGGCGGACAGCCCGGCGTGCGCGTGGCTTTCGGTTTCGGACATGTTCTACTAATGTGCCACAGCCTGCGAAAGCAGTGATCGGATCGGATAAAATCAGCAGTGACCATGCAGGGGCGGAGGTCCAAGTCCGCCCACGATTCCGGAGGCAGGGCTGCACCGCTGTTTTGTGTTTTGCTGATGGCTGAAAGCTGAAAGCTGAGGGCTGACAGCTTCTTATGCGCTTTGAACTTTTTATCGCCTCACGCTACCTGCGCGCCAAGCGCAAGCAGGCGGTCATTGGCGTGATCACGGGGATCTCGATTGCCGGGGTCGCGGCCGGGGTGGCGTCGCTCGTTATCGCACTGGCGATCAACAATGGATTTCGGCAGGACCTGCAGGACCGTCTTCTAGGCTCGACATCGCATGTAAATCTGCTGCGCTCGATGGGCGACGGAATCCGCGACTGGCGTCCGCTGATGGAGCGATTACAAAAGCAGCCGCATGTCATCGCCGCGGCACCCGACATTTACGAGCAGGTGCTGATCTCAATCGGATCGAACGCGCGCGGCGCCGTGTTGAAGGGGATTGTTCCTAAAGACGAGCGCAAGGTCAGTGATCTGCTGGACAGTGTGAAGCAAGGGTCGGCCGATGCACTGGAGCCTGCCGAGCTGGAATCTCCTGGGACTGTGGGGGACGGGCGTCCTCGCCCGTCCAACTCGTCGGCCAATCATGAGGCTGATTCTCTGGAAGAAGTGCAGCAGCGGCGAGCCGCCATGCCGCCAATCATACTCGGAACTGAAATGGCGAATGAGTTGGGCGCAAAGGTCGGATCGACAGTGCTGGTCACCAGCCCGCAGGGAGAGTTGACGCCCTTCGGCATGATTCCCAAGTACGTGCGTTTTCGCGTGGCGGGAATTTTTGATTCGGGATTTTACGATTACGATTCTTCCTGGGCATTTACCCGGCTTTCGGATGCGCAACATCTCTTCGCGCTAGGCGACGTCATCCAGATCATTGAATTCAAAATTGATGACATCTACAAGGCTCCGCAAGTGGGACAGGAACTCGAGCAGGCGGCCGGCGCGGGTTTCATGACCACCAACTGGATGGAGCAGAACAAGCCCCTGTTTCATGCGCTGAAACTGGAGCGGCTGGTGACATTCATCACCGTGAGCCTGATTGTTTTTGTTGCCGCGTTGAACATTTTGATTTCGCTGACCATGATGGTCATGGAAAAGACCCGCGACATCGCGGTGCTCATGTCGATGGGCACGCGAAAGGCACAGGTGAGGAAAGTATTCATCATGCAAGGAGCATTGATCGGCGTAGTAGGAACGGCTGTCGGGTTGGCGCTGGGCTATGTGCTTGCCTGGATGGGCGGACATTATCACGCGTTTGCGCTGGCGCCCGAGATTTATTCGATTGATTACGTCCCATTTGCCCCGCGGCTGATGGATGGCGTGCTGGTGGCGGTTATTGCAGTAGCCACTTCGCTGGTGGCAACGATTTATCCATCGTGGTCGGCAGCAAGGATTTTGCCGGCTGAGGCGTTGCGGTACGAGTAAACGGAGGCTAAGCCCGCGCCTTCACTTCTGCAGCATATCATCTTTCTGATCGATCTCTCGCACGTGCGCCACCGCCGTGCGCACCTGATAATTGGACGCCAGTTCGCACGTGGAATAGCCCCGCAATCCATTTTCCCCGCTTGCAAAGCGTTCTTTGCGCTTCACTTTGTACATACGCATGGTGTAGCAATCTCTGTCGTTTAAAACTGCTGACCTTGGCTGTTCAGCCCGAGCGCTAAAGTACAGCCGAGGCTTGTCTTTGAGGAAGAACAAATCTGAAGCCGGCTCACCGGCGCTATTTGCCCCAAACAATGCAGGATCATTAGTTTGGCTCTGAGCGCTTGCAGGTTGCGGCTGCGCTTTCTCATCGGCGGCGAAGGCCGAGGTCGCCAGGATGATGAGAACGATCAGAAAAACAAGAACAAAAAAGAAGAGAGGTCTGCCCGAGGTCATAAGAAAAAACCTCCTCTAATCGCAAATTATAGTCCTGAGAACGCGGCGAAGAATTTGTCTCCACGCCACCAATCATAATTTGACGAGCCCATGAGCATTCCGGAAGCAACGCGACTTTCCCAACCGTGTTTAAATGATTCAGGCAATTCCTTGAGGAATGTACAAGGGTTTACCCTGCTAGCTCATTTTGAGACGAGGAGCTCACTATTTGCATCTAAATCAACAGGTGCTAAGAGTCGAAGGCTTGAAGAAGGTTTTTCGGTCTGGCGCCTCTGAACTGGTGCTCTTTGAAAATCTTTCGTTCGCCGTCGGTGAAGGGGAGATGCTGGCGATTGTGGGTTCGTCAGGCGCGGGAAAAAGCACGTTGCTTCATATTCTTGGAGCGCTTGATAGGCCTTCTGCAGGTGACGTATACTGCGCCAACTTGCGCTTGAGTTCCCTGTCGGAAAATGCCGCCGCTGATTTTCGCAACAAGGGAATCGGCTTCGTCTGGCAGTTCCACTATCTGCTGCCCGAGTTTACTGCGCTCGAAAATGTGGCGATGCCGCTGCTCATGCGCGGCACTCAGAAAGCCGAAGCCGAGAAGGAAGCTTTACGCTGGCTACGGGAAGTGGGCCTCGAACAGCGGTCGCATCATCGCGCGGGAGAACTTTCCGGCGGAGAGCAGCAGCGGGCGGCATTGGCACGGGCGCTCATCACCAAGCCGAAGATCCTGCTGGCCGATGAGCCAACCGGAGATCTCGACAATCGCACCGGCGAGGTGGTGTTCGAACTGATCTCGCGTTTGCACCGCGAGTATCAACTTTCGTCGGTGGTGGCGACGCACAATCTCGGGTTTGCACGTAGGTGCCATCGCGTTTTACGGCTCGAGAGTGGGAAAATGGAGGAAGTGGTACCGGAAACATTGCGGGATTAAGGTGAATGGTTGGAAAGACGAAGTAAAAAATGTGAGGTGTTGAAAAGACTCACAGTGCTTCGTTATCAAATAGGAACTTGGGGTAAACGGACGTTCCTTTAGTAATCGGGAACAGTGGTAAAACATATGGAAGCCCATCATAATGAGGTGGTGGGCGACCGGGTTGAACCGTTGGGTTGGGTTTTCCGGAGAGTGTCGAGCCCGAGCTTTCGCATTAGGCGTTAGTTGGGTTTGCCTTCTCTCTCTGGAGGAATCTGGGGGAAGGGCTTATGTTCGAGCGTTATACGGAAAAAGCACGGCGCGTCATCTTTTTTGCGCGGTATGAAGCCAGCCAGTTCGGCTCTCCTTATATAGAGACCGAGCACCTGCTGCTCGGGCTTCTGCGGGAAGACAAGGCCCTTACAAATCGTTTTCTGCGCTCTCATGCGTCGGTTGAATCGATTCGCAAGCAAATCGAAGGGCATACCACGATCCGCGAAAAAGTTTCTACCTCAGTTGATCTCCCGTTGAGCAATGAATGCAAGCGCGTGCTTGCCTACGCGGCGGAAGAAGCTGAGCGGCTTTCCCACAAACACATTGGGACCGAGCACCTGCTTCTGGGCTTACTGAGGGAAGAAAAGTGCTTTGCAGCCGAAATCCTGCATGAGCGCGGACTCCGGCTTTCAACCATCCGCGAAGAACTCGCCCGCAGCAGCCAGGAAAAAGCACAACCACAGCGGCAGCGCGAGTCCTCTCTTCTCAGTGAATTTTCGCGTGACCTGACTCAGTCGGCGATGGATACTCAACTCGACCCGCTGGTTGGACGCGAGAACGAACTTGAGCGCGTGGTGCAGATCTTGTGCCGCCGCACGAAGAATAACCCGGTGCTGATTGGTGAGCCGGGCGTGGGTAAAACAGCAATTGTCGAAGGTTTAGCACAGCGCATCGCTGACGGCGAAGTTCCTTCATTCCTCGCAGACAAGAGAATTCTTGCGCTTGATCTTTCGCTGATCGTTGCTGGAACCAAGTACCGCGGCCAGTTTGAAGAGCGGCTGAAGACCATCATGAAAGAACTGATGGAGTCGCAGAACTGCATCATCTTTATCGATGAGTTGCATACTCTCGTTGGCGCTGGTTCCGCGGAAGGCTCGCTCGATGCGGCGAATATCCTCAAGCCGGCTTTGTCTCGCGGAGAGATTCAGTGCATCGGCGCGACCACTCCTGGCGAATACCGGAAGTCGATCGAGAAAGATCGTTCGCTCGAACGGCGCTTCCAGGCGGTGAAGGTCCCGCCTCCGAACGAAGCCGACGCGACCAAGATTCTTTTCGGCATTAAGGACCGCTATGAGAAATTTCATGCGGTCACTTATACCGATGACGCCATCAATTTCGCGGTATCGCATTCGAACCGCTACATTCCCGACCGCTTCCTGCCAGACAAGGCCATTGACCTGGTCGATGAAGCCGGAGCCCGCGTAAAGCTGCGCCAAACTTCGCTTCCGGAAGAAATCACCGAAGTGCAGAAGCGGCTGAAGTTCATCGTGCACCGCATGGAAAACGCGGTCGCAAACCACGAATTCGAAAAGGCCCGCTTCTATTCCGACGAAGAACGCAAGGAGCGCGAGAACCTGCGCATCCTGCGCGAGAAATATCATCTCGATGAATCGGCCACCGGCGTGGTCAATCGCGAAGATATTGAAGATGTCGTTTCGCGATGGACCGGCGTCCCGGTCACGTCGATTAAAGAAGAAGAAACTCAAAAGCTGCTGCGCATTGAAGAAGAGCTGCACCGACGGGTGATCTCGCAGGATAAATCGATCAGCGCCTTGGCTCGCGCCATTCGCCGCAGCCGCGCTGGGCTCAAGAATCCGAACCGGCCCATCGGCTCGTTCCTGTTCCTGGGACCGACTGGCGTGGGGAAAACCGAAGTCGCGCGCACCCTGGCGCAGTTCATGTTCGGCAGCGAGAAATCGCTGATCCGCTTCGACATGTCGGAATTCATGGAGAAGCATTCGGTCTCAAAGCTGATCGGCTCGCCTCCGGGATACGTGGGCTACGAAGAAGGCGGCCAGCTTACCGAACGCGTGAAGCGCGCGCCTTACTCAGTGGTGCTGCTCGACGAAATCGAGAAGGCGCATCCCGATGTCTTCAATATCCTCTTGCAGGTTTTTGAAGACGGCCAGTTGACCGACGGACTGGGCAACACCGTCGA
>JBOGLH010000067.1:0-14690 GCA_050746025.1 Terriglobales bacterium | reverse complement strand
TTCTTGACAGTGTTGATTTATTGGGAATAATCTTTCGAATTGTTACGGATGCTTTCTTTTGCGAATTATTCCGTGCTCTTCTGTCCATAGGTCGCAATAAAGTGGCTAATACAAAAAGACCACTTCGGCCGCTTTCCACAGTTGCAGATGGTCGCGACGCAAAGCGTTTACGTTAGATGAGGCAACTTATGTCAAGTTTAAGACTAGCAGTTAGAGTGTCCGCCATCCTTCTCCTGCTGTGTGCCGGCCTGGTGATCGAAGCCAATCTGGCCTTCGCGCAGAGCATAAACGCCAATCTGAGCGGCACTGTCACCGACAGTTCTGGTGCGGTGATCGTGGGCGCGCAATTAACGCTAAGCAACACCGCCAGAAAGTCTATGTCGACCTACCAATCGGACACTGGCGGGCGATACGTCTTTCGCGACTTGGAGCCCGGCACCTACAACTTGCAGGTTACCAAAACCGGCTTCGAGACCACCGTGCAGACTGGCATTATACTGACTATCAACGCTTCTGCTCACGCCGACATCACACTAAAAGTTGGTGCAGGAAACCAAAGAGTGGAAGTGCAGGAGAGCACCACATCCCTGGTCAACTATGACAACGCTACCGTCCAGGGTGGCATAGAACCGCAGACGCTGAGTGACCTGCCGATCGCGATTGCCAATGGCAACCAGCGGTCCTCGGCACAACTCGCGGTCCTGCTGCCCGGTGTAACCACCTCGAGCGGTGGCGATGCATACAATGCCCGCATTAACGGCGGCCAGCAAAGTGGCGACGAAGCTATCCTCGATGGCGCCACTCTGTCGGAAGGCTACCTGAGCCAGAGTGGGATGGTAGCAATCCACACTGACTTTCCGGTTTCCCCGGACATGATTTCGGAGTTGAAGGTGGTGACCTCGACCTACGAGCCGCAATACGGGTTTACCACCTCCGGTCAGATCGTTGCCGAAACGAAGAGTGGGGGCACTAGTTTCCACGGCTCCGCCTACGCTTACCTCCGCAATGACGGATTAAATGCGCTGCAGTGGGGGTTGCCAGCAGGCACGGGCAGAACCTTTGATCATGAGATGGACGCCGGCGCCAACATCGGCGGCCCCATAAAATTACCTTGGGTCAACAGCGGCAAGAACAGGGCTTTCTTCTTTTTCAACTGGGAGCCTTACAGGCTGAACGGTGGAGCGCAGCGGCCGAAAATCACCATCCCCACCCAAAAGGAGGTGGGCGGCGACTTTACGGATAACATAGACCCACAAACCGGGGCCCTGCTTCCAATTTACGACCCGCGGACCGGTCAGCAGTTCAGTTGTAATGGTGTGCTCAACGTGATTTGTCCGAACCTTGAGGATCCAATTGCGAAAGCCTGGCTGGCGCAGCTCCCGGCGCCAAACCTCCCTGGAACCTCTCTCAATTACCTGGTGCCTCACGCGGTTCCCAACTCTTTGTATACCGGGTCGGATGCCTATCTGTTCCGTATCGATGATAACTGGGGGGACCTCGATCGCTTCGCCTTCTCATTCTACCGTAGATATAACAACTCCAATCTGTCATCCGCCCTTCCCACCCCGATTTCAAGCGCACAGGGGCAGCCGGGTCATTCCGGGGTCTATCGTTTCAATTGGGGGCACGCATTTTCGGGGAAGACGCTCAATCACTTTACGCTGGGATATCTGGATCTCTATGAGGATATCGTGTCGGCCGATACGTTTACGAAGACGAAGATGCCCACAGTGCCGGGCGTCGCCAACACGACCACATATCTCCCCACGTTCAGTTTTGGCGCCTTGACATTGGGCGAACCTAGCGGCCCGCCGGGGCACAACATCAGCACTCGTCCGACCTGGGCGATCAACGATATTATCAGCCGGGTGCTGGGAAGCCACACCCTCGTAGCAGGCATCGAGTGGCGCTCCGCTCAAGGAAACGCCAATGCCGGGGTCAATCAAGGCGGCACCTTCGGCTTTGGAGGCGTGACCGCCAAGCAGGGCACCGCAAGCGGCAATGGCAATGCTGATTTCTTTCTCGGCGCTGCCAGCAGCGCCAGCGTGAGTTACTACAATGTGCCGGCGATCTATGTTCGGCAGACAGCGTGGGCGGTTCATTTTGGGGATACCTGGCGCGCTACTCCCAAGTTGACACTGGCTTATGGGCTGCGCTGGGATATGGAAACTCCGACGCGGGAGAAATATAATCATGCTTCATTTTTCGACCCAACTTTGCCCAATCCCGACGCCGGTGGTTTTCTGGGAGCCCTGGCCTTCGCTTCCTCCAGCCGGCCATACCCAGAGCATGTGGACCACGCCGGGATAGCGCCTCGCCTGGGTGTAGCGTACGCGTGGAAACAGAACACGGTCATTCGTGCCGGATACGGCATCTTCTTTGGCCAAGCATTCTATCCGGGCTGGAATGGCGGGAATAGCCTCGACGGCTATAACGTCAACTCCGCCGTAGGTAGTCCCGGCTACAACGGCACTGGACAAGTCATTCCTGCAATGTGCCTAACGCCGGGTAATGCGTTCTGCGTGGCGGCGGGCCTGCCAGCGAATGGCTACCCAACCCCCGCCAGCCTTGCGCCAAGTCTCACACCTGGTTTTGACAATGGATTGGCTCCACTCTACCGCCCATTTAACGCCAACAAACGCGGCCGGGCTCAACAATGGAACCTGACGATTGAGCGGCAGTTGCCCTGGAAGACGGTGGTCAGCGCAGGTTACGTCGGAGCACACAGCACCCACCTCCTCTCGGCCTTGCAGCCGCTCAATGTCCTCAATCCGAATGATCCCCGTGTGATCGCGAATGCGGCAAACCTGCAAAACTCCTGGGATCCTTCCAGCGGAGTTCCCGAGCCTTACCCGGGATGGGCCGCATCGGTGTCTTGTGCCTCGGTGGGCCAAGCACTGCTGCCTTATCCGCAGTATTGCAGCAATCTGGCTGGGCTCAACGAGAATGTGGGCAACTCCATCTACCATTCTTTCCAGGGGCGTGTCGAGCGACGCCTTGACCAGGGCATCTACATGCTCCTGTCATATACCAACTCTAAGACCATTGAAGATGCCTCCTCCAACACGCAGACCCAGGCCGTCACGTGGAACGGCCAGAATGGTGTTATCTCACCTTACCAGCGCTACCGCGCCCGAACTCTGGCGTCCGACGACGTGCCGCAAGTCGTGTCGGCTGCCTTTGTCTACGACCTTCCGTTCGGCCACAGCAAACGGTTTCTGACTAAGGGCGGAGCACTAGACAGGGTCGTGGGCGGGTGGCAGATCAGTCCAATTTTCCGCTACTCCCGCGGCATTCCGTTCTTTTTCCGCGATAACGGAACCTGCATGTCGTATGTAGGAGGCTGCATACCCGGTCTGATCCCCGGAGTGAACCCTTTCCTTCAAGACCCCAACCACTTTAACCCCTTCAAGGGTTGCACTCCTGCGGAAGGGGCGTGCGCCCCGTTGCTCAATGTCAATGCATTCGAGCCCTACAGTAGCTTCTCCACACCCGGCTATTCGGGGTATGGGCGCCGCGTCAGCAATGTCCGTGGGCCCAACTTCAAGGAATTGGACTTCTCGCTGACGAAGAACACGAGGATCACTGAACGGGTGACCTTCAAGCTCAGCGCCAACTTCTTCAATGCCTTGAACGCCCATTTCTTTGTCAATGACGAGAGCCAGAACTTTGGAGGCGATACGTCCTTTAACACTGATATTACCCCCAACCCCTCCGCGCCGTTCGGCACGTGGAATGGAGCGGTCAGCCAGCCACGAACCATACAGGTGGCCGCGAGAATTGAGTTCTAAGCTGATGAGTCCTACTTGAACCGCCTATACTTGAACCCGCCACTCACCTAATCGTGAGTGGCGGTTCTTCGTGTCGGCCGCCCCAGGCAGCATAATCTGCTTTAATGCTGGGCACTCTGTAGAGGGTAAGATTCCTTTTTCAACTTCTTGAACTTCTCGATCTGTTCTTGCGCTTCGTCCCGTTTCCCTTCTCGCTGGTAAATTCTACCCAAAGCATAGTGAGGCTCTGGATATGAAGGAGCCAACTCCACGGCCCGCTGCAGAGGAACGATGGCTTCTTCGAATTTCCCCTCCTTCTCTCGCACTCGCCCCAGCTCGTATTGAGCTTGAGGAAACTTGGGATTGTAGGTCAAGGCTTCGTTTAGTCGCGCTACAGCTTCATCGAGGCGATTCAGAGATATTAGGGAGATGGCAAGATTCAAGGGCGGCCAGGGAGAAGGCTGCTCCTGCTTACGGTTGAGCTCGATTGCGCGGGTGAAGCTTTGGATGGCTTCATCAAACTCGCCTAAGCCGTCAAAGCACAGCCCCAGGTTGTTATAGGCACGCATCATATTTGGATCGAGCTCTATGACACGCCGTAACCTGCTTATGGCTGGGGTGTATGCCCGTGCATCGTAGTCTAGCTTGGCCAACCAATAGAGGTAGAGAGGGTTCTGAGGATCGCCCTGGGAAAGTCTTTGCAGTTCGTCTCGCCCCCAGTCCGGCCGATCAAGCCGAAGGTAGGCCATAGCCAGCGAGAATCTGGTCGGATCATCAAGCGGAGCGATCGCTTCGGCTTTTTTCCAGGCAATTGCCGAATTGAGGTACTGGCCGTCCAGGAAGAGTATGTGTCCCATAACTGTATAGAGCTTGGCAGCGCGGGTTGACGTTGGGTCGCGTTGCGTCTCTTCCAGCAAAATGGTCTCAGCGCGTTTGTAGTCATGGCGATTCAAAGCGCCTTGCAGTTCAGCGCGTTGGAAGGGTTCAAGCTGAAGCCCTGCGAGCAATCCCGAAGTGCCCGGCACTGGTAGCGCCCCGGGTGCCGTGTCTTGCTGCGCAAAGAGCGGAACGGAAAGCGATATGGTGAGAAGGACCCAGAATATTACTGCGCGGAGTCGCTTCGACGGCGCGGAATTACTGAGCACTGCGTCTCCTAGGGGGCAGAAGCTGCCTTTGCCGCTGCAATTTTCGCTCGAGTTGCCAGCGCCTCCTGACTGTCAGGAACGAGGGACAACTCGCGCGCGATCTCCGCAAGTGCTTCATCGTATTTCCTCTGTTCCAAATAGATGAGCGACTGTGACAAATGAATTTCGGGGAGCTTGGGGTCAACGTCAGCCGCTTTTTGAAAAGACGACAATGCCTGTTCATACTTTCCCTGATTCCAGAGTTCCAGGGAGAGTGCCTGATGCAGACGCACAGAGTTGGAATCGAGCTTGGCGATCTCCTTCAACGATGATCGAGAAAGATCGGCCCAGCTTCTGGCCAACAGGTACACGTATTCGGGATTTTGGGGTGCCAGCCTGGTGAGTTGCCGGTACTGATCGATTGCAGCAAAATGCTCCTCCAGAGCGTCGTAGGCACGCGCCAGTTGCAAATGTACCTGCGGCTCGGCTGGCATCAGTTTCTCCGCGATCTTCAGCTCACGGGCGGCTTCTGCATTCTTGGCGAGCGCCAGCAAACTGACGCCCAACAACAAGTGCGCCGCGCCGAACTCTGGCTGCAATCGGATGGTCTCACGGAATCTTGCCACGGCCTGCTCGTGTTGACCGCGCTCCTGCGCAATAACGCCCAGATTGTGATAGACGAGGGGGGATCTCACACCTTGGTGCAAGGCCAGAGTGAAAATTTTCTCGGCGGAATCCAGGTTACCCGCCTTCAGCGCAGCAATCCCTTTAGCAAGTTGCTCCTGGCCAGGTGACGTCGAGTTCTGGGCCGCAGACAGACCAGCGTATATAAGGAAGGGGACCAGCGCAGCAAGGGTCCAGGTTCGATTCATCCCGAGGGACATTCTACTTCTCCGCTCGGCGGCAGCGATATACAATTAATGAACTTCCTGCGTCCCCCCGATCCCGTGGAATGAGAGTATGAATTTTTACCGGTCACCTGTGGCAGCGTTGGTTGTTTTTTGCGGCTTCGTACTCTTTAGCAATTCAGCTCTTTGCCAATCCAGTTCCCCAACCGAGCGGGAAAGGGTCATTACTGAGATCCAGGACCTTATCGACCACGATAACCTTGATGCTGCCAGGCAGAGGGTCTATCAGGCGCAGAAGGGAATGACCGATCCGGGACTCGACAACTTGCTTGGCGTCATCGATGCTAAGGCAGGAGACTATGCCGGTGCGGAACGAAGTTTCGAGATCGCTATACGCGGCGCCTCGACCTTCACTGCTCCTTATCTGAATTTGGCACGTCTTTATCAAGAGAACGCTAATCATGACCCGAAAGGTAGGGCCAAAGCGCTTGCCGTATATGAGCAGTTGCTTAGGTTGGATCCCGCAAACGCTGAAGCGAACTACCAGGCCGCTGTGCTCTTGATGGAGCAACGCCAGTACAAGAAATCGCAAGCGTATTTGTCCCACCTTCCGCCTGATAGCCAAGGCAACAGCCAAGCGCTAGCGGTGCATTGCGCAGACCTGGCCGGTCTGGGCGACCGGACGCGCACGGATCGGTGTGCGGCTCGCTTGCGTTCACGTCCCGATTTTTCCGAAGCCGATGCGCAAACGATTGCGCCAGTGCTGGTCTCTGCCAAACGTGAGGATCTAATCGTCGGACTGGAAGAACCTCTGGCTAAGCGGCGGATGCTCTCTGGCCAATCTCTGCACACGCTGGGGCTGGCCTACGAGAAGACTGGACACCTCTCGGACGCGCGCAGCGCCTTGGAACAGGCCTTCTCCAGTCCCGGTTATTCCTCGACCGCCATCCTTCTTGACCTGGCGCGGGTTGGGCAAGAACAAAAGGATTACAAGGGTGCGCTGGGTTACTTGGCGCATGCTGAGGACTTGGACCCAAAGGACGCCACGATTCCATACTATTTTGGTATCGTGTGCCTGCAATTGAATCTTCTCGCGGAAGCCCAAAGGGCAATGGGCAAGGCTCTTGCTCTCGATCCCGATAACCCTTCTTTCAACTACTCCATGGGAGCAGTCTCCGTTTTCTCGGAGGGTCCGGAGCAGGCAATCCCGTATTTCAAGAAGTATTTAACACTCAAGCCGCAAGACCCACGGGGAAAGTTGGCCCTCGGCGCGGCCTATGTCAGGGCTAAGAATTACGAAGCTGGGCTGCCGATGCTTCGCGAGAGCACGAGCCATTCCGAAACAGCATCCACGGCTCATTATTATCTAGGACGCATTTTGAACGAAGAAGGCAACGCACAGGGCGCGATCCAGGAATTACAGCTGTCATTGAAATCGAATCCCGATTACACTGACGCGCTCGCTGAACTGGGGCGCTCTCTTTTGACGAAGAAGGAGTATTTGCAAGCGCAGCGGGAACTGGATCACGCTCTTGCCCTCAGTCCAGACCATTATCAAGCGAACCTTAATCTGCTATTGCTGTACACCAAGATCGGAGATGCGCGCCGCGATTCCCAATCGCAACGCGTCGAAGAACTTAAGAAGGCTGCCGAAGAGAAGAGCCAGGAATTGTCCCGTATTATCGCAATCAGACCGTTCGATAATTCAGGAAACTAGGATCGGAGAGCCACCAGAGTTTGACAGTGAAGCTAATTGGCGCCTTGTTTCTGCAGGTTGCGATCCTGTACGGCGCAGCATGCGCGCAATCCCGGGAACTAACGGAGGCATCCCACGCGCTGTATCGCGGTGAATACCGTTGCGCTTCGGAGATTGCGCGGCAGTACTTGAAGCTTCATCCCGGCAGTGCAGCAATGCATGTGATGCTGGCCCGCGCAGAGCTGACCGCCAATCCTGAGCAGGCGATCGTGGAATTGCGAAAGGCGCTGGCTGCCGATCCGCGTAATGTGGACGCACACTACTATCTTTGGCTGACCGCAAAGATGCAAGCGCAGCAGGAATACCAAAAGCTCTTTTCGATGGCCCCTGACTACTACCGCGTTCATCAGCTTATGGGCGAAGCGGCCCTTGCCGCCGACCGGCCGACTGAGGCAGAAAATGAATTCCGCGCAGCCCTGAATGCGAAACCGAATTCCCTTGAAGTGCTGGCAGAACTCGGAAACCTGAAACGCTCACAATCGAAGTACGATGAAGCGATCGACTACTATACGAAGGCGGAACAAGCTGGCCCACTCAACTATGACACCGCCTATGGGCTGGGGGTCTGCTACACCTTCACACAAGAATATGACCGCGCGATCCATTACTTGAGTGAGTCGATTCGCATCGATCCGGTGTCGCCAGACGCCCGGTTCGCCCTCGGCAGCGCCTGGGTTCAGAACGGAAAATTCGAGGCCGCGATACCCGAGCTCGAGCGCGCCGTACAGCTTGACCCTCAAATGAATCAAGCGTACTTCCTGATGGGACGTGCGTACCAGAAGCTTGGTCGTAAAGAGGACGCAGCCGCAGCCTTCAAGAAGGCGCAACAGGGGCAGGAGTAAAACGCCCAACGCTGGACTTTATCAACGAACCCGGCTTCTCTTCACGGCCAAATCCTCCTAACCGACTTCCCGCCACATGAATTTAGCAAGGCGAGGATACCTGCGCAAGAGCAGGTTGACCATTTTCGCCGATATCGATTTGTAGTTCGTGTGTTCTGATTCTTTAACAAAACCCATCTTGCTGAAGCCCATCAGAATCGCCATAACAAGGGCTAAATATGGCTTAAGCGATGATGTAGGTTAATGCCATCTCATGCCATTGAATCTTTTGGAACTCGCTCCGCCGAAGCACGATTTTTGTCGTTCGAATCAATAGGCATTTTTTCCTGGCAAAGAGACGGAACAATGTCAGGCGACAATTCCTGGCCGAGGGCGGCTGGGGCGAACTCGAGGCTCAATTGGACGATCTCAGAGCGACTCTATATGTGGACGGTGCAAGTCCCATTCGTGCAAAAATCAAGCAGATAATTCCAGAGTATTCATACGTTCCCTCAGAAGTTTGCCCATTCCCCGAAGAAAGCCCAGAACTGCGGAAGTCGGCCATGGGGGCTTAGGCCTGAGGGCCATCCGTTCCTGCAGCTAGCGCTTCTGCAGTCGCTCTCCAGCTAGAAGTCTGCAAGATGCATGTCTACGCAGTATCTACCGTTCAGTTTTTCAGAAACCCCCGACACCAAAATTCACTGGTCGCATTGTGTGGAATCGCCATTTCCTTATTCATGCCCACGAGCTTCCCCTCAGTCTGCACTTTCTTGGCGGCGCCCATTTCTAAGTGGAATGCATAATATCCTGCCCAGTATTCGGTAACCACTCAATAAGGAGAAGCACGCTAGATGGACCTCTCACATAAACTCGCTTTCTCGGCTGCTGCGGACATACCCAGCAGCTTTTTTATCTCCCTACCTCCAGGCTGACCTAATTCTAACCCCACCAGTCTGCCCGCTCGGGTGCGGAAAGGTTGCGCCAGAACTGCTAAGGAAAAATACATAATTGCCGGTGCCCCCAGCAGGGGAGTATCCATGCGCTGAAAGCTCGTTTCCAAGCGTACCAGCGACTGCTTCCGTTACAACCATCAAGCCCACTCGGTAAGTGGGGAGCGCATTCAGTAGTTCCTCTCGGCGCTCAGGTGAAAACTCGACGCCAGAGATCAGCTCACGCAATGCCCGTCGGGTGTGCGCGTCCTCATAGGCCATATGCGTGCCCATTTCATCATCGTACACTTGTCGAACACTCACTAACGGCGCACGATTCACAAATGTAGGGACCCACACCGCCACAGTATCCGGAGCCAACAGAGTACTATTCGGAGGGGTCTCGGCGCTCGCCTCACGAGCGATAGCGTAGTCCGGCATAGCTACCTTTAGGGGAGTTAACGAGTAGCGGACACGTGCCAAAGGTGAATGCCGCATTAAGGCTGCCGTGCCAACAGAAAGCAGCAGGACGGCCGCTATAGCCCCTCGTTTCCCCCACTTATCAGCTACGGACTGGATCGCTCCGACAAGAGCAACTGCGATAACGCCTGCAATGGGGGCGCACCAAAGTAAACGCCATGACGCATCACGAGTCGTAAACCTCGATAGAAAGTCAAAAGTGAAAGGGTTCAAAGATACAAGGAAATAGCAAAGTATAAGTAAAAGTAGTACTCGCCGTAGTGCATTACTCCGCACGAGGAATGGAGCGGCTATTAAAGCAAAAAAAATCAGATTCTCCGTCCGTGTCCCGAACGCCATGGTGACTGCCAGAGCTGCGCTTGCTGGCAGATAAGCGAATAAGTGCTCTAGCGCTCCAAAGTTGCGCGAAATACATATCCCGCACACCAAGAGGTATAGACATGGCAGTACTACTAATACCGGTCGCAGCGTCAACTCGTTACGCCATCCGGCTATCGCCGCCAGGGTCAGCGCAATAGACGCAACAAAAATGGCAGAAGCGGAAAGGCCTACGCAACCGATCGTAATGGCAGCCAGAATCAGCCAATCCCATACGTTGCCACTTTCTTCGAATCTCCAGGCATATGTATACAAAAGTGGAATCCCAACGCTGGCCAGAATCGACTTACCTACAAACAATCCGACGAGAGCGAAGAAACCGAACCCGCGCGGATCCGCTGGCGCATTGAGCGCGAATAAGGCGAGCACGGTCCCGGCCGCCCAGTATCGTGGGGCCAAAATTCGCATCAAGCCCGCCCACGCAATCGGCACAAGCATCGCTATAAACGTTGGAAAGAAAGCGTGCGCCAGCAGTATTGGCTCTACTCCAAGCCACCAAGCCATAGCGCCTATCAGTAGCTCGTAGGATTCGACTGCGTATGAAGGCAGCATCAAGGGAAGTTTTTGATCGCCGTAGGCCACATCATGCGAGAGAACGGGAAGGTCGGGATGCGCGACCGCATCCGCGGCTGTTCCAACATAAATCGCGTCGTCAATAATTGGTCGATGTGCGACATATGTTACTACTGGCGCAACAAGCATTAGAATGAGCAAGATTGTCTTGTCTAAACGAGTAAAAGATGTAAGCTGCTCCTTCTCGGAAGTCGACCTAAACTTCGCAGTAAATACCAAAGCCAATGACAGCAGCACCACAGAGGCAATCCAGAATGCGGAATATCCAATTCCTAAACTGCGGGCCAGGACTATTACGCCCGCGATGCCGACCCACATTAAGCTTGGTCGCGCGGATTGTTTCGATGAGCTTACAAACAACGCATTTGAGAAGCCTTGGTTCGCGCTAGCAACAATTAATCCAAAGGCAATACCCGCCACCAGGACGGGCAGCCCAATCTGCGCTAATGTTCGAAAGGAAAGATGCAGGGCGACACAAACGTGGCACGCGATGGTCCAGAACGCGAATGCGAATATCGGACAAAGAGTTATTACGCCTAATGCTGATGAAAAGTTTTCATAACTGGGTGGGCATTTGTCTATTTTGCGGGCATTCAACTGCAGACTTTCAGGGGCACTGATCATATGACGGTATGCACAATGTACTCGGGAGCGACCGCTTATTGAGATGATGAGGACAATGCCAGAATTATTATCGACTCATCAAGCGATGCCTAGCAATGTGAAATGAGAGAACGAGCCAAGTATAGCGTAAATTTCGCGGACGATATTGCCAGAGCAAACGGCTAGCAAATTAGAGAGTCGTCGGTACCCCGATGCAGAAGGTAGAAAGCGGAACAGCTCCCCAATCCAAATAAGGTTTCGGCCCTTTTTTTCTCGTGGCGATTGCGGAAGCGGCGGTTTTGCTGAAAAAGATTGGCTCCTCAGGTAGGACTCGAATCAACACTTAAACGTAGTTTCAACACTATGCAGGCCAGCGTATGACACCTAAGGCAATGAAAACCAGTCTTAATCCAACAAACGGAGCGCAGATAGAGCGCAGTCTGGAAACACGAATGTGGCTTCGGGAAGAGCCATTTCATTTGCGATCCGCTGCATCCGCTGCTCGTCAATTCCGCCGCATCGGGGAACACAGCTAGTTGGATGCTGTGAACGGCTTATTCGAAAAAACATCGAGATGGACGTACCAAAAAACAGAAATTGGCTTCCTACTCCTTCATCTGAACGAATTTACAAGGCAAACAACCGGATTGCAGTCCAATGAGTTTGCGCCTCAGCTCACAATCATTTTTTCAATGGTTGAGGGCATGGCTCCCGGCGCCATGCGGACCCCAATCTCGTATGCTGACCGACCATGTAGGCCAACCCGTGAGTTCATGCCTCGCGAAGGGCAATCATCGGGTTCACTTTCGTCGCGCGGCGCGCTGGGAGATAGCTAGCAAGCGCGGCCACTGCAAGTAAAAGCAGAGGCACGATCAGAAACACAGCCGGATCATGGGGGCGCACCCCATAGAGCAAACTTGCCATCATGGACGCAGTGGCTGCAGAAAAGACCAATCCCGCAACGATGCCCATGCCAGCAAGCGCGACCCCTTTGCGTAGGAACATCCTTAGAATGTCGTCCCGCCGCGCGCCCAGGGCCATGCGGATACCGATCTCGCGAGATCGTTGGCCGACCATATAAGCCAACAAGCCGTAAATTCCGATGGAGGCCAGAAGCACCGCCAGTCCAGCAAATCCGCCCACCAGATCGGCAGAAAAACGGCGTGAAGCCAGTGACCGGTCTAGGACGTCGTTCATAGAAGAAACATTAAAGACCGGCAAGCCGGGATCTATGCCCTGGATTTCATGCCGAATCTGTGGTTCGAGCAGGTTCGCGGGCAGAGACGTCCGCAATACCACGCTCAGTCGCTTGCTCGAGTCTTGATAGGTCGAAACGTAGATGTGGGGAACGCCATCAATGTCGAGACCGTCACTCTTAATATCTTTAACAATACCCACGATGGTCGCCCATGGCTTGGTAGAGTCTCGTGCGAACCGCACTCGGCGGCCCAGCGGATCACCGGTTGGCCAGTACTTATGAGCGGTGGTTTCATCAATGATGGCAACCAGGGGTTTGCCGTCTTCGTCACCCTCGGTGAATGAGCGGCCGCGTAAGAGCGTCGTCTGTAACACCTTAAAATAATCGGAGCTTATCCGAATTCTTTCGGCGCTCAGATCCTGCGAGGACTCGACGGGTCTATCTTCAATCGCGAAGCCTTCACTCGCTACGCCACCGACCGCGTTAGGGTTGGTATTGGTGGTCGGAAGAGCTGAGGTGATTGCGGCGAGTTCCACTCCCGCAATTGCCTTCATGCGCCGCAGCAACTCACGATCAAAGGTGGCTCTGCGAGGAATATCGAGATACGGATCCGCCTCTGATTCGTTGGGATTCGGAAGCTGTATGTTTGCCGCGACAACTTGAGTTGGACTGAAGCCCGGATTTTCCTGCAACAGATCGCGCAGCGTACGCAGCAGCAAGCCGGCTCCGACCATCAGTATGACGGCAAACGCCAGTTCAGAGACGATTAGAACATCGCGCAATCGGCCGGTCTTGGTGCTGTAGCCAGACCCTCGACCGCCTTCACGAATGGCTGAGAAGAGAGCGCCTTTTGCCGAATGAAGCGCTGGAGCAAGTCCAAACACTAAGCCGGTAAGAATGGAAATCAGCAGAGCGAAGGCCAGCACCACCCAGTCGATTCGTACTTCGTTGAGCCGGGGAACGTTCGATGGCACAAAGCGCAGGATGAAACCTAAAGTACCAACCGCGGTTACGATTCCCGCGGCACCGCCGATAAGCGACAGCAGCATGGACTCGCTCAGCATCTGGCGCACCAAGCGGCCGCGGCTCGCACCCAGCGCTGACCGCATGGCCATCTCTTGTTGCCGCCCCGAAGCGCGCGCCAAGAGGAGATTGGCAATGTTCAACGATACGATGAAAACGATCAGAATTACCGCACCCAGTAACACCAGCAGCATGGGCCGGACCTTACCCACCAAAGTTTCTTGCAAAGGTTGAATCTCAATTGTCCATTGCGCCTGCGGCGGGTAATCGGTGGGAAAGTCGTGGCGTAATTCGGCAGCCATGGCAGTGAGCCGCGCCTGAGCTTGCGCCAGTGTCAGGCCACGCTTAAGCCGTCCGATTCCAGATACTAAAATCCTGGTACCACGCATTGGCGGGGGAAAGGGATCTCCGCTGAATCCCCCGGCGCAAAACACTTCCGCGTCGCCGGAAGTCGTCGGTCCAGGATGACGAAATCCGGGTGGCAGAACCCCGATAATTGTTAAGGAATCATTGTCCAGCCGGAGGGTATGGCCGACAACGTTCGGATCGGCGCCATAGGCACGGCGCCACAGGCCATCGCTGATCACGGCCTCTGCGGAAAAACCTGGCACGAAGTCCTGCGGACCAAACAACCGTCCAACTTGCGGGGTCACACCGAGCATGGAAAAGTAGCTGAAACTGCCGTTGACCCCCTCGACACGCTCGGGCTGTCCGGCACCGGTCAAATCCTCGCTACCCTCGTAGATCGGGCTCACATCTTCAAATACACGCGATCGCGTCTCCAGGTCATCCAGTTCGGGCTTGGAAAACCGGACGTCCCGCAGTCCTACGCCGGGCTCGTTAAAGAAGATTCTTACCAAACGATCGGGATCGCGGTAAGGCAGAGAACGCAGCAACACGGCATTCACGATGCTGAAAATCGCAGTGTTGGCGCCGACACCCAAAGCCAGAGTTAAAACCGCAATCGCGGAAAAGGCGAGATTCTTGTAGAACAATCTCCATCCGTGACGCAGGTCTGAACCCAGTTCGCCCCACCACCGGATGCCCACCGATGCCCGCATGGCATCTTTGTGAGACTCGATTCCGCCGAACTCAATCCTCGCCGCTCGCATCGCTTCTTGCCGGGACATGCCTTTGCGAACCAGTTCGGCAGCATAGCTCTCCATGTGGAAACGCACTTCTGTTTC
>JBOGLH010000066.1:0-12216 GCA_050746025.1 Terriglobales bacterium | reverse complement strand
ACGACCCGGGCTGGGATGAGGACGATCTCTTCGCTTTGGTCAAGCGCGCTTATCCATATCGTAATCTTTCGCGTGAACTCTTCGACTCCATCGTTGAAATGCTTTCCGAGGGAATTGCTGCACGCCGGGGAAGATACGGTGCATATCTTCATCATGATCGCGTCAATCGCAAATTGCGCGCTCGCCGAGGCGCCCGGCTGGCTGCAATCACCAGTGGCGGCGCGATTCCCGAAACCGCTTTGTTCACTGTCGTCGCCGAACCGGAAGGCGGAGTGGTCGGAACCCTCGACGAAGACTTCGCGGTCGAGAGCAATGCAGGCGACATTGTGCTTCTCGGCAACACCTCGTGGCGGATCCGCCTGGTGGAAGGCAAGTCGGGCCGCGTTCTGGTGGAAGATGCGCACGGCGCGCCGCCGACCGTTCCCTTCTGGCTCGGTGAAGCGCCGGCGCGCACCCAAGAGTTGTCACTTCACGTGGCTGAACTTCGTCGCGAGATCAGCGACCGCTTGCCGGGGATTTCTCCGGTTGCGCTTTCTCCAAAAATGCCGCAGGTTGCGGAAACAATCGCCTGGCTGAACCAGGAATGTGGCCTGGATGAATCTGGCGCGTCGCAGGCGATTCAATACATTCTTGAAGGACGTGCCGTCCTCGGCACTGTTCCCACTCAAAGCACCATCATCGCCGAGCGCTTCTTTGATGAAGGCGGCGGCATGCAACTGGTCATCCATGCCCCATTTGGCGCCCGCATCAACAAAGCCTGGGGTTTGGCACTACGCAAGCGCTTTTGCCGGAGCTTTAATTTTGAATTGCAAGCGGCCGCGACCGATAACGGTCTCAATATCGCGCTCGCCGAGCAGCACAGTTTTCCTTTGGCCGATGTCTTTCATTTCCTGAACGCCGAGAGTGTTCAGTCCGTGCTCGAGCAAGCCGCTCTGGCCGCGCCGGTTTTTGGGACCCGCTGGCGTTGGGATGCGAACCGTTCATTGGCGCTCCTTCGTTTTCAAGGCGGCAAAAAAGTGCCGCCCCAAATCCAACGTATTCGCTCCGACGATTTGCTGGCTTCGGTTTTTCCTGATGTTGCTGCGTGTCAGGAAAATATTGAGGGCGACATTAAAATTCCCGATCATCCTTTGGTGAAAGAAGTGATGAAAGATGTCCTAACCGAAGCCATGGATATCGACGGCGTGCGCGATCTGCTGCGTCGCATGGAAAACGGGCAGATCCGTTGCGTTGCTGTTGATACCCCGGTGCCTTCGCAGTTCTCGCATGAGATCCTCAATGCAAACCCGTACGCGTATCTCGACGACGCACCTCTAGAAGAGCGGCGCGCCCGAGCTGTCGAAATGCGGCGAATTCTTCCGGAGTCGGTCCTCGAAGAAGTGGGCAAGCTCGATCCGGGCGCGATCAATCAAGTGCGCACCGAAGCATGGCCCGATGTGCGCGATGTCGATGAATTGCACGATGTGCTGCACACGTTAGTCGCATTACCGGACTCAATGTTAATGTGGGGACGGCCGCCCGCGGCTGTACAACTCAGCGAAGCTGAACGACAAACTTTTACAGAAGAAAATGAAGGTGCGCTGCTCGACCGGACAGCCGATGATGGCACTGCGGTTTCTCAGTGGGGCCAGTTTTTTGAACGCCTCATAGAGGCAAAACGAGCTGTGCGCGCCCGGAGCGGTGATCGAAATTACTGGATCGCCACCGAACGAGCCAAAGCATTCTCAGCAATTTTCCCGGACACAGTTTTCGAGCCCGTTCCAGCAGAGATTCCGCGATCAGTTCCCTCATCCGACGATGCCATGCTGGCTATGGTCACCGGGTGGATGGGGCACGTCGGCCCAGTTACCGCTGCGGCCCTCGCGGAAGCATTCGGCGTTCCCGCTGCCGAGATCGACAAGGCACTACTGCGGATGGAGGCCAGCGGCGCCATCTTGCGCGGAAAATTTACCGATCCCGGCATGCCGGAAACCGAATGGTGCGATCGGCGCCTACTGGCTCGAATTCACCGGCTCACAGTAGCCACTCTTCGTAAGCAGATTCAGCCGGTCACCGCCGCGCAATTCATGCGCTGGTTACTGCGGTGGCATCACATCGCACCCGAATCCCAGGTTCAGGGCGAACGAGCGACATTGGAAGTGTTGCGCCAGCTTGAGGGCTTTGAAGTTCCCGCGAACGCCTGGGAACGCCAAGTGCTCTCAAGAAGAATCGCAGACTACGAGCCCAAGTGGCTCGACCAGCTTTGCCTCACCGGCGCAGTGGGCTGGGGAAGGCTTTCGCCGCATCCAGCGACTCTTGAATCTTCGAACGGGGATCAGCCAAATCGCCGCCGGGTCATTCCCACTAGTGTTGCGCCGATCACGTTTTTCATTCGCGAGCAGTCCGACTGGATGGCACCGCACGCGTCGTTGAAAGACGCGCAGGGGCTGAGCCCGGTCGCCAATCAGATATTCGAACTCTTACGCCAGCGGGGCGCTTCGTTTTTTGCCGACATTGTCCGGGCATCTGGAAAATTGAAGGCCGAAATTGAAACCGGGTTATGGGAGCTGGTTGCCGCCGGGCTGGTTACGGCCGATGGATTCGACAATCTTCGGGCCTTAATTGATCCCAAGCGCCGCGCTGGGCAGGGCAACGCCAAAGCCGCTCGGCCTCGGCATAGTTCCGGCCGTTGGGCGATCCTGCATGCCGATTCGTCGGTTGAACCTGAACGCCGAGCAGAGGCAGTTTGCTGGATGTTGTTAAAAAGGTACGGCGTGGTATTTCGCGATCTCCTCGTGCGTGAAAGCAATCTGCCCAAATGGCGAGAGCTGCAGTTGGCGTTCCGTCGGCTGGAATCGCGGGGCGAAATTCGCGGTGGCCGCTTTGTCGATGGATTCCTCGGCGAGCAATTCGCTTTGCCAGTTGCAGTTGAGTCATTGCGCGCCACACGAAAACTTCCGCCGACAGGTGAATTGGTCACGATTTCAGCAGCGGATCCTCTGAACCTGGTCGGTGTGATCGTCCCCGGTGAGCGCATCCCCGCGATTTCTGGACGATATGTCTCTTATCGTGACGGTGTCGCCGTCGAACCTGAGGCCCTGAAACAATCCAAAGTGGTCTCGCTATAGCCCAAATAGCCCAAAAAGATATCGGGAACCTGTCGAAGGGGGCCCTCCAGGTTCCCGATAGCTATCCGTCCGGCGAAAAATTAGCGCTTCCCCACGCTATACCTGACGACCAGCGAAAGCAGCTTCGCATGAAATCCAGGATTCCGCGGTGTACCGTTAGGTTTTGTTACGAATTCGGAACAAGATTTCCGGGTGCTTTCACCATCAGTCAGAAGGTAACTGTAATTTCAACAAGATAGCGGGACTTAAATAAATCCCCTGCCATCGAACTGCAAGGTGGAGGTGCGGTCCTGTCGCTCTTCCTGTTCCACCACTCAAAGCAATCGTGTCGCCGGTGTGAACTTGGTCCCCTTCTTTTACCTTGAACGCGGACAAATGCAGATACAAACTCAGTAACCCCTGCCCGTGATCTATGACAACGCAGTTACCCTCGAAAAACATTGGCCGCGCCAGAATCACCACCCCATTGTTTATAGCGTGCACAGCTGTTCCCGGAGGGGCGGCAAAGTCCAAACCTTGGTGCCGGCTTAGAACCTGCTCATTAAATACGCGCGCAGTCCCGAATATGTCGGAGATCGGATCCGAAACCGGCGCGACAAATTCGCCCGCCCAGAGCCGGTCGCTGGTAAACGTCCCAAATATCTTGCCTTTTAAGCTTTTGTCAGCGGAGATGGCGGTTAGCTGATCGGGGCTGGGTTCAGTGAATTTTTTAGCTACTTTGACCGTGATCTTTGGATAAGGAGCATTGCGTATTCGGATATATCTGGTCAATTCAACCGTTCCACCGCTCGCACGCGTCTCCGTGACCCTCAATTCGTAAATTCCAGGTTTTGTGGTTAATGGGATGGCGGCAAGGGCATACCATCCTTTATTCGATATCGAGCGGAAAAAAGTTACGTTGTGCCCCATCCACGAGCCATAAACTTCCCGCACTTTCGCCGAAGCCTTTATTTCGAACAGAACAGGAGAGCCATTGGTCAGATCGTGCGGCTGCCACTGCACGCTGGGGGATCTATTGGTGTTGGCGCAATTTGCAGCGCCGCAAGCCAACCCCATAAATAGAAGGAGCAGTCGACAATGTTGAATTAAAAGTATTGCGCTATATTTCCTGCTGGAGTCCATGTACTAAATGGTAATCAGGATAACTCTGTATGGCAAAAAGATAGTTTGTGCCGGACTATTGTCAGAGAACCTTCTGCCCTCGGGGGCCTGCACTGAATTCGTCTCGAATAACACCTTATCCCGAAAAGCCGGAGAAAACCAGGCTCTCTCAAATGGCCTCAGAGCTGATTGCAAAAAATCAGCAATTGGCCGAGGCCCGCGAGCAAAGCGCCGCCAGTGAGCGCGAACGGATTAGTGTGGAGCAGAAGCTCCGGGCCGTCAACGAACAGCTGGACCTGAAAATTCAGGAGCGCACCTCAGAGCTCACTCGGGCCAATCAGCAGCTGCACGATGAAATTCAAAGACGTGTGCAGACGGAAGAAATGCTGCGCAAACTCTCGGCTCGTATCTTGACTTTGCAGGATGAAGAGCGCCGGCGTTTGGGTCGCGAACTGCATGACAGCGCCGGCCAATTGCTGGCTGCGCTCCACATTAATTTAGGAGTCATCGCGCAGCGCACCCAGAACGATCCCAGCTTGTCGGCCAGAGTCGCCGATAGCGCCGCCCTTGCCGATCAGGTCATTTCTGAAATCAGGACGCTATCTTATCTTCTTCATCCGCCTATGCTCGATGAGACCGGCCTGGGAAGTGCGGTCGATTGGTATGCACGAGGGTTTAGTGAACGCAGCAAAATTTCTGTAGATCTGGATATAGATCCTGCCCTCCCGCGTTTCCCCATCGAGGTCGAGACCGCTATTTTCCGCATCGTGCAAGAGTCCCTGGTAAATATTCACCGCCACTCAGGTAGCCGAACTGCGTTCATTTCCCTGCGAGCGGATGCCGAAGGGGCTTCGCTTACCATTCGGGATGAAGGTTGCGGGATACCGGTCGAAATTTTAAAAAGCATGGAAGACGGCGGTGCCAACATCGGGGTCGGTATCGGTGGCATGCGCGAGCGGGCTCGCCAGTTGGGCGGCGCCATCGGTATTCGCAGAATGAATCCGGGTACTTCGGTTGAGGTAACTCTGCCGGTATTGAAATACTCTTCCAGCGCTATGGCTGCCGGTCGCGGAGAAGCTTCAAGCTAGACGGCTTTGGTCTTTCCTTAACCCTGTGTGCTAGTATTACCGCGCAAATGGGGCTTCAGTAAAATTTTTTTGTTCACCGGGCGCAGCTTGCTCATCCTAGCGGAGCGAGATGAAAGACACCTTGGGAGTCCTGTTGGCGGGCGGGGCCGGGGAACGGCTTTATCCCCTGACCCGCGACCGCGCAAAGCCGGCAGTCACATTCGGTGGCATATACCGCATCATCGACATCACTCTTTCTAACTGCATTAACTCCGATCTGCGCAAAGTTTACATCCTTACTCAGTACAAGGCGCTGTCTCTCAACCGGCACATCCGTGAAGGGTGGAACATTGTAGGCACCGAGTTGGGAGAATTTATCGAAGTTCTGCCACCGATGAAGCGCGTCAGCGACCAGTGGTATCAGGGCACAGCCGATGCGGTCTATCAGAACATTTATTCCATTGGATCCGAACAACCGCGCCACGTCCTGATCCTTTCTGGCGATCACATCTACAAGATGAATTACGACCTGATGCTGCGGCAGCACGTCGACTCCGCAGCCGATGTGACCATTGCCACCATCCAGATCGAGCCCGAGGAAACCTATCGCTTCGGGGTAATGTCGGTGGACTCAGACAATCGCGTCACCGGGTTTGAAGAGAAGCCCAAGGTCACCCAAATTCGCGTTCCCGGCAATCCCAATCGGGTTCCCGCTTCCATGGGCGTTTACCTGTTTAACACCGACGTGCTCATTCCAGTGCTGCTGAAAGATGCCGAGGATGAATCCTCCAGCCACGACTTCGGCAAAGACATTTTGCCTAAAATGGCGGACGACTACCGCGTGTATGGCTTCGATTTCGTGGACGAGAACAAAAAAGAAGCGCTCTACTGGCGTGATGTGGGGACTCTCGAAGCCTACTACGAAGCCAATATGGATGTGGTTTCGGTCTCGCCGGTTTTCAATTTATACGATTCCGCTTGGCCCATTCGCACCCATCAGCGGCAATATCCGCCGGCGAAGTTTGTCTTTGAAGAGGCGGGCCGCACCGGGCAGGCTTTGGATTCCATAGTTTCGGCAGGCTGCATTGTTTCCGGCGGCGCGGTACGCTATAGCGTGCTCTCACCCGATGTTCGCGTGAATTCTTACACCGACGTCGATTCCAGCATTCTTTTTTCCCACGTGAACGTGGGACGCCATTGCCGCATCCGCCGTGCAATCATCGATCGCGACGTGCATATTCCCGAAGGCACCACCATCGGCTTTGATCCCGAAGCCGACCGGCAGAAATATTTTGTGACTGAGAGCGGCATAACCGTGGTCACCCGCGATTACTCCCTATTCGAAAATCCAGTGACGGTTGACTACTTCACGAGCGAATAAAATTTTGCTGTCCGCGATGAAAATTGTTGGCGTGGGATAAATATGTGTCCGCTTGCGATCATTCGGGAATGAAACTTATTCGCCTGCGATCACTCGAAAACGAAATTTGTTGGCCCGCTCTCATTGCAGAATGGAGATGTGTTGCCCCGCTATTATTCGAGACGCCCTGCGCGCAACTGGCTTGCTTATGTTTTCGGTCGGCGCCAAGCCGCTCACCATGCGATGTTATAATCCATTCTCGTCCTTCCTTTGAAGTCCTCGGGCGCGTAGCTCAATTGGCAGAGCAACTGACTCTTAATCAGTAGGTTGTAGGTTCGATTCCTACCGCGCTCACCAACCTTTTCAAAGACACGGAGCGGATTTCATAGCACATTGAAAAATCGGTGTAGATGATTTTGTAGTCGATAAGAACCTCACGGTTAACCCAGAGACAAGCACCTGTTTTGGGAACAGCGGTTGGGGAGCAAAAAACCGCAAAGAGCTTCCGCTTGGCCTGTCTATAGAACTGAAGATACACCCTCGCAAATGACAACCGGACATCCCTGCTCGTATGGATTATCAGTGATTGAATACCTACGATTAGCATTCTTGGTGCCGTTAGGATCAATTCTGGCTTGATTTAACCGAATCCTTTGTGTCATTGTGCTTACCACACGGAGGGGGCACAGTGATCAAAAGGAACCAGTCTGCGCTTCGATATTCAATCGTTTTAATGTTGGTCGTATTCAGCTTCTGCGCGGCCCGCGCCGACGTGACGGGCGCGATTTCGGGTACCGTTCGCGACCCTGGACAGGCGGTGGTTGCCGGCGCTCAAGTCAGAATCGTCAATGTGCAAACTAACGGTGGCCAGGAGACCACGACGGCCGCAGACGGCTCTTACCACTTCCTTGCCTTGCAACCCGGCTTGTACAGGATCACGGTGACCGCTCCCGGCTTCCAAACCTACACCAACAGCGGTATTACGCTCCAGGTGAACGACCAGCTTCGCGCTGATGTCATTCTGCAGGTCGGAACAGTGGCGGAGCACGTCAATGTTTCAGCCTCTGCCGTACACGTTGAAACGGAAAACACTCAACTCGGGGACGTCGTTGATTCGAAAAAGATGCTAGCCCTTCCGCTGAACGGCCGCAGCTACCTCGACCTTCTCGGTCTGCAGGCGGGCGTGGCACCGACGACAGCCGGCACGGTTGAAGGCAACACTACGAGCAACAGGCCGGTTTCGGGTGGTTACGACAATAGTACGGGCAACGTGTCAGTTAACGGCCAGCGCGAAACCGCAAACGCGTTTCTGGTGAACGGTGGTGACGTCAGCGAAGGCCGCAACCTCGGCGCGGGCCTGGTTCCCAATCTCGACTCCGTTGAGGAGTTTCGGCTTATCACCAACAGCTTTGACGCGGAATACGGAAAGTTCAGCGGCGCCGTGATGAATGCCATCACCAAGAGCGGGACCAACGGCTTCCACGGCGACGTGTTCGAGTTTCTGCGTAATGAGAAGCTGGACGCCGCGAACTACTTTATACCTCAAAAAACCGAGCTGCGGCGTCATCAATTCGGTTTTACGGCCGGGGGGCCGTTCTGGAAGAATCACCTATTCTGGTTTTCGGATTATCAGGGCACAAGACAAACGCAGGGCGCCGAAACGGTTGTTGATCTACCCACTACGGCCCAGCGACAGGGTAACTTTGGGCCAGAAGTTTTGACCGGCTCAGTGAGTGGAACTGTTACTCCTCCTGGGAGTTGCCCCACGTGCGGCTGGCCAACGCTGCTCAGTCAACGACTAGGCTACACAGTTAACAATGGCGAGCCGTATTGGACCGCCGGCTGCAACACGCAGGCCGACGCTCAGGCGGGGACGTGCGTGTTTCCGGGTGGAGTGATCCCTCAAAGCGCATGGTCACCGGCAGCAGTTGGAATGCTGCAGTACATTCCCGCGCCTAACTACACGGGTTCTGCCTCATACAACTACGTAGGCAACAGCCAAAAGAACACAATTCGAGATGACAAGATCGGAGAGCGAGTTGACTTTAATAACCAGAGGACAGGCAATTGGTCGTTTTATTACCACTTCGATGATTCGACCTTTCTAAACGCGCTTGCCGCCTCTAGCGTTCCGGGGTTTCCTACGATCTCGCCCACACGCGCACAAGAGTTTGTAATGAGCAACACCAAAACCTTTGGAACCACCGCGGTGAACGAAGCACGGTTGACTTTCTTCCGTACCGCTACTCATAAAGACACCCCAACCGGGGGGTTTGCGCAGCTTTCATCGCTGGGTTTCAACAACGCGAATGGCTTGGGGATTATCACCGATGGTCTGCCTGACACTAAACAATTCGCACCTCGACTTTTTTTCAACAGCTTTAGTATTGGGGCGCCGGATTTAATCACGTTCCAGCCGGACAATACTTACATGGCGTCTGACGGGTTTTCGAAAGTCATCAATCACCACACTTTGAAATTCGGAGGCGAGTTCCGCTATTTGCAAGTGAATGAGCGAAATTTGGCAGATGTGAATGGGGCTTTTAGCTTCGATGGAACCACAACTGGCGATGGCAGTATCCCGGGTCAGGATTTTGCTGACTACCTGCTCGGCGCCCCGCTAGCACAAGGCGGCTACCAGCAAGCTGCTTTGCAGTTGCTGGACTCGCGCACACGCTACGGCGGCGCCTATGTACAAGATACCTGGAAAGCAACTCCGAATTTAACCTTGAACCTTGGTCTGCGTTGGGAAGCGAGCATGCCTTGGTATGACACTCAGGGGAAAATCCAGACTTGGGTCAAGGGAGAGCAGTCAACGGTCTTTCCGAATGCTCCTACAGGCCTCGTATTTCCTGGCGACCCAGGGATTCCTAGAACGCTTGCTCCTACGAAATACAACAATCTCGGCCCACGTCTTGGCCTCGCCTACTCGCCAAGCTTTAGCAATGGGATCTTGGGCAAAGTTTTTGGCGGTCCTGGAAAAACCAGCATCCGCGCAGCTTATGGCCTTTACTACACGTCGGTCGAGGACCTGAACTTGTTTTACGAAGTAGCCGACGCCCCATTCGGGTTGTACTGGGCCAGTCCCGCTCCGGTCGAGTTCGATGAGCCATTTCGAAACCGCCTCGATGGTACTTCGCAGACGCAGCGCTTTCCCTTTAATATTCCGACTCCCGGGGATCCCAACAACAAAAATATCGACTTTTCGATATACGAGCCGATGTCCTATTTCCCGGGATACGACATTCACAACAAGCTGCCGTATGCCGAGCACTTCAACCTTTCCATCCAGCGTGAGCTTAGTAAGACCACTGTCTTGACCCTCGCCTACGTTGGGACTGAAGGCCACAGACTCATTACGCAGATGGACGCCAACCCTGGTAACACAGCCTTGTGCATGCAACTGACAGCGCAGGGTGCAGTCGATACATCACAGGGAATTCCGGGTTGCGGGCCCAACGCGGAGCAGGATACTTTCCAGCTGCCTTTAGGCGCCAGTCTGGGAGTTCCATGCGGAGGCCCCCCCGCTACTGCCAATTGTGTTTATGGCACAAGAAATGCTCTGCTCAGTAATAATTACTGTTCTGGAGCGCAAAGCCTGTGCTTTGGTTCCAACAACACCTTGACTACGTTGAGCGCAAACTCCATCTACAACGCCGCAGAGGTAACGCTTGAGCACAAGGCCGGAGATCTAACGTTTCTGGCGGCCTATACATTCGCAAAAGCACTGGACGATTCGTCAGGCTTCAATGACCTGGTGAATTTTGTGAACCCGAAGCTGAGTCGAGGGCTCTCCTCGTCAGACGTCCGACATAATTTTGTGTTCAGCTACATTTGGGCCCTCCCGTTTGACAAAGTCTTTAAGGGCGGGCCGAGAAGACTGACCGAAGGCTGGCAATTACAGGGCATCACACGTTTCGCAAGCGGGTTCCCAATCCAGATGAATCAGGGCTCGGGGGATGCTTCACTTACAGGCAGTTCATCCACGGATATGCCGAATCTGGTAGGACCGATTGTTAAGGTGGATCCTCGTAAAGTGAACACAGCATGTCCCACCTACGACGGGACTCCGGGATCCGGCACGGGGTGCTATTTCCTGCCAAGCGCGTTTGCGGTGAATACCACGCTCGGAACATTTGGAACGGCCAATCGCAGGTTCTTCCACGGCCCTGGCATCAACAATTTCGACGTTGGATTATCGAAGAGGATTCCAGTTACAGAGTCTAAAACCTTCGAGATCCGAGGTGAATTCTTCAACGTCTTCAACCATGCGCAGTTCTTCAATCCCAGTGGTAACATCGACGACTCGAACTTTGGCGAGGTTACCCAAGCTCGCGATCCCCGCATTGGTCAGGTGAGCGCGAAGTTCATCTGGTGATGCTCAAATTGTCCGGATCTTACTGCCATTCAAACGTGGGGCAGTAAGATCCGTCCCAACTCACCGTGCTAGGCTGTATTGATGCTGGTTCTCCTGGTCCTGGTCTTGGTCGCAGCTCCGTGCCTGGCCCAAACTGCCGAGAGCTATAGCCGAGCAGCAACAGAATTCGCGCACAAGAAATCCTGGGACGAAGCCGTCGCCGACTATGAGAAAGCACTGGCCCTCGAACCCAACAACGCGCTCACGCATTACAATCTCGCGCTTGCTCTGAAATACAAAGGTGATGCGAACGCGGCTGCCGAGGAGTTTCAAAAAACCATTCAGCTCAAGCCGAAGTGGGCCGAGGCGCATTATGGCTTGGGAGCCACCCGGTACGATCTGCACGACTTTGTGGTAGCGGCAAAAGAGCTACAGACGGCCGCACAACTGGATCCGCAGAATGCTGCCATCCACCGGTTCCTGGCGCGCGTTGAGTCCGCACAAAACGATTTTTCCGATGCCGAGCGCGAACTGACTCGATCTGTGGAATTAAAACCTTCACCGGATGCCTACGTGGAACTCGGGGCTGTGAAGGGTCAACTCGGCAATCTTGAGGGCGCCGCCGCGGCATTTCGGCGCGCCCTGGCCCTGAACCCACGTTCTGAACCTGCGCACCTGATGCTAGGCATCGCATTACGCCGTCAGGACAAACACCCGGATGCGCTGGTGCGCTTTCGTAAGGCGGTCGAACTGAATCCGCAGGATCCGGAGGCACAGTACAACTACGCTATGGAACTCAAAACCGGAGGGAACGTGGCCGGGGCAATTGTGGCGTTCCAGCGTGCGATCAAGCTCAAGCCTGATTTTGAGCAGGCCCACTACAATCTCGGCATAGCTTTGCGCGCTCAGGGTCAGACCAGCGCCGCAAAGAAGGAATTGAACGATCTCAAGGGCCTGCATGAATTTCGAACGCGATTGGCGCAAGCCAAAATGTTGACGCTTCAGGGTGTCTCTGCGTTGAAAGAGCAAAAACTTGATGACGCTCTTAAGTTTCTGCAAGGCGCTATTGAACAAGCTCCCGAGTTGCCGACCGGCTACTACTACCTGGGACTCACATACGAGCGCAAAAACGATCCCACACAAGCACTGGCGTTCTACAAGAAGGCGCTAGAGCTGAAACCCGACTACGCTCAGGCCCACTCCAGCCTTGGACTGTTGTATTGG
>JBOGLH010000065.1:0-12216 GCA_050746025.1 Terriglobales bacterium | reverse complement strand
AGCCAGATTCGCATTGCAAAGGTGCGTCCGCCAAGGATATCCGCCCGCTGCACGCCATTAATCGCGGTCAGCTTTGGCTGCACTACGCGCGTGAGGTAATCAGTGATCTGGTTTTGATCGAGGTCCTTTGAGGAAAAGCCGATATACATCGCCGCGAACTGATTGTCCGAGGTCTGCAGATCGATGATCGGAGCCTCGGCCTCAGGCGGCAGGTCATTACGTACTTGCGCGACTTTGGCTTGTATCTGGGTGAGTGCCGCGTTCGTGTCGTAATTAAGCTTCAGGTGGACATCGATCGTGCTGATGCCCTGCGAGCTCGAGGACTCCATGTAGTCGATGCCATCGGCGCTGGCAATCACACGCTCGAGTGGCGTAGTGATAAAGCCGCGGACGAGATCGGCATTGGCGCCCACGTACACGGTGGAAACCTGCACCTCGGCGATATCGCTACGCGGATACTGGCGAACACTTAGCGAGCGAATGGCTTGCAAACCCGCGATCAGGATCACGAGATTGACGCAGATCGCTAGAACTGGCCGACGTATGAATAGGTCGGTAAACTTCATGACTAACTGTCCTCAGGATTGGGCTTTGGATTGTTTGGAGGTTGTACTTTGTTATTCACCTGTACAGCGGCGCCATTTCGCAGCTTGAAAACGCCCGCGCTGACGATTTCGTCGCCGGGATTGATGCCGGAGATCACGCCCACCTGGTCGCCGCGCGAGCCCTGTACCTTAACGAATTGTTGGCGTACTCCGCGATATGGTTTGCCCTTTGGGTCCTTCAGGTCAGTGACCACAAAAACCGAATCTCCGTAGGGAGCGTAGTTAATCGCGGATGCGGGAAGGGGGATCACATTGTCACTGGAGCCTAGTCCCAGCTGCACCTGCACAAACATGCCCGGGCGCAACTTCTCGCCGGGATTGGGCAGAGTCGCCTGCACCTGAAGATTGCGGGTGGCTTCGTTGACGACTGAATCAATCGCCGTTACGCGACCCGTAAACTGGACACCGGGTACGTCGTCGCTCGTGAGATTGAGAATTCGGTCGGTCTTTATCAGCGGAGACTCTTGCTGCGGGACTCCGAAGTTCACGTAAATGGGGTTCAGTGCTTGCAGGGAAACGATAGCGGCTCCTGCGGCCAGATATTGTCCCAGATTGATCTGTCTGATGCCTAAGATTCCGGAGAATGGGGCGCGAATTGTCTTCCGCTGGATTGTGGCTTTGATCTCTCCGACTTTTGCTTCGGTAGATTTTTGCTGCGCCAATGAATTATCCGACTGCATCCGGGCGACCACGCCCTCCTTTACGAGTTGCTGGTCGCGCTCATAATTGATCTTCGCCAGATCTCGATCGGATTCGGCGGCAGCCAGCTGCGCCCGCTCTTCCCGAGTGTCCAGCTCAACCAGCACATCGCCGGCGTGGACCGATTGCCCGGATTCGAAATTGATCTTGGCGACGGTGCCCGGCAAGTCCGCACTGACAGTCACGCCTTGAATGGCAGCCGTAGTGCCGATCACGTCAAGGGTCGATGGCCAAGTCTCGCTTTTCGCCACGACGGTGGTTACAGCGTCCGGCGGCGGCGCAAAGCTCGAACCCATCGCAATTTGGGTCTGGATTTGGCGATACTTAAAAAATCCTAGTCCGGCAACGACAACGATCACCACCGCCAGCATGAAAAACATCCGTTTAGCCATGATTTCCCTTAAATATCCTTACGCATGGTCAGAAGTTAAAGTTCCCGCTTCTTCTGCGGGTCAGCAGTAGGAGTTTACGCACAACTCGGGTAGAAATTTGATGAAACGTAAGTAGCAGAAGTTCCAAAAATTGATCAATTCAGGAAACTCAGTGTACTAAGGCCCTGTAATCAGGAGAATCACGCCGATACCCCTGGGTACTCACACCGCTTTCTCCTAGCTTAATTGCGGAACGCGCCCGTTTCAAATCCTGGTCGTACGACCAAATTTCGGCTTTTAACATCCAAGTTTCCAAAATGATATGTAACCATAGGATTACATAAATTACGCTGTCAAGAACCCTTCGGTTTGACGTTTTCGATTGAAAAAAGAGAGTGGCTCCTCGAACTTTTTGTTCATCTGCTAAATTGTTGAACTCATGAAAGCCACTCGCAGTTTTGCCAGTGACAATAATGCTGGCGTGCATCCCGAAGTCCTGAAGGCGATTAGCGCGGCCAATCAGGGCCACGTGGTTGGATACGGGGATGACGCATACACCCAGTCGGCGCAGGCGCTTTTTAAGAAACAATTGGGCGAAAATCTTGAGGTCTTCTTCGTTTTTAACGGCACAGCCGCTAATTGCCTGAGTCTGAAGGCCTTGACTAATTCCTATCATGCGGTCATTTGTGCGGAAGGCGCTCATATAAATGTGGATGAATGCGCGGCCCCGGAAAAATTTACCGGCTGCAAGCTGGTTCCGGTTCCGGCAAAGAACGGCAAATTGACGTTGGAGGCGGTGCACTCGGCTCTTCATGGGGTGGGCGATGAGCACCACGTACAACCGCGGGTCATTTCAATCACGCAGTCGACGGAGGTCGGAACAGTTTACCGATCGTCCGAAATTCTCGCTCTGGCTGAGTTTGCCCACGATCATGGAATGTTCCTGCATGTGGACGGTGCCAGAATTGCCAATGCGGTTGCCGCGCAGGCGCTCACGCTCAGGCAAGCTACTCGGGACGTAGGGATTGACGTCCTGTCGTTTGGGGCGACCAAAAACGGCGCCCTCGGAGCCGAGGCGGTTGTGTTCTTCAATCCTGAGCTGGCTGCAAACTTCAAGTTCTATCGCAAGCAGGGAATGCAACTGGCTTCAAAGATGAGGTTTATCTCAGCACAGTTCGAGGCGCTATTTACCAATGATTTATGGCTTCAAAACGCTCGCCATGCCAATCGCATGGCCCAACTACTTAAGCGCGAGATCAGCAAAATTCCGCAATTGAAGATCATTTACAACGTGGAGGCGAATGGGGTCTTCGCGCAAATTCCGCGAAAAGCTATTGCGAAGCTTCAGAAGCGCTACTTCTTTTATGTATGGAGTGAGGCCCAGTCAGTGGTGCGATGGATGTGCTCCTGGGACACCACGGCCGACGACGTGAAGCAATTCGCGGAGTTTTTGCGGCGAAGCTTGTAGCGGCTCAGGTCGCCCAATTCTGCATTTTCAATCCCCGCACCCGTCTGAACTCCTTCTCGTCATTGGTGACGAGAACCAAGTCGGATGCCAAGGCGTGGGCGGCAATCCACAAATCATTGTTTCCGATCATTTCACCTTTTGCTTCGAGTTCAGCGCGAATCTTGCCGTACGAAGTTGCTGCGGTTTCGGGAAGAGGCAGCGCCGGCAGCAACGTCACTAACTCCTGTAAGCGCTCGAGAGCAGCCGGCCATTGACTGCTCTTCTGCGCACCATACATTAGCTCGCCATAGGTGATTACTGAAATGGCGGCTTCGCCTTCACGCAGCTTCTGGAAACGGCGCAATAAATCCTCCGGCCTTTTTTGCCGGATATAAATGACAATGTTTGTGTCGAGCAGATAAAGAGGCTCCACTAGAGCCTCTTGCGTTTTTGCGGGACGTCTAAACCGCGGTCAAACAAGTCGAAATCGTCCGGCAGGCCTGCAATTAAGTCGAAAACGCGACCCATATGCCCGCTTTTTTCGCGTAAGACAATTTCATCCCCGCGCCGGAAGATTTCCACTTCCTTACTTTTAAGGCGGAATTGCTTGGGTAGCCGTAATGCCTGGCTATTCCCGGACCGAAATACCTTGGCCGTGGCCATACCCCAGCCTCCATGTATATACGTACAGTATACACTATGCGCCCGATTTCAGAGTGTTTGCGGCAACTTAAACGTCAAAAACCCTATAAACCGCCGGTGGATTCTGCGCCTGCAAGAGGGTGATAGCGACGTTATGGACGGGAACGCCTCCCGGTGTTTTGCCGTCGCACCGCCCATTATGAGCATGGCCGTGGACCACCAAGTCAGCGCCATGACGGTCGATCACTTCGGCCAGGCGCGAGGTTCCAAGAAATGGATAAATTTCAGGGGCCTCGCCTTCGACCGTGGTTGCAACTGGAGCATAATGGAGCACCACGACGCGCTTCTTAGTTCTTAGCTGCGACATGGCGCGCTCCAGGCGCAGGGCCTCATCGATACCGGCACGAACGAAGGTCTTGATCTCCGGCTCGCCAAAAGCTGTTAATACGCCCCGCCCAAAACCACCCACAAAACCTTTGGTTCCGGCAAAGCCGACGCCATCCCGCTCGTACGCGCTTCCGTCTAGCACCTTGATGCCTTCCTGAGTCAGCATGCGCATGAGTTCAACCTGGCAGTCGCTTTCATAGTCATGGTTTCCCAGAACCACAATCACTGGCAGGCGCAGTCGCACCAGCACGTTCAATAGCGGTTCCATTTCGTCGGGACGCCCAAAGTTTGTAAGATCGCCCGCGACCACAAATACGTCGGCCTCGTTACGGACGTGGTTGAGCTGGTCATGTAAGGCCGTGAACCGCGCAGGCGTGAAGTGCAGATCGGCAGTGGCTGCAACTCTCATTTGCGTCCTCTGCCGGACTTTCGGACAACTCCGAGTTTTGGCGCATGCTTCATCGATGGTTTGTCCAAATGCCGAGTCCGGTACTCGCTTTGCAGATTTTCCAGCCCCCACTCTTTCATGTCGATGGCAAAAATATTTTCATCGACCAGGCTGCCGCGAAACGGCGCTTTGGGATTGGAATGTTGCACCAGATGCATATAGCGGGACAGTAAGTCCTGCCACAGCGGCGCTGGGACGTAATCTGTTTGAGCGGGATAAACATAGCGAAAAAGCATCAACGACCACAGCAGAATCTCCCAATTCTCGCAGGCAATCTCGAGAATCCGCTCCCATTCAAGTTTCCCTTTGGTGCGGTAAATAATGTGGGCGATGTCGGCGCCGTCAAATCTTTCGCGGCGGGTAACGAAGAGCTTTGACGCCACTAAATCCTCAGCCGACAAAATTTGCGACTGTACCCCTGCAATCACCGCAGGCTGCGCTCGTTTGATCCAACTGTCATCCACCATAATCACCGCGTTGCTCATGCCGGAGATCAGGTCCACAAAATATTCCCCACGATGGGCCTTTGAAAGCCAGACCGGATCAAGGGTCTCGCAGCGGAAACCCTTCTTACAAAGATGATCGAGCGCGGCTGATACATCTTCGGGCTTCAGAAAGAGATCCAGATCTTTAGTCACGCGACGAATGCCGGTATATTTCTGCAGTGCGAACGCGCCGGCAACCGCATAGGGAATGCCTTGCTCATTCATCGCCTGTAATACATCGCGATAAAGAATGATGGCCTTGCGTGGCAGCGGGGCGCTACTAGCTGTGACCAGCCACCCTGGGTCCGATTTTGGCGACTGTTTCGCCATGAGCCGCTTTGATGGGCTTGTGGAACTTTCGGTTGTAGAACTATCTACGAACAATCAAGCCTTGACTCGGGGCTTCGCTGGAGAGACTCAGTTCAGTGCGGAATGGGCGCGTCCATAATGACCGGATGTCTGACTAAAACACAACGCAGCTGTACAAAATCGCATCTTTGAAATGCGTTCCTTTTGAACCCCATGTCATCTGTCACCGACTCAGTCCAGCAGCAAACATCACTCACCGGCAGTCCCGAGCCAGGCCAGCTTGCTCAACGTATTTCTGAACTGGGGGACTGGTTTCATAATCTGAATTTGCATGGTGTGGCTACGGCGCCACATCATTTTCTTGGTGACTTTCCCAGCATCAAGTGGCGCCAGATCGCGAGCGCGATCCCACAGGATTTGAAAGGTGCGACAGTTCTCGATGTGGGCTGCAATGCAGGTTTCTACTCGATCGAAATGAAAAAACGGGGTGCCAGTCGGGTGGTTGGAATCGATGTCGACGACCGCTATCTGAGCCAGGCGCGCTTTGCTGCTCAGACCCTGGGCCTCGATATTGAACTTGAGAAGTGTTCTGTTTACGCGACAGACAAATTGTTGGGTCAGTTTGACTATGTGTTCTTTATGGGAGTGTTCTATCACCTGCGATATCCACTGTTGGCATTGGACAATCTGATCAAGAAAGTTGCAGGAAAACTGATATTTCAGACCATGGTTCGTGGATCGGACGAGGCCGGACAATGGGGCGACAATTATCCCTTCTGGGAGACTGAGATTTTCAAGCACCGTAATTTCCCGGCGATGTACTTTGTCGAAAAGAGTTATTCGAACGATCCCACTAACTGGTGGATTCCAAACCGGCCAGCGGTAGAAGCAATGCTGCGTAGTTCGGGCTTGGAGATCGAAGCCCATCCCGAGGAAGAGACATGGATATGCCGCCCGGCATCGGCTTTGCGGGACGGACGCTATATCGTGGACCACGAACTAGAAGGAACGCTGTAAGGCCCCAAGCAACAGGGAAGGCGAACGGAATCTCATGGTCGAAGCGGTGATGTTATGGAACGAACCGAACAATCTTTCGCATTGGGATTTCAAAGTCGACCCCGACTGGAAGATGTTTGCCCGCATGATCATCGCGGCGGCAAAGGAAATTCGCCACATCAATCCTGACCTGACCATCGCGCTGGGTGGCATGTCCCCGGTGGACCCGAATTTCGTCAAACTGCTGGGCAGTTATGGGGTTCTGGACTACATCGATGTTGTCGCCATACACGGCTTTCCGCTGGATTGGAACCACTGGAGCATTCACGACTGGCCGCGAAAAGTTGAAGAGATGCGATCGGTAACCAACAAGCCTGTATGGGTCTCAGAGGTGGGAGTTTCATCCTTCGGGGCCGAGGAGGTGCAGGTATTCGGTATCCAGCGCACGGCCGAGTTGTTGCGGCCAATCGTTGATCGAATCCATTGGTACAGTCTGTACGACCTCCCTGCAACATGGACCGCGACTACGCGGCACAAAGAAGCCGAAGGCAGCTCCTACTACCGCCACTATTACATGGGTTTGCTTAAGGAAGACGGCACTCCAAAGCTGGCGCTCTCTCATTTTCCAGCGGACATGGGAATTTGCCAGTGGTTCCATTTCGAAGACCACCGGCTGAACGATTCCGTGGAATGGTTGCGGCGGTTGGGAGTGACTTACTTGCGAACTGGACTGAGCTGGGCAGACTCCTTCCGTCCCAATGCCGAAGTGTGGTTCGATCGGCAAATGCAAGCTGTTGAAGAATTTGCCACCACTCTAACGCTTTGTTTCACCCCCGAACATCTGGGTATGGTCCCGCACTACACCAGCCCTCCGAAAAATTGCGAGGATTTCGCTGAGTTCACCAGACGAATGGTGACTCGATATGCAGCACGCCTAATACAAAGGCCCGCAACCCCCGTGAACTCCCAAATCGGAGAGCAGTGTGCTCAAGTTAGTTGAGGAATGATTTCTGCCGCGAGCTGCCCAAAGCTGGCCAGATCGGGCCAATTTTCAATCTCATTTACATTCTTGGTGAGCAAGACATCTTACCTTGGGTGACATACATCCAAAGTTCGTCGGGAATGTTCCCTAGTTGCTGTCTCAACAATAAAGCTCCGTCTAGCTTGTAGTTGCGAGCTGGACTTAATGCTGACAGGAAAGGAGACGCGCGAATTGAAAGCGAAACGGGTTCTTATTACAGGCGGCGCCGGATTCGTCGGCTCGCATACTGCCGATGCGCTGCTTTCTGCCGGACATGAGGTGCGAATATTCGACAATCTCACAGCGCAGGTGCATCAAGACGGTCAGCTCTCTTACATACCGAAATTTGCGGAATTCATCCTTGGGGATATGCGGGATAAAGCCCAGGTCGACCGAGCTGTTAACGGGATGGATGTCATTTTCCACCTGGCGGCTGCGGTTGGCGTGGGTCAATCGATGTACCAGATTGCCGACTACACAGCCACCAACAATCTCGGCACCGCCAATTTATTTCAAGCGATCTTAGACACGCACTCCGAACCCGAAAAAATCGTAGTTGCATCATCCATGTCGATCTATGGCGAGGGTAAGTATCGCTGCTCAAATTGCAGCGAAGTGGCTCCGCAACCGCGTCCTCTCGATCAGCTGAAGGAAAAACGTTGGGAAACAGTTTGCCCCCACTGCGGACAACAGCTCTCGCCGGTTCCAACCCGCGAAGACAAGCCCCTGCAATGTACTTCGATTTACGCTCTGTCAAAAAAAGATCAGGAGGAGATGTCGCTCCTTTTCGGGAGCACATACCAGATCCCGATCGTCGCTCTGCGCTATTTCAATATCTATGGGACGCGACAGTCGCTTTCGAACCCTTACACCGGAGTGGCAGCTATCTTTGCCTCGCGGTTAATGAACCGCAAATCACCCATCATCTTCGAAGACGGCCGGCAAATGCGGGACTTTGTAAGTGTCCACGATATTGCGCAAGCGAACCTGCTGGCCATGGAAAACTCGGGGGCCGACGGAAGAGCAATCAATATTGGATCGGGGCAGCCGGTAACGATTTCCGAAGTTGCGGCCGAACTTGAAACCGCATTGGGCGTGAGCTCACCGCTCGAAATTACCGGAAAGTACCGCGCCGGAGACATCCGGCATTGTTTTGGAGATATTTCTGCAGCTACACAGCTCCTTGGCTATCAGCCGAAAACGCGGCTGAAGGAAGGGATTGAGGAACTGGTGGGGTGGTTGGAATCGCAACAGGCCAGCGACAACGTTGACGAAGCTATGGAGCGGCTAAGCGCTCATGGTCTAGTGGCCTGAAAACCTGTGCGCTTGCCTAGCACAGCCGTGCTCTCTGAGGGCACGCTCTGAACAAATGAGGATGAGATGAAAAAGCCGGTATCGTTTCGTTCTGCCCTGATATTTGGGGGGGCAGGATTTATAGGTTCGAACTGGGTCCATCACCTGCTTAAGACAACGGATGCGCGTATTCACATTTTCGACAATTTATCTCGTCGCGGTGTTCATCACAATTTAGAGTGGCTTCGACGGGAGTGTATAGATTCAGAGCGCCTGAAAATCACCATTGGCGATGTCCGCGATGCGGCGTTGGTGGAACGGGCGGTCCAGAACGCTACCGAGATCTATAACTTTGCTGCCCAAGTTGCAGTCACCAGCTCGGTCGCCGATCCAAAGACAGATTTTGAGATTAACGCATTAGGAACTCTGAATATTTTGGAAGCAGCACGCAAAAGCGGGCGCCAGCCGTTCCTTCTGTTCACTTCGACAAACAAAGTGTATGGCGATCTCGCGTCCAAGCAGCTGGTGCTGGCGGGCAAACGTTATTGTGCCTTGGACGAAAGGGGCGTGAACGAATCGCAGCCGCTGGATTTGTATTCTCCCTATGGATGTTCAAAGGGCGCTGCCGATCAGTATGTGCATGACTACAGCCGCATGTTCGCGTTGCCCACTGTGGTGTTCCGCATGTCCTGCATTGCGGGACCACAGCAATTTGGAAACGAGGACCAGGGTTGGGTTGCGCATTTCCTCTACTCCGCTTTGGAAAACAAGCCTCTCACCATTTATGGCGACGGTCGACAAGTAAGGGACGTGCTCTCCGTCAAAGATCTTGTGCTTGCTTTCGAGAAGGTTCGAGGGCAAGTAGAGAAGACCGCCGGCCAAATCTATAACGTTGGTGGCGGGATCAGCAACTCAGCCTCGCTGCTCGAAGTCATCGAAATCATTGAGCAGATTACCGGAAATCGCTTGCGCTACTCCCTTCAGAGACCACGTCCTGGCGACCAGCTGTACTACGTTACTGATTTTGACAAACTCACCAAACATACAGGGTGGAGGCCGAAAATCAGTGTCAGCCAGAACATCGAAATGATATGGAACTGGTGGAAAGGGCAGCGTGTACAGACGGAGGTAATACCAATCAGCCGTAGATCACAACCAGCTCTTGAGCAGATTCCGGAGGCTGCATCGTGAAGTTCGCTCTGGTGAATCCGGCATGGACCTTCGAAGGATCAACTTACTTTGGCTGCCAGGAGCCGCATTATCCGCTGGAGTTGCTCTTCGCTTCTGACCAGATCAGGGAGGCGGGGCACGAGCCATTACTCATCGATGCGCAGCTGCAACAGCTCAGTACGCGAGAGGTGAAGTCGAAGCTGGATGAGTTCAATCCCGACTATTTGGTGATTCCAACCGCTCCATCGTATTTGTTCTGGCGATGTCCACAGCCTGAGTTGAGAATCCCACGCCAATGGTTTGCGGAGTTGGAAACTTGCGCCGTCAAGGTTGCCATTGGGCCACATCCTTCGGCAACTCCTGCCGCGACTTTGCGAAAATTAAATTGCGATGTGGCAATGCGCGGCGAACCTGATCAAACGCTTCCACTGCTGGCATCACGACCGTGGTCAGAAATTGAAGGCTGCTGCTGGCGAGACGGGGCGGAGATTCATATCAGTCATACATTCGGCGTGACTGACATGAAGAAGCTGGGTGCTCTCAGTTTCGAAAATTATGGGGTTGAAACCCACTCGCACCGACACCACGTATTTGAGGGTTCCGGACGCGGGGCTGAACTGGAGTTCGCGCGTGGCTGCCCGTGGTCGTGCAGCTTCTGCAATAAGACACTTTTCCGCAACAAATTTCGCGAGCGCAATGTGGACGCCGTTTTGCGGGAGGTGGATACGCTGATCGCACGAGGTGTCGACTACATTTACTGGATTGATGAAATTTTCGGAGTTGGTAAGCCTGTCCGCCAGCTCTTAGCGGAATTGGCGAAGCGTCCCATCGCGATCGGCTTGCAGACGCGAATCGATTTATGGGACGAATCGTCGCTTGATCTGCTTGGTGCGGCGCACTGCATTTCGATGGAGTGCGGTATCGAATCGATTACCGATGCCGGACGTGACGAGCTCAATAAGAATTGCCGCATCTCTACCGAACGAATCGGTGAGCTTCTAATCTATGCCCGGCAGAGGATTCCGTGGGTGCAGGCAAATTTAATCCTCACAGAGCACGATGAACGCGGACAGGTGCGTGTGTTTCAAGAGAACTTACGAAAGCATGGCGTGTGGGTAAGTGAGCCGGTCCCGATGTTTGCCTTTCCAGGAACGCCGGATTACCTGCAGCGATTCGGTCCGCCAGACGATTACGCATGGGAGCGCGCGCACGAGCATTACCTCGCGTCTTTCCGCGATAAAGGTTTCAGTGATATTCAGGACCAGCAACCTGTCAGCATCGAGGAACTAGAATGTACGTACTGATCACCTCCGACACTGTCGGTGGGGTCTGGACTTATACACAAGAACTCGTCGCAGGGTTAATACATGCGGGTCATCGCGTGACCCTGGTCAGCTTTGGAAAGCTGCCTCTTCCGCACCAGACCGCCTGGATGCAGAACCTACCTGGGCTCGATTACCGTCCAACCGAATACCGCCTGGAGTGGATGGAAATCGCTGAACGCGACATTGAAGAGTCGAAGCGTTACCTGGAGTTGCTGATCGCGGAAGTAAAACCGGATCTGCTCCACTTTAACCAGTACTGCTACGGGGATCTCGCGACCGATATTCCGAAACTGGTGGTTGCCCATAGCGACATCGTGAGCTGGTGGGCTGCGGTACACGGGTGCGAGCCGGATGATACTCCGTGGATGCGCAACTACCGCGACACTGTCAGAAGGGGATTGCGCGGGGCAGATCTGGTGGTCGCACCATCCCGCTGGATGCTTGATCAGGTTTCGAAATTTTACCTTCAACCTGAAGCAGAACAGGTGATTTACAACGGCAGAACCCCAGAGTTGTTCGAACCCAATAGCAAGAAAGACGACTCGGTGCTATCGGTTGGTCGAGTCTGGGATCCCGCAAAAAATGTTTCGCTGTTAATGCAGCGAGAGCAGGAGGCGCGAATAGCGATTGTGGGCTGGGAACGCGAACCCGGCAGGGAAGATCGTCAGCGCAGTGTACCGACGCCTGCGAACGTCAGTCTGCTGGGGCCAAAATCACAGGTCGAATTGCGCGACATGTACGCCCGCGCCGGAACCTATGCCGCAACTTCACGATACGAACCTTTCGGATTGGCCCCGCTGGAGGCGGCGCTATCACGTTGTGCGCTGGTGATGAATGACAATCCGGTATTTCGTGAGCTTTGGGATGAGGCTGCTGTTTTCTTCAAGAAGGATGATGCCGAAGATTGCGCGCGTCAGATTGATCAGCTCAGGCGAGATCCCGGCTTAACAGAGGAATGCGCGGGTCGCGGTTTCCAAGTTGCCTGCGAGAAATTCACCGCACCGCGAATGCTCGAGCA
>JBOGLH010000064.1:0-13411 GCA_050746025.1 Terriglobales bacterium | reverse complement strand
AAAAAAAATCTATTACTTCTCCGACGCGACACACTCTGAGTTCTTGAAAGGCAAAGGTCCGGAATATCCCACCAGTGACATTTCCCCAGCACGCAAAGTCCCTTACTCGCGTATAGCGGCTGAAGCGTGGGGATTCTATAAGACCCAGGAACCCGATTTTCCTGAGAAGCAATTAAAAGAATTCACCGAAACTCCGGTGCGCCTGATTTTCGGCAAGTCACTGGTCGGCGGAACTCCAACAGCTGACATTTTCGGCGGCATTAGGCCCGGAGCGATACCTTACGCCAAAGATCGCGGTTACGAACCTCCAGAGCGGAAGCTGGCTCTCGAACTCGGTGGACCATGGGCTTTCTACCATGCATTCTGGCCGGCACACAATATTCAGCACCTCAACGATCTGTATCCGCCTGAAGCTCAAGTTGCGGGCAAACAATTGTGGGTGCCCCTCATTATTCGCAACGACACGGATTCACCAAGGCAAGTCGAATTGCACTCTGTTCTGCCACCGGGCTGGAACCAATATCCAAGCACGGTAATTTATCCGGTTGCGGCGCACGATTCGTATCCTCTTCAACTCACGATGACGCCTCCTGAGTCCTCTAAAGAAATATGGCAGTCGCTAAGTTGGAGTGCAACCAGTGAAGGCAAAACAATTGGTGAAGTGAAATTGCGGGTCAATCTGACGAGCAACTATTTGCCCCAGTAATTCCTCTGGGCTTTTCTTTGCGGAACTCTGTGTTCTCTGTGGTTAGGGTTGTCTGTCGTCATGATCGCTCGCTGTCTGGATTGCCGGAAGCTATAACTTCTGACCAGAGCCGCTCTTCAGCAAGCGGTCGAGTGTGAATTCGGTCGGCGAAGATTTCAGCCCGAGCACGGCATCGCTGGCCATCTCTCCAAATACGGGCCCATGTTTGAAACCATGTCCTGAACCCCCGCCAACGATCCACACATTGTTCGCCTCCGGATGATGGTCCAAAATAAAGTTCTGGTCAGTAGTGTTCTCGTACTGACACACGCGGCTTTCAACCAGGGGTGCATCGGCAAGAGCTGGGAAACGAAGCCGCACGTAAGCGCGCGTCGCCGCCAGGCCAGAATCCGAAATCTTACGCTCCATGCTCGTGGGATCGATTACCGCTCCGCGCGTATCGTCGGCAATTTTGAAGCCGCGCCAGTGATTCCCAGGAATACCGTAAAACCAGTGCTTCCCAGGGTAGCCTCCGAGTTCACGTTTAGAGTCGTCGCTCCAGACCGGAAGTTGAGCATCGGTGAATCGCGGATCCCCGGCCGCAGTTCCGAAGAAAAAGATTTCCTGTCGAGTGGGAGTGATCACCGGCGCCAAAAAGGAAAACACTTTGCCAAGCCACGGCCCACAGGCAAAAACGTATGAGTCAGCCTTCAGAGCCTCTCCCGATCCAAGCTTAATTCCCTCCATCTGATTCGACGCGACTTGCCCAGGCATGACCTCCGCTTGCCGGTATTCACCACCTTCTCTGATAAAGGCATTCAACACTGCCTCGCAGGCGCGGCGTGCGGCCAGATAACCAGAATCGGGTTCGTAGATGCTCCATGAGATTCCGTCGAAGTTAATTTGCGGCCAGCGTTTGGCGCACTCGGCAGAGGAAAGCTTCTCGAAGCGAATCCCGGCTTCACTCATCAACGGCAATGCCGCGCGCTCGTAGCCGTCATCGCTGCCCGTCATCCAAAGCACACCCGTACGGAAAAAAAGTTTTAGTTTCCATTGCTGTTCATATTCTTGCCACATCTGCAGAGCTCGCGCCGCCATCTGCGTATAAATGCGCCCAGAACCGTAAGTCGCGCGAATCACGCGGGTCTCGCCACCAGAACTCGCGCGCGAATTTCCCGGGCCCCAGGAATCCAGCAACGTAACTCGCGCTCCTTTTTCCAGAAGATGGAGCGCCGTCCAGCCGCCGAATGCGCCGGCACCGACGACAATCACCGAATTGCGACGAGAACTCGCCACCGCATGTGATCCGCTCAGATAAGCCCCCGCAACCACAGAACTCTTTAAGAAGGTGCGCCGCGAACTAGTCATCTTCACGGCAGCCATCAAGAATTTTAACAATTCAATTCAATCGAATCTGTGAGTGTGTCGAGACTTGCATGTGACCGGACAAGCCGGCCAGGCCTGGCGTCATTATTGCAGAACAAACTTTTCTTGACAGCTGCGAGTACCAGAACTAAGGTCGGGGCGAGTTAACGTTTTCTCTCCGTCGAGGTGGGCAAAGCTTACGGAGAAAGTGTTGTCTATTCAGGTCCGATGTACGAATCAGCTACGGTGGATCGAAACCAGGTGGTGGTCCGATTTTCCAATGTAGCAGGAGGGTTGATCCCCAAGGACAGTAAGTCGTTAACAGGATTTTCTATCGCGGGCACTGATCACAAATTCTATTGGGGAAACGCTGTCATTCAAGGTGATACTGTGGTTGTGTCCAGCCCTCAGGTACCGAATCCAATCGCCGTGCGGTACGCATGGGGAGACAGTCCGATCTGCAATCTCTTTAATAAGGAGGGACTACCTGCATCTCCTTTTCGCACGGATCACTGCCCGGTATCACGCTTCCTAAAGTCGCGACCCAGATCCGATAATTCCTCGCTCCGGTCAAAATCGGGTCGACCGAGCTTCCTAAGGGACCAATGAATAAAGGCCGAATGGAGGCTTTCAGCGACGGGGTAATTGCGGTCATTATCACCATTATGGTGCTGGAGATAAGACCCCCGCACGGAACCGCATTGAGTGATTTACGACCGCTACTGCCGGTTTTCTTAAGCTACATCATGAGCTTTGTCTACGTGGGCATCTATTGGAACAACCACCATCATCTTCTGCATGCGACACAGCACGTGACTGGCAATGTCCTGTGGGCGAATCTACATTTATTGTTCTGGCTGTCGCTGACACCGTTCGCGACTGACTGGATGGGAGAAAACCACTTTGCACCGTGGACCGTGGCACTCTATGGCACGGTGTTACTGCTGGCCGCGATTGCCTACACCATTTTGACAAAAACGCTCATCGCCCACCACGGAAAGGATTCCATGCTGGCACAATCTATCGGCAGCGATACGAAAGGCAAACTTTCTCTCCTGGTCTATGTGGTTGCGGTGCTGCTGTCTTTCCGATTTCCGCGGATTGCCTGCACCTTATATGCGCTGGTGGCTATAATGTGGCTGATTCCTGACCCTCGCATCGAAAAAAAGCTCATTAACGAATCGCAGTCGCGCTGAAGCTGAAGTTAGCAGTTGACCTGACCTTAAACGACCTCGCGAACTTCGTCGAGTGCAACTGTCTTCAGTATTTTCATTGCGTCTTTCTGTCCACGCAATAAGGCTTCCGCGAAATGCACCGCCTGTTCAGTGGTGACCTTTCCAGGCATTGGCGGCTCCTCGGGATCGACCACAGCCTGTATGACGGTTGGCCCCTTGTATTTCAAGGCCTGACGCAAAACGGATTCAGCTTCCTCCGGACGCTCGATGGTGAGGCCTTTGGCTCCGCAAGCTTCTGCCACCTGGGCGAAGTCGATGGGTTGCAATTCAACGCCGAATTCAGGATTGCCCTCGAGGATCATTTGCTCCCACTTGATCTGCCCGAGAACGTTATTCTTGATGACGATTACTTTTACGTTCAGATTGTATTTCACCAGCGTGGCGATCTCCGCCATCAGCATGCTCAGACAGCCGTCGCCAACCACGCAGACAACTTCCCGGCCGGGAAATGCCATGGCAGCTCCGATACAGTAAGGCAACCCATTGGCCATGCTGGCGAGAGAACCCGAAAGTGAGAACTGCATGTCGCCGCGAATTTCAACGTAACGCGCAGTCCAAGTGGCAATCGTGCCGCTATCAGAAGAGACAATGGCGTTGTCATTAAGAAGCTTATTTAGGGCGTACGTCACAACTTGCGGCTTCATCGGCATGTCTGTGCGGGTGCCCCGCTCTTCCATGAGTCCGTTCCACTTCTTCATACGCTCTTGAGCTTTTTCGAGGAAATCGGGCTTCTTCGGTTTCAGGAGTGGCAAAAGCGCGTCGAGAATGGTCTTGGCATCACCAAGCAGGCCTACATCTACGGGATATCGTAGACCAATCCGAGTAGGGTCAAGTTCAATTTGCACGCACTTGGCCTCACCCGGCTTAGGGAAAAATTCCATGTAAGGAAAACTGGTGCCAATCATGATCAGCGTGTCGCACTCTTTCATTGCATCGATCGACGGCGCGGTGCCGAGCAGACCGAGTCCTCCAGTGGTGTAGGGACTGAGATCGGGCAGAACAGCTTTGCCAAGCAAGGCCTTTACGACCGGACCTCCGACTGTGGCCGCCAGTTGGATCAACTCCTCGCGGCACCCGAGCGCTCCCCGCCCTGCAAAGATTGTGACCTTTGATCCGGCATTAATAATGTCAGCAGCCTGCCGCAAAAGTAAGTCAGCCGGTTTCATGTTGGGCGGATTAGCCCACTCACCGCTGTGCTTCGGAACGTTCGCGTTGCTTCGATGGTTTTTTGAGACTTCCCATTCCTGAATGTCCTTCGGAATGGATATGTGGGATACGCCATGACGGCCATAAGCGCTGCGGACCGCCATATCGACTACATTGACGGCATGCGCGGGGCCCATCACGCGTTCGTTGAACACAGAGACATCCATGAAAACTTTATCGAGATCGACGTCTTGCTGGTAATCCATTCCGATGAGATCGTGAAAGGTGTGGCCGGTGATGGCCAGTACCGGCTGCTGATCACATTTCGCGTCGTAAAGGCCATTCAGAAGATGGATACCGCCCGGGCCGGAGGTTGCGCAACACACGCCAAGACGTCCGCTATATTTTGCATAACCGACGGCAGCAAAGGCGGCGGCTTCCTCGTGGCGAACCTGAACGAATTTAACCTTGTCTTTATTTGTGCGCAGGGCTTCAAAGAAGCCGTCGATACCATCTCCAGGAAGCCCGAAAATTGTGTCAACTCCCCAGTCAATCAATCGTTCCACAACCAGATCAGAAACCGTCTTCGCCATAGTTCTTCCTTACTTGCCATGCGGGGCTGTTGAGCAGCGGCCCGCGGTTCTGTTCCCATACTTTCTGAGCAGCTGTATCCGAGCAGCCGTTGAAGGAACCACTAATTCTTCGATACATTTCGCCCGCCAAGGTTGGCTGGAATTACGCGATTTCATAAAAGGCATCTAACTAAATGCTGGCTTTGGAGGGATTCGTGAAAGATGAAGTCGTGGTCGTAACGGGAGCATCAGCTGGGCTGGGTCGGGCCATTGCTCGCCATTTCGGGAGCAAGGGCGCAAGGGTCGGATTAGTAGCGCGAGGAGTTGACGGATTGAATGGCGCGAAACAGGAAATCGAGGCGGCAGGAGGTTCAGCTTTGGTTTTGCCGGTCGACGTCGCCGATGCCGATGCGGTCGAGGCCGCAGCTGCAAAGGTGGAACAAGAATTCGGCCCAATTGAAGTCTGGGTAAATAACGCTATGGCTTCAGTTTTTTCTCCGGTGAAGCAAATGAAGTCAGAGGAGTACAAAAGGGTCACGGAAGTCACTTACCTGGGGGTGGTGTATGGAACTCTCAGCGCGTTGAAACGAATGCTGCCACGGGACCGTGGAACGATCGTGCAAGTTGGCTCAGCGCTGGCATATCGCAGCATCCCGTTGCAATCTGCGTACTGCGGCGCCAAGCATGCAATTTCAGGATTCACCGATTCTCTGCGTTGCGAATTGCTTCACGATCACAGCAACGTGCGAATCACGATGGTTCAGATGCCGGCCTTGAATACGATCCAGTTCGATTGGGTAAAGAGCCGGCTGAAACGCAAGGCGCAGCCGGTGCCGCCAATCTTTCAACCCGAAGTTGGAGCCAGCGCGGTTTATTGGGCTGCTCATCATGATCGTAGAGAAGTCTTCGTGGGTATGCCCACGGTGGCAGCGATTGAGGCAAACAAAATCGGACCGGGGCTGCTTGACCGTTATCTTGGGCGGACCGGCTACGATTCGCAGCAAACCGATGAGCCGGAAGATCCCAATCGACCAAATAATTTATTTGAGCCGGTCCCAGGAGATCACGGTGCACATGGAAGATTTGGCGACTGCGCCCATCCCAGGAGCTATGAACTCTGGGCTTCACGGTATCGAAATTGGATTGCAGCAGCGCTGTTCACAGTAGCCGGGGCCGGCTACGCTGCGCTTCGCTCACGTAAGCAAGCTCGCGTTGACGAGCGAAGACTGCACCCGCTACACCGTCGCGCCGCCTAGTGTCCGAGAGTTGAGCAAGCTCTCGAGCCAGGTTCTCATCGCAACTCAGTAGTGGCTGAATTTTTAACCCACAGCCACTACTCGCGACTCCCTTCTCTTTTACGACTGAACAGAAGCGTCTATACTTTCGTACTCTGAACTGCTGTTCATCTCCCCTGAGAGGCCTTCCATGAGAATTTCCCGTCGAATCCTGTTCACGCTGACGTTCGCAATCCTTTGGATTAGCGCAGCCACGGTGGCTCAGGAAAAAGCGCCCGCAAACGACAACGCTTCGAAGTATCGCAATCCGAAACTGGCGATTGAAGACCGCGTGGCGGACCTGCTATCGCGTATGACGCTCGACGAGAAGGTTGAACAAATCGCGCCCAACGGCAAACCAGCATCCGTGATCGACCCTACAGGAACGTTCACCAACGAGACGGCACAAGCGACCCTCGCACGGTGGTGGGACCCGGACCTGGAGTTTACGCCGAAGCGGGCGGCAATTTTGCGCAATGGTGTCCAGCGGTATCTGCGCGAAAAAACACGATTGGGAATTCCGGAACTATTCATGGGCGAGGCGCTGCACGGCTTTATGGAATACGGCAGCACCAGCTTTCCGCAAGCGATTGGCCTGGCGAGCACCTGGGACCCGGCGCTGGTGAAACAGGTATTCAACGCGGCGGGAGAAGACGCGGGAGCAGCTGGAGTGGGCCAGGTATTCAGCCCGGTGCTGGACCTGGCACGTGATCCGCGATGGGGACGGACGGAGGAGACTTACGGTGAAGATCCGTATCTGGTTTCGCGCATGGCGGTTGCGGCAGTGACCGGATTGCAAGGCGATGATTTTTTTATTGGACGCAATCACGCCATGGCCACGATGAAGCACTTTGCGGTCCACGGCCAACCCGAGGGTGGTACCAATACGGCCCCAGGAAATTATTCCGAGCGCGTGATCCGCGAAACTTTTTTTGTGCCCTTCGAGGCGGCGGTGAAAGAGGGGCACGTTGGCAGTGTGATGGCGTCGTACAACGAGATCGACGGAATTCCTTCGCACATCAATCACTGGCTGCTCGACCAAGTCTTGCGGCAGGAATGGGGATTCCCGGGATTTGTGACATCGGATGGCGATGGGCTGCAGATGCTGGTGCAGACCCACCACGTGGCGGCGACCAAAGCTGACGCAGCACGGCTGGCGATTGCGGCGGGCGTGGATTATGACCTTTCAGACGGTTCGGTATATCGCACATTACTGACGCAAGTGAAGCAAGGAATCGTTCCGGAAAGCCAATTGAACCTGGCAGTTTCACGAATTTTAGCGGCGAAGTTCCGGCTGGGGCTGTTCGACGACGCGATGGTTGATGCGGATGCAGCGGAACGAATCATTAACAGCCCTGAGCATCGCAAGATCGCACTTAAAGCGGCGCAGGAAACAATCGTCCTGCTGAAGAATGACAGGCAGCTATTACCGCTCGATGTCAGCAAGTTGAAGACAATTGCGGTGATCGGGCCGAATGCGGACGGACTTCATCTTGGCGGATATAGCCGCAACCCGCTGCACGGCGTGACTATTCTGCAGGGGATTCAAGGCCGGGTAGGATCGCAAGCGAAAGTGGTTTATGCCGAGGGCTGCCGGTTCACCAACCAGCATCAGGATTGGCATGGATGGTTTGACGACAACGTGGAACTCATCGACCCGGCGACCCAGGCGGACAAGATTAAAGAAGCAGTGGAGGTGGCGAAGAAGGTTGATGTCGCGATTCTGGTGGTCGGAGAAAACGAGAGCACGAATCGCGAGGCGTGGTCGGAGAAGCATCGCGGCGATCGGGATTCACTGGATCTGCTGGGAGCTCAGAACCAATTAATAAAGGAAGTCGTAGAAACCGGAAAGCCGGTTGTGGTTTTACTGATTGGCGGCAGGCCGCTCTCCGTCAATTACATCGCGGAACATGTTCCAGCGATACTTGAAGGCTGGTATTTGGGTGAAGAAGGCGGAACCGCGGCGGCAAATATTCTCTTCGGTGATGTCGCTCCCGGCGGGAAGCTACCCATTACCTTTCCGCACTCGGTCGGCGACCTGCCGGATTTCTACAATCACAAGCCATCTGCGAACCGCAGCTATGCTTTCAGTACGCGTGAGCCACTATTTCCCTTTGGATATGGCCTGAGTTACACCACTTTCAAATTTGAGAATCTTCATGTCGATCCCGCACAAATTTATGTCGGCGGTATGGCAAAGGTAAGCGTGGACGTGAGCAACACTGGAGTCCGCGAGGGCGATGAAGTCCCGCAAATGTATGTTCATCAGCGGGTGGCGTCGGTCACGCGTCCGGTAATGGCGCTGAATGGTTTTCAACGTATACACCTGAATCCCGGGGAAAAGAAGACGGTCGAATTTACCATCACGCCGGACGCGCTTTCACTACTCAACGTTGACATGCGCAAAGTGGTTGAGCCGGGAGCATTCGACGTCATGGTCGGACCGAGTTCGGTGCAGACGCAAACCGTGACGCTGAACGTGGTCGGCATTGAAGGCCAGACTGGACAAGGGGTTCTGTCATCGGCGCCCGCGGAATCGGAAACCGGAATGGTCAGCAACTTCGACGATCTGAAATTGACGGCGCAATACGGATCGTGGGCAGTCACTTCGGATGCAGATATTGGCGGCATGTCAAAAGCAACCTTGCAACCAATTGCAGGCGGCGCCAATGGATCAAAAGGAGCCTTGCAGGTGAGCGGCGAGGTGGTCCCGGGCGCGGCCTTCACCTGGGCAGGTGTCGGTTTTCATCCGGGCTCGTCGCCGGATGAAGCGGTCAATTTATCCAGCAAGAAAACATTTTCATTCTGGGCGAAGGGCGACGGCAAGAGTTATGCGGTCGCAGTAGTAACGCAAAGCAGCGCCGGGCAGATGCCGGTGATTCACCCATTTCAGGCTGGCCCGGAGTGGAAGCAGTACACGTTTTCGTGGTCAGACTTCAAAACCGACGGGCACGACATCACTGGGTTTGCGTTCGCCCACGCGCAGGATGCGGGAAAGTTTGATTTTGAGATTGATGAATTGGCGATCAAGTAGTTTCGTCGGGGACAGGCGAGGGTTAAAAGGCTGTTTACAATGCTTGCGTGCGAATACTGATTTCGGCGGGCGAAGCGTCGGGGGAGATGTATGGGGCGCAGTTGATTGAGGCGCTGCGCCGAGAGATTTCTTCTGTTCAGGCCTCGGCGGGCGAGGGCGCCCGCCCCACACCTGCCGCATCTGGTTTGGAGTTCTATGGCGTCGGCGGCGAGAAGATGCGCGCTGCCGGGTGCGATACCGTCGTCGATGCGAAAGACCTTTCAGTTGTGGGAATCATGGAGATTCTGAGCCATCTGGCGAAAATCTGGCAACTGTTTCACAAATTAATTGGCGAAGCGGATAGGCGTCGGCCGGACCTCGCCGTGGTCATTGATTCCCCGGCATTTAACTGGCGAGTGGCGCGGCAGATGAAGAAGCGCGGAATACCGGTTGTTTACTACGTCTGCCCGCAGTTCTGGGCCTGGCGGCAAGGACGGGTGAGACTACTGCGCAAGTATGTCGACAAAGCGCTGGTAATTTTCCCCTTCGAAGAAAGGTTTTATCGTGACCGCGGAGTAAATGCTGAATTCGTCGGGCATCCGTTGGCGGAGCTTCCCCGCCCCTCAATTTCGCGTGAGCAATATGCGACCGAGCACGGGCTTGATCTTGCGAAACAATGGATCACGCTAATGCCGGGAAGTCGGGCGAAAGAAGTGCGGATGAATTTGCCCGGAATTTTGGGGGCCGCGGCTTTGCTCGGATCAGAATATGAATTTTTGATTCCGGTGGCGCCGACAGTGGGTTCGAGTTTCATTCAGGAAGTGGTGGATTCTCACCCTATCCCCGCAAACAATGCGTTGCATCTGGTTCCCGAAGCGCTTCCTGCACTGGCTAATTCACGGGCTGGAATTATTGCCAGCGGCACGGCGACGGTTGAAGCGGCAATGATGGAAACGCCGTTCGTAATGGTCTACCGCGTGACCCGGCTGACCTATCTCTTGGGACGATGGACGGTGAGGGTCCCGCATTTTGCCATGGTGAATTTGATTGCCGGAGAGAAAGTTGTTCCGGAGCTAGTGCAACATGATTTCACTGCTGAAAGGGTGGCCGCCGAGCTCCGGCGTGTTATCGCCGACGGCGAGGCGCGGCAGAAGATGCTCAGCGGATTGAAGAAGGTCAACCAATTACTTAAAGGGTCCGTCCACGAGCCTGCTCCGGAGCGCGCGGCGCGGGCTATTTATAAGCTCTTGAGCGCCAATTTCGAATAAGCCCGGTAGTTGGCCGGTTACGGGCAAAGCAACGACTTCTTGACAGAATCCCCGCAAGTGCCTGTGGGTCAGCATCTTTTCGCGACCGGATTTCATCATAGAATAAGAAGGTATTCGCGAAACCGCGCGTAGGAGATCCCCCGAAATGTACGTTTCAGCTCGGCCACGGCGTCGAGATCTTATCGGCTTTGTGCTTGCTATCTTATTTCTAGCTTCCCTGCCGGCTTGGGCGGCGGAAAAGGCCCGCTTTCACGTCGACGACTATCAGATCGATGCGGTGCTGAACCCCCACGATCACAAGCTTACCGCTCGAGCCAGGGTGAAGATTACACCCCAGGAAGAACTGAATGTTGCGACCTTCCATCTGCACAACGATCTCCGGCTGAGTAAAGTTACGGACGAGGAGGGTAAGAATCTTACCGTCGACCGCGTGCCGCAGGATTCCAGCGTGCGGGTATCGCTGAACAAAACGGTGGCCAAAGGAGATTCAGCCACGCTCACATTTGAGTACGAAGGCGTGCTGGATTCCGCCGATGATTCACCTGTACCCGGATTGAAGCTGACCGAGATCAACGACGACACTACCTATCTGCTTTACGCAGGCGATTGGTTTCCGGTGAGCTCGTTTGGAATTGATCGCTTCAGTTCCACCATTAACGTAACCGTGCCGGCGCACATGGTTGTGATTGGAAGTGGGATTGTCACACCGGGAACGGCTCCGGCCCTGAAGGGTGCGTCCACTGGTAGTGGCGAGAGCAAAACTTATTCGCTGAAATATGACAAATCCAGTTTTCCGGGAACGATCGTCGCCGGGGACTTCGGCGATTATGCCAGCACCGAGGCGGGCATCGACCTTCATGTGTATTTCAAGCCGACGCATAAGGATTTGGCTGCGGCTTACGCGGAGACCGCGGTCAAAGAGTTTACGTACTTCATTACTCTCTACGGACCACCGGCCTCGAATGTCCTGCGAGTAGTAGAGCTGCCGGATGACACCGTGCCTTCGGCATGGGCCCCCGAGCTGGCGGCAATGGCCTCGCGCGGAATCACCCAGCGAACGAACTACAGGTTGCTGGGGAATGCCATCGCGCACCAGTGGTGGGGAGTTTCGATAAGCCCGGCCTCGCGTGACGACTGGTGGATACAGGACGGCTTCGCCAGGTACTCGGAGGCGAGATACGTCGAGAGCGCCGCCGGATCCGCCGGACTGCAGGAGATGGTGAAAGACATGTCGGTAGGAGCGCTTTCCTACGACACCGTGCCGATGTCGCAAGCCGGCAAATTGGATTTGTATTCACCTGAATTTCAGTCTCTCGCCACCGACAAAGGCGCCATGATTCTGCACATGCTGCGCTGGGTAATCGGGGACCAGAAATTTGACCAGACAATGCGTGAATTTGCTTCGCAGTATGCTGGGAAAAGTGTCACCGCCGATGACTTCAAAAATCTCGCCGAGAAAACTTACGGTGACAAACTGACATGGTTTTTTTCGCAATGGCTGGATTCGACCGGCGCGCCTGAGTTCAAGAGCAAGTACACGATTTATCGCCTGGGGAACAACAAAGGATTTCGCAGCGTAGGACAAATTACGCAGGACCTGGATCTGTTCCGAATGCCGGTTGAGCTGAAGATTGATACTGATGGCAAGACTGAAGAAAAGCGTATCAATGTAGTGGGAACGGATTCGGCTTTCTCCATCGATACATTCGGGCGACCGCGGCGAATTACTCTCGATCCGAATAACGACTTATTGAAGAACTCGCCTGACATTAAGCTGCGTGGGTCGATTCAGCGCGGCGCTGGCCTGGTGCAGCAGGGAGACTTGGCGGGGGCGCTTTCCGAGTTCAACAAAGCGCTCGAAATCAATAAGAACAGTTCGCTGGCGCACTACCGCATCGCAGAAGTTTTCTTTTTGCAGCACAACTATCAGGCTTCAGCGAATGCATATCGCGACTGCTTGAACGGTGACGGCGATCCGCGCTGGACTGAGGTTTGGAGCCATATTCAGCTAGGCAAGATCTTTGATATTACAGGACAGCGGGAGCGCGCTACCAACGAGTATCGACAAGCGCTGCAGACCAATGACAATACTCAAGGGGCTCTCGATGAGGCACGGCGCTATCTGCAGAAGCCGTACGAACAACCCAAAGGCGGGAATGCGAACGGAATGCAGTAGGCCGGAATGCAGAAGTAAAGATACGATACTCGCGATTGCTGATGCACTGCGTCGACTTGCGAACACACACCCGGAATCAATCTACAATTAGAGTGTGGCTGATAAACCCAAGCTGAAGCTCAAATGTCCCATTTGCAAAAAACCGGTGCAGGGTACCGGCGAGGACTTCCCTTTCTGCAGCGAACGCTGCCGCCTGATTGATCTTGGCAAATGGGCCAGTGGGCAATATGTCGTTTCCTCACCCATAACGGATATTTCCGACGAAGCTGAGCTACAGAATTTCCCCGGTCCGGACGATGAAGACTGACCCGATTGCAGCTACGGAAGTGGCCAGGCATCGTGCACCGCTTTGGGCAACTCTGGTCGCAACCTTTTTCGGCGCCGGGCGATTGCGACCTGGCCAGGGCACCTGGGGATCTTTGGCAGCGGTGCTGATTTGGCTGGGAGTTAGCCGCGTAATTCCTCCGGAATGGCAAACTCTCGTTTTGGCGCTCATGGCGGCCTTCGCAACCACGATTGGAATTCCAGCAGCGACAGCGACCGCAAAAGCCTCCGCGGTGAAAGACCCCCAATTTGTGGTGATCGACGAAGTTGTCGGGCAGTGGATCACGCTTTTGTTTGCCCCGGTCGCGTGGAAAACGCTGCTGGCGGGCTTTATACTTTTCCGGGGCTTCGAT
>JBOGLH010000063.1:0-8660 GCA_050746025.1 Terriglobales bacterium | reverse complement strand
TCCGCCGACAGCAGGTGTGACCGTCCAAAGATCTTCACCAGTCGAATCGAGCGCGAATGGCAATCGATTGGAAACGACGATCAGGCGATTCATTGCTATCACGTTTAACTCATTTCGTTAAAGCGCTGAAGCGTTAAAGCGTTGGAGTGGCGGAGCGTATTCTGTCATGTTGAGCGAAGCGAAACATCTCGGATTGCCATGTTGGCGCTGCCGGAAGAACTAATTAGAGATTCTTCGCTTCGCTCAGAATGACAATGCGGGTCACGCTTCAACGCTCTAACGCTTCAACGATATAACGAGGCATGCTCCCTTCAGCGCTCAAGCACGTTCAGGAGATCGCTGGTCGCAGCGGTCGGGTCGCCGTCTTCCTCGACTACGACGGCACGCTGACGCCGATCGCGAGTCGCCCGGAGGAGGCGGTGCTTTCCAATTCAATGCGGGCGGTTCTCCGTGCGCTCGCGACGAATGTGCCTGTGGCGATCATGAGCGGGCGCGAGCTCGAGGATGTCCGCCTGCGCGTGGACATCGATGCTATTGTTTGCGGTGGCAGTCACGGATTTGATATCGCCGGGTCGCGCGGATTGCGCAGGCAAATGGCCACGGAGTTTTTGCCTGACCTCGACATGGCAGAAAAGGAGCTACGCGAAGCACTCGATGGACTTCCAGGTGCGCTTGTGGAGCGAAAACGTTTTTCTCTCGCCGCGCATTATCGAAACGTCAGTGAAAATGACGTCTCCAAGGTGGAGCGGGCTGTTAGCGAAGTGGCCGCACGACATCGCGAGCTTCGCAAGATCGATGGCAAAAAAGTTTACGAACTGCTGCCCGACATCGATTGGGACAAAGGCAAAGCGGTGCTCTGGCTATTGGAAACGCTAGGCTTGGAGTCCCGCTCAGGCGGGGTTCGCCCGGTCTACATCGGGGACGATACCACCGACGAAGACGCCTTCCGCGCCCTCGAGCAATGCGGCGTCGGCATTATCGTGAGCGAGAAACCGCAGCCAACCGCTGCGCGATACTCACTGAAGAATCCTCTTGAAGTCGAGCGCTTCCTGCGCGTGCTGACCGACCACCTGCGAACCAAAAGATTGTAGTGCAACCGCTCCGGTTGCCAGGCAGGCGATGCGCCCGCCCTACAATATTGGAAACTTCCTCATTTCCTATCAATTTGATGGCGACGAAACAATAGCGGGAGCGTGCGCCGGATTGGAATTGTGAGCGCCATAGATCGGGCGTTATGTTGCGCGCGGTCATGGCTTTCTTGGAGGTAAACGCCGGGGCGAGTGCGCGCACTCGGATTGCGTGGCGGCTTCTGCCGTTCCTTTTCCTCCTCTACGTCGCGAACTATCTCGATCGCACGAACATCGCTTATGCGACGCTCGGGATGAAAGGCGATCTCGGTCTGACCGATTCGGTCTTTGGCACGGCGAGCGGGATTTTCTTTATCGGCTATTTCGCGCTCCAAATTCCGGGAGCGTTGCTCGTAGAACGCTGGAGTGCGCGGCTCCTACTTGCGATCACATTGATTACGTGGGGCGCGCTCACAACGCTCACCGCTTTTGTTCACACGCCGCACCAGCTTTATGGCGCACGCTTTTTGTTAGGCGCGGCCGAAGCCGGATTTTTTCCGGGCGTGATCGTTTATCTTTCGCACTGGTTCATTTATCAGGACCGCGCGAAAGCGGTCGCGCGCTTCATGTCCGCAATTCCGATCGCGTACATTCTTGGAGGACCACTTGCTGGAGCGATCCTTGGAATTCATTGGCTCAACACGCCTGGCTGGCGCTGGTTATTTCTTCTCGAAGGCATCCCGGCGATTTTGCTCGGCATCGTTACGTTGTTTGTTTTGCCGGATTGGCCTAACGAAGCGAGCTGGCTCGCGCCTAACGAACGCGATTGGATCGAGTCTCGCCTGGCCGAGGAGCGTCGCGCCAAAGCAGACGCGGAGCAGATGTCGATCTTGCAAGCGCTGCGCCATCCGCCGGTCGTCATTCTGACGCTCGGTCTCTTTTTTTGTTACAGCGGAGGCTATATTTTTTATTTCTGGATGCCGACGTTGCTCAAACGCATGACCGGATGGAGCGATGTTCAAATCGGGTGGAGCGGCGCGATTCCGTTTATCGCCGGATTAATCGGAATGTTGCTGATCGGATGGAACTCGGATCGCACTCGCGAGCGACGCTGGCATTTTGCGGCGCCGCAACTAACGGCCGCGCTGGGACTGGCGGCGTGGTTTTTTTTACCGCATTCAAACGCGCTGCTTATTTTTGTGTTCACGCTGATTGGCTTTGGCACGGTGTCGTATCTGCCGGCGTTTTGGGCGTTGCCCTCCGCATTTCTCACCAGCTCGGCCGCGGCGGCAGCGGTCGGCTTCATCAACTGCACTGCCAGCATCGGAGGATTTGTTGGGCCGAAAATTTTCGGCGACCTGAGTCAACGCACCGGATCGTTCAACACTGGTTTCGTCGTAATGATCGCGTGCTGGGTCATCGCGTCGGTGCTCGTATTGATCTGTCCGCGAGAGCGAACGGCGTAATCGTTCAGAGTGCCGCTGAAAATTCGCGAAGTCAGCCCTGATCTAGATTCACGGAGCCGAACTCCGTTGGGACGATATACGCACTCATGCATGCTCGTCCCGTGACATCCGCGACTCTTTACAAAACGACCATAATGTTACGAGTGGGAGAACGCTTTCGTAGCAGCAATAACGAAACTGCGCATGTCTCCGAATGTCGAAAAGTAAAGAGGCGCTTCAGTAGAGAATGCTCTATATCTCAAGAATCTCTCCCCCGTGACGGGAGGCTCTGAACCTCTCAAGGTCTCTGAGCAGTTTGTTGCAGTAAAGTTTGCAGACAATGACAGCTCGGCGCGAGATCAGTCGATGTCGCGCTCTTCGTCATTGCCAAAATTTACTACGTGATCCCATGTGCTTTGGTAATCAGGAGGAATCTGTGGACTGTCAGGATTTCGATCTCGCCTATACCACAGATCGTATCCGCCGCTGACGCTCACGGCCCAAGATTCGCCAGGATTTAACCGGCGGCTGTCACGTGGATAGTTTTCTTCCGGACCACCGCCATGATCCGGACCCTGTGCCGTTTCAACATTTACCCCGTTAGACCAGGCGCTATTGTGGAGAGTAACGATCATAAGATGTTGCGGGTAAGACTTACCCTGTTCTGATCGGATTAATGGGTAAAGCGTTCAGGGATTAGGTGTCAGCGTCGGCGCTGGTTTGCCGGTCAAATACTCTTGTTGATACTGCTGATACAGCAGCTTATTACCCGGTTCTTCAAGAAGCTTCTTGAAGGGACCTGGTATTGGCGACCCCGCTGGAGCCATGTTAGCCTGTCCAGACAAATTATTTGTTGTGGAGATTCCCACTCCTCTGCGACGGCGCTCATTCTGTTCTAGAGCCCACGGTTGGGAAATCCATTTAACAATTTCCCAGTCCATTGGCGAATTCTCTTGAATCATATCGTCGAGGATAGCACCATCTTCTGAGCTTATCGTTTTGGTGGTGGTCTTCGATTGCGTGATCTTCGATTGCGCCTCGGCCCGTAACACATCGCGCAATATCACTGCACTCTGAAGCGCCCGTCGCGCGTAATTCAATGTCGGGGCGCGGGCACCCGTCGGCAGATTCGATGCTATGTTGTAATCGGACGTTACGACTGAATAAACGATCGGGTTTTCAGCCACCTCTGCTGGAAAGTTTTGGGCTTCTTTCAGCACCTTTTCGAATGCATTTCCCAATTGGTCCGCCAACGGTGTCTTCGCTACCGGTGGAGGTGTGCCCTTCCCAGGCGCAGTAGGTGTCGGGGAGGCATTAGAATCTATAAACGTGATACCGTCCCGACCACCGGTTTTCATGATCGAAGATTTGACCGAAAAATTGAGGTTATCTTGTTTAATGTCACGTATAAAAGACCCAGAGAAATTGAAGCCCATATACGAAGCGCTTAGGCTTGCGCTGAAGTTGGAGTGATCTGAAACGCTCTTGAATTGAAGTTCCACGATACCGATGAACTCTCCACCCGTCTGAACCGCAGTCACAAATTCGTCTCCGTACGTGTTAATAAAGGAAGACGGCTTATCTTGCTCGATCAAGCGAAGCGCTTGATCAGTTAGCTCGTACGCCGTCAACTGCTGCAAGGCATTAAGGACGCGGACGTTCACCACAAGGTACGCACTGTTTGCGTTTTCTGTATGCGTTCTGACGTAATCGGCTTTCGCAGACGCCTTGAACGGACCTAAGCTCATGGAAGCAGAGAGCGCAATATTCAAGTAGTCTCGCAAGTAACTTGCGTTCTCCAAATAAACGACTTCGTAAGTTATTACCTGGCCAAGTCCTTTTCCAGCTAGGTCACCTTTCCTTTGGCCAGGTGGCGCTGGCGAAGCAGTCGGGGTTGGCGTCGGGGAAGCAGCCCCAAGCCCTGGTGATAAAGACTCGCCATTTGGCCGTGCCGGTGTGAGCCCTTGAGAGTTTATAGCTGCGGCAACATCGACAAATCGTCGCGTGCTATCGCTATTGTTGATGCCAATACCTCTAAACAGGCCGGTGATCGAATTGTAACCTTGCCCTAGATTTACCGGCGTCGAAAGGGATATGCCAACCCGGTGAGATGACGACGCGATAAAAGGAGTATCTTCCATAGCGACCGTAGAGGGCTTGCCAGCCGACGACGGGGTTGGGGTTTGAGCAAACGCTATAGGCTGCAATGCTGCCAACGCTACAGCGCAGATGCGGCCTACTGAACGCTGTTCATTCATTAGCTGGACGCCTTCCCTCCGGAGAACGATTGGGTCAACAGATGTAGACCTGAGTCGTTTTTGAACTGGTCCTGACTGATTGCTCTTAGCTGATACGTTCCCTCTTCACCATTTTCGCCATCCTGTCCATCGGAACCATCAGGAGCTGTAGCCCCGTTGCTGCCGTTTCGCGCACAAGAGCAGATGCGTCCGCCGCCTCCACCACCTTTGCCACCGTGGCCTCCGCGTCCCCTTTCACCCGCGGACCCGCCAGCGACATCATAATGGATGGTTCCATCTAGCGGGTGAACGTATGAAACGGTAATGATACCCCCGCTACCGCCGTGCCCTCCATTTCCACCGGCACCGCCCGCGCCACCGTTTCCGCCGTTGCCTCCGTTACCACAGTAAAAACCACCGAATCCGCCTTTCCCGCCATTACCCCCGTCTCCGCCGTCGCCGCCATTGCCACCGGACTGGCCGTCTTGACCGGAGTACAGGATCTCAAGAAGGCCGTCCAGTTCCGAAAGGACGATGTCGAGCGCTCCACCAGGATGTCCGCTCAAGCCTGCTTCCCCGTGGGCTGCAGGCGTTCCATGTGCACCTGGGAAACCATCCGGATGATCGCCGTTGCCGTTCGCCCCTCCGGCGGCCTTTGGCAACGGTGGCGGCGTGGCTGGGCGCACACCGGGAGCAGTATCGGACAACGCGTATTGAATGACACTGGCGAGACCACAGGAAAGCTGCCCCATTTTTAACAAGAGTACTGGGGATTCAATCTTCAAACGCGAGCCCGAATTGATTAGAATTGAACGGACCTCGACGCGGCGAACATCTTCGCCGATAACGTATTCACCAGTGACCACCAAGTCTTCGGTTGGCGAAACAAGATCGCTTTCTGTATGCATGCCAGCGTTGTGCAACTTTGTTTGTGGAGTGTCAAGCGTCGACATAAAGACCTAAGAAAAGGTAGGCCCAGTCGGCAGTAACGCGACGCTCTGCTTTCCAGTGATGTTGGCAATGACAGCAATCTGCACCAAACACCGCAGCTGCGGTATTTGTTGGTGCGCATCCAACAATCCAGATCATTAGCCCCTCAACATTTAGAAGCTTAGACCCAGCCCAAGCTAAATTCGGCTCCGCTAAGATTGTCCGCGATGATTTCCAATGCTTCGTTGAAAAGTCACGTGGCAAGTTACAGGCAAATGGTCAGACATGTTACCACCCTGCGTGGGTCTATCTCGAGTCCTAACATTTTGAGCGATTTGTAACGAGTGCCACCGTTAGAGCATCGATTTACGAGCAAAGTGACTGCACGAGCGCTACGTTTTCTCGGGCGCTAACTTCCTGGTGTGATTCCACGGACTCAATATCCATTGCGCAAACGAAAGCGAGGCGGCAAAAGCGCGCTGTGGCTCAATTCGGTAGAGCGCTTGGTGAGGGACAAGTTTGTGGGGTTCTTAGGGTTCTTTGTCCTGCTCCCGCAGCCAGCCCGATCTCTAGGTAAACCGACCCTCGAACGGAAAGAAAAGCACGCGACCCCACCTTTAGCCGATTTCGCTACAGAAATCTCAAAAAATTCTCAAAAGCCTAACGAGAATGAACAACGGGCTGGCCTGTTCTGGAATCCGGTCAAGTCCGAAACGGCGTGAGCCAATCGGGCCGGCGGTTCGGATATCACCAACTCGTATTGCCCTGAGGAAATGGATTTAGGATAACTTCAGTCGGGCAGCTTTATAGCGAGAATGGAAGTTATCTGTGTTTTAGTGTTTCCCTGCAGCTTTGCTTTGTTCTGGGCACGCCAAAGTATGGCGATTGCTTGGTCCAACCGTTCCCTCTGTTTTGCGTCCCCCATGTCGCGGAAACGCGGGTCAGATTGCAATTCACGCAGCGCTCCTTCGACAAAGGATCTTTCTGCAACCAATGGAATTCTTAATCCCCGATACCAGTCTTCCTTTATCTCGGGGATCGGCGGCCGCTCAGCATACCGCAGCAGGTAACTCACGTAGCCCACCTTGCTTCGCACGATATCCATAACCTCGCAGATGTGTCCGTCCGCCCACACATAATCTCCTACTTCCGCTTTCTCCTGCTTGAGTTCTCCGACGATTTCAGCAGGTCCTTTATTCTCATCGTGGATCTGTCGAAGCCAGGTATTTATTCCCCCGGGAATAACGCTCAACAGGTGCTGGCAACGAATGAGAATCGCGTAGCACAGCAAGCCGACGCGGTTAAATCCAACATGAACGGCCTCAGGATCAAAGTCCCAACTGGTCTCCTGTGGCGTGAAATGAATATCACCCGATATACTTCCGTAGACGTGCATGTATGTTTGGCCTAGCGCAGCCCGTTCATTCGGCAGCGCTAATTCAAGGCTGCGAATGTATCGCTTCCTGAACGAAGAAAACCTCACGCCGCGAGTTCTCCATCTTTCTTGAAACAGCCCAGGTTTCTCCAGATACCATCGTTTCGATGGATCCAGCTTCTCTTCTCCGGCGATGATGCTCCTCATTGTCAAGTCCGCGATGTACTCACTGTTCCGTCGCCGGAAGCCGAAGAACTCCTCTTGGTCGTTAAGCGATCGAACGGTTGCGTCTAACTCGCGCAACTGAAGGTAATCGCGATAATATCTCGGTTCGTTTGTCGCGGAGAAACAGACGAGATCGACAAGCACCTCAGTAAGTTTCCGCGCTCGGAAGTTTTGTTCATCCAGCAGCCATTGGTGGTATAATCGAGTCTCATGGTCGGCTGGATCAGGAGTTGAATCGTCCTCAAGTTTTGCGAACCATTCGTTGATGCAGAGGCCGGCTTTTTGAACCTCATCGAGCACCCGATAAATGAAAGCTGGCAGCGGATCCTGCCACGCACTCGGGGCAATCCGACGAAACACTCCTTCGTCGATCTTCAAAGCAATTCTCAAATCGGAAGCAGCCTTAAGTGCAATGCTGACGTAGAAAGCGTGGTCGAATTGAATGCCTTTCAGATCCTCCAATTTGGTTGGCTGATTAGCCCGTGATCCCGGGGAATCTTGTTGGTCGGCCACGCTTCATATTGACCAGTTCCGCTACACTTGCCAACCCAGTCGCGAATCATCACCTGCATCGCTTATCAGTGAATCAAATATCTTGGCGGGCATTCGCCAAGCCAAGATCGTCAGTCGTTGAAGCTTCATCCGGCGGGCGTTCATGTTATTGACACATCCGCAAATAGCGCCTTTCATCGCTTGTCTACGCTTCAGCCTTCGCGAGCAGCATCGACGCAGGAGAAAGTCCGCGATCTACCCGATCTGCTGGAGAACAAGTCAGCGCTTTAGGGCAACGTCGAACGGCGCGCCAGTCTTTGCGCGGATGTCGTCCACCGTAACGCCAGGATGCAGCTCGGTGAGGACAAGACCGCCGCCTTCTTTCACTTCGAACACGCAGAGGTCGGTGATAATCAGATTCACGACTCCGAGGCCGGTGATCGGCAGCGTACATTTTTTCAAAATCTTCGGGCTGCCATCTTTTGAGCTGTGCTCCATCACGGCGACGACTCGTTTTACACCGGCGACGAGGTCCATCGCGCCGCCGGGTCCCTTGATCATTTTGCCCGGAATCATCCAGTTTGCGATGTCGCCGCTGTCGGTGACTTCGAATGCGCCAAGAATGGCGAGATCGATGTGCCCGCCGCGAATCTGGCCGAATGAGTCGGCACTCGAGAAGAACGCCGAGCCGGGCATCGTGGTGATCGTTTGTTTGCCGGCGTTGATGAGATCGGCGTCGACTTCTTGTTCGGTCGGAAACGGCCCGATGCCTAGCAAACCGTTCTCGGATTGCAGCGTCACATTCATGCCTTTCGGAATGTAATTCGCCACCAAAGTTGGAATTCCGATACCGAGATTAACGTAATAACCGTCACGCAATTCCTGGGCT
>JBOGLH010000062.1:0-53529 GCA_050746025.1 Terriglobales bacterium | reverse complement strand
ATCGCCGACGGCATTGCCATGCTGCTGATGCCGAGCGCTTCCATCATGACCGAAAAGTTGCGGCGCCGCGGGCTGCGCATTCCTCATGAGTATGAAGCCGATGTGCTCTATCACATGACGGTTTCACAAACCATGGACCAGGACTTTCCCTCTGTCCCCGCCGCGATGAAAATTGGCGACCTCGCAGAACGTATTGCCCGGGGCGAGCCGCAGGTCGCCGGACATCACGGCATGATCATCCTCGACGAGCAAGGCAAACTTGCGGGCATAATTACCCGCGGGGATGTCATGCGCGCGTTAGACAAAGATCCGTCTGGCGGAATTTCCGTTCTCGATGCCGGTTCGCAAAACGTCGTGGTCACTTATCCAGATGAGGGTTTGCAGGACGCTTCGGAAAAAATGCTGCGGCATAATATCGGGCGGCTTCCAGTGGTCGAGCGCAACGATCAAAAGAACGTAGTCGGATATTTAGGCAGGCCAGGGATTATGGCCGCTCGCCTGCACCGCTTCAATGATGAATATGTGCGCGAGGCCGGATGGTTGAAGGGATTCAGGAAGCGCACCAGTTAGCGGCGTCTTGAACGCGGGGTCGCTTACTGCAGTGGAAAATCATTACCACCGAGAGCACAGAGTTACACAGAGGAACGCCACAGAGTCGCAGGCTTATACTCTGTGTTTTTTCTCAGTGTAACTCTGTGTTCTCTGCGGTGAGCTTTTGATTTTGGGTTTAGCTTCAGAAGTTTTTTTGGGCCTTCTCGATCAACGGCTTCAGTGATTGTGCCGAGACCCCGAGCGTTCCACCCGCAAATCCATCGATGTAAGCGGCATTCACGCCAATGACTTCTCCGCGGGAATTGAAGACCGGGCCACCGCTGGCTCCATGCGCGGTGGGTGCGTCATAAATCAACTTGTCGCCAACCACATCACCGAGGTGTCCGCAGGTTGCCGAGGGGCGGATCAGCGAAAGCGCCGCTAATTCACTGGCCGCGCCTTGATCGTCACGCCGGTACGCAAGCCGCGCATACACCGGTGTAGGGGCCTTGGCCATCATGCCTAGAACGCCCATCGGATATCCGACTACCGCAACCAGTTCGCCGGCATTCGGCTTGTCCGTTGCCAGCGGCAGCGGGCGCAGATTCAGTGCCGACGCGTCTTCCATCCGCATGACTGCGAGGTCTCCGTCTGAGGACAGAGCGGCGGGCGTCAGATTGATTGGTGCAGGAGATCCGGGGAAATACGCCACCATCTTTTCGAGCCTTGGAGTGGCACCTTTTGCCACCAACGCATCAGTGTCCGGATCGCCATACCAGGGTTCGGCAACATGGCGGTTAGTCGCGATCAGTCCCTCCGCGACCACAAAGCCGGTTCCTGATATGCGCGTTCTCTGCACCGGTTTTCCACTCTGAAAGCCAACCTGATAAATGCCGAAGATGTAACAAATCGAATTACGATAGCGGTTCAAGACCAGAGACGGCATCGCTTGCTCTTGCTGAAGTTCATTCACCTGTGCCGAAAGCGTGAGCACCTGCTGCCGCAGAGCCTTGGAATCAGGCGCCATCAGCAAGTAATGAGCCAAAACAAGTAGGGCAATGGCCAGAAAGAATATTAAGGCTGCCTGTACCAGCCGTTGCCAGGCTGTACAAACCGGCTCTTCTTCGTGCGTGGTGCGGTCAAAGGTCATGAGTTCTCAACGATCAGCCGTAACGGGGAGGTGTTCCCCTGCGTGGGGGTGAGAATTCCGGCTTGATTTGAACTTATGGTCTCGCCGAATGGCGGGTCGGGCTACAGTACCGAAGATGGTGTACTGGCGGAAACCCGCGCCATCAGGCGCGGGTCATTACGTTCGTTTGGCCGATTAGACCCGATCTAGCTCATGTAGGGTGAACTGGTTGTCGACGTTTCCTGTATTCAAGGTAGACGCCGGTTCGAACAACACAATCCAGGCCTCTTCGTCGGCCACCGGCTTATGCTCAACCCCACGCGGGACAACTATGAATTCCCCCTCCTCGAGCCACACGGTCTTGTCGCGAAATTCGATGCGGAAGCGACCTTTCACCACCAGAAACATTTCGTCTTCGTTCTCGTGATGATGCCAGACGAATTCGCCCTTCAACTTGTCCAGCTTCACCAATTGCCCGTTCAGTTCGCCCGCAATGTAGGGTTTCCAATACTCGGTGATCCGTGCAAACTTTTCGGCAAGGTTAATTTTGTCGAGCATAGTTCCCTCAGGCGACATCGATCAGTCGCATCATGGTTTCGTTGTAACGCTGGCCGGCAGCAGCCCCCTTGGGCAGAATCTTCTCAATCTGTGCAAGATCATCAGCTGCCAACTTCACCTCGACTGCGCCGACATTCTCTTCCAGATATTTCACGCGCTTTGTCCCCGGGATAGGAACGATATCATCACCTTGCGCCAGCACCCAGGCCAGCGCCAGTTGCGATGGAGTACATTTTTTCTGCTGCGCCAGGTCTTCGACTTTCTTTACCAGGTCAAGATTCTTCTGGAAGTTCTCGCCTTGAAATCGAGGCGCATTGCGGCGGTAGTCGTCCTGAGCGAAGTCGTCAGGGCGCTTAAGCTGTCCGGTCAGGAACCCGCGGCCCAGCGGACTGTACGCGACCAGTCCTATTCCCAGTTCGCGGCATGTCGGCAACACCCGGTCTTCGGGATCGCGCGTCCAAAGCGAATATTCGGATTGCAGCGCGGTAATGGTGTGTACCTTGGCCGCTCGCCGCAGAGTCTCCGGCCCCGCTTCGGATAGTCCGATGTGCCGGATTTTTCCTTCCTTCACCAGCTCCGCCATGGCTCCGACCGTCTCCTCAATCGGAGTGTCGCGGTCAACGCGGTGCTGGTAATAGAGATCGATGTAGTCGATTCCGAGCCGCTTTAAGCTTCCCTCGCACGATTTGCGAATGTAATCGGGTTTGCCGCTTACTCCACGCGCCTGCGGATTGGCAGGATCGCGCACGATTCCGAACTTCGTAGCGATGATCAGCTGCTCGCGTTTGCCGCGAATCGCCTTGCCCACCAACTCTTCGTTCTTGTAGGGACCGTAAACGTCGGCGGTATCGAGAAAATTGATTCCCAACTCGATAGCGCGGTGGATGGTGGCGATCGATTCGTTATCATCGCCCGCGCCGTAGAACTCTGACATGCCCATGCAACCAAGTCCAAGTGCGGAAACTTTCAGGCCGTCTTTGCGGCCAAGCTGGCGGTATTTCATGGCTTGCTCCTGAAAATGTATTTCTGTCTTAGATGGCGGGGCTCGCGGCGGGGATTTGCGATTATTCAGAGTGCCAGTTCGTCTCTCTCTCTCTCTCTCTCTGCGATCCCGGTTCCTTTACTGCTGACGCCAAGTCATATCTACTTTCACCGGGATATCGAAATGACCAGCTTCGCCATTTTCGCCTGCATGGTCGCTCCATGGAAAGTCTGGAATAAAACGCAATAGCGGAACCCGACAAAGATGCGTTGCACTAGTACCTGAGATGTCCCTGCCGTTGCGCGTTGTCTCAAGTAGAATAAGGCCTTGCATCGATTGCCTATTTTAGGGACGCGACAGCGCTTTCGGCGTGGATTGAACCACGACGGCCGTTGTTGTTCGCATTGGCTTACCTTTTTCGGGAGCGCCGCATGCGCCAACTGACGCGACTTCTGCGTTACCTGGCGCCTTACTCGTGGCAATTCATCCCGTCCGTCATCCTGCTGGCCGGTGTCGGATTCCTTGACGCCTTTCGCGTGCTGCTGATCGGCCCCGTGCTGGATCGCGTGCTGAATCCTTCTTCCGGCTCAGATAACATCAAGCTCTTCACCGTCCCTCATACTCATCACACAATTTATCTGCAGCAACTTGTGCCTTCGCGCTTTCATAATGCCTGGACGATTGTCGCGTTCGCCTTTGTCGCCTCCACGGTTTTGAAAGGGCTGTTCGACTACGCCGGCACTTACCTGGTGAATTATGCGGGATACGGACTGATCACTGACCTGCGGAATTCGCTCTACAACTCTGTGCTGCGACGTTCGGCAGCATTTTTTCAGAAGCACACGACGGGAACTCTGGTCTCGACCATCGTTAACGACATCGAGCGCGTGCAGTTTGCCATGTCGAGCATTCTGGCGGAATTCCTGCAGCAGTTTTTTACATTCTTATTCATCGCGGGCGTGGTGATTCTCTTAGGCCGAAACCTGGCCTGGTTGCTGCTGCTGTTTGTGCCCTTCATTATCTTCTCGGCATCGAAGATTGGCCGCAGGGTGCGCCACACCACGCGAAGCGGGCAAGACAAGCTGGCGGACATTCAAAACATTCTTCACGAAAGCATCACCGGCAACCGCATTGTCAAGGCTTTCAGCATGGAGACGTGGGAGTATGCACGTTTTCGCGCCGCAGCCCAGCGGCTTTTTCGTGCCAATCTGAGATCGGTCGCGGCCGCGGCGATCAGTTCGCCATTGATGGACATCTTCGGCGCCATCGCCATTGTGCTTCTTCTTTTGTTGGGCCGCCAGCAGATCGTTCACGGCCTGATGACGCCCGGTATTTTCGTCGCCTTCATCATCGCTGTATTTAAGCTATACGACCCGGTCCGCAAGTTCGCGCTGTTTCATAACAGCTTTCAGCAGGCCATGGGCGCGTCTTCGGAAATTTTCAAGTTCATGGATATTCGCGACGAAGTGCAGGAGAAGCCTGGAGCCCCGGCATTGCCGGCTTTCTCCCGGAAAATCAGCTTCGAGGATGTTTCATTCCATTATGAATCTGAGGGTCAACATCGCGAAGTCTTAAGGCATATCGATCTCGAAGTCAACGCGGGTGAAATTCTGGCGCTGGTGGGATCGAGTGGCGCCGGCAAAAGCACGCTGGTTTCCCTCATCCCTCGGTTCTTCGATGTCACCTCGGGAAGAATCGCAATCGACGGCCGGGATGTTCGCGAGGTCACTTTATCCTCGCTGCGTTCGCAGATTGGCGTGGTTACGCAAGAAACGGTGCTTTTCAACGACACTTTGCGCAACAACATCGCTTATGGTCAACCCGGGGTCTCGCAACCCGCAGTTGAAGCCGCTGCCCGCGCAGCTCTGGCGCATGACTTCATCAGCAGGCTTCCCGCAGGATACGAAACTGTGATCGGAGAGAAAGGTGTTCGGCTTTCGGGAGGCGAACGCCAGCGTATCGCTATCGCACGCGCGTTGTTGAAGAATGCTCCGATTCTGATTTTGGACGAAGCCACATCCGCACTGGATAGCGAGTCCGAAGCTCTGGTGCAATCAGCGCTGCAGAACCTGATGTCCGGACGCACGGTGGTGGTAATCGCTCACCGGCTTTCAACCGTGCGCCGCGCGGACCGAATCGTAGTGATAGAGAACGGCGCGATTGCCGATGTGGGAAGTCATGAGGAACTGATGCAGAAACTCGGCACCTATCGCCGGTTGTATGATCTTCAATTCATCGACATCGAACTGCCACGGCACGCTACGCAATCGCAATGAGAAACTTCTGATGCCTATTCGATCCATGACTGGGTTCGCGCAAACCAAGGGACAAGTAAACGGTGGCGCTGCGTTCAACATTTCGATCAAGTCGGTCAACCACCGCTTCCTCGATCTTCACTTTCGTCTGCCGTCGAACACTGACGCTCTGGAGATGAACCTGCGCCGCATTTTGAAAGAGAAGCTGGCGCGCGGCCACGTGGATGTGAACCTCTCATTCGAGCAAGGCGGCAGTTCGCCATTTGCTTTGAACAAACCGCTGCTTGCCGCTTACGTACAGGCGTTTCGCACCGCGGCCGCGGAATCCGGAATTGCCGCTGAGCCTGACTTGAACGCGGTCCTTCGACTTCCGGGAGCGCTCGATAGCACTGCTGCTCCAGCGGAAGAAGAACTAATCCCTGCGGTTTTGTCGGCCATTGAGCATGTGCTGGTTCAACTGAATCGCATGCGCGAAGAAGAAGGCCGTGGCATGGAGCGGGAGCTTCGGGAACGAATGGCTAGTCTCAAATCGGCCTGCACCGAAGTACGCAAGCACCGCGAAGCCGTGCTCAAGAATTACGCCGAGCGGCTAAAATCACGAATGCAGGAGTGGTTGGGCTCCACCATCGATCCCGACCGTATTCTTCAGGAAGCAGCAGTGCTGGCCGATCGCAGCGATATCCAGGAAGAGCTGGTGCGTTTGGAAAATCACGTTGAGCATTTCTTGGGATTGCTCGAGTCCGCAGGTGAGGCAGGCAAGAAACTCGATTTCCTGTTGCAAGAGATGAATCGCGAGGCCAATACTCTGATGTCGAAAACCTCGGGCTTGTCGGGTGACGCGGTAAAAATCACTGAAGCCGGACTAATCATGAAGTCGGATATCGAAAAGGCGCGCGAACAGGTGCAAAACATCGAATGATGACTAACGTCTTCATCATCTCGGCGCCATCGGGCTCCGGAAAATCCACGCTGGTGAACGAAATTCGCCAGATGGTTTCGAACTTATCTTTTTCGATCTCGTACACCACGCGAAGACCGAGGGGAAGCGAGCAGAACGCTCGCGAATATTACTTCGTCTCGCGCGATGAGTTCGAATCGATGATCCGTCAAGATGAATTCCTGGAGTACGCCAGAGTTTTTGAAACCGACTATTACGGGACAGCGCAGCGCTTTCTGAAGAAGGCGGAAGCAGAGGGAAAAGATTTATTGCTCGACATCGACGTGCAAGGTGCAGCGCAGATCAAATCCAAACTGCCCGATGCGGTAAGCATTTTCATTCTCCCTCCCAATCGTACGGAACTCGAACAACGCTTGCGATCCCGCGGCCAGGACTCGGAAGAAAAGATCCATCGACGCCTGGAAGAGGCTAGGCGTGAGATTGAGAATTACGATAAATACGACTATATTTTGGTGAACGATCGCCTGGCGGATTCCGTGGAAGCCCTCAAAGCGATTTTGCTGTCGCAACGGTCCAAGCGCCAGGGCCATACCGACGCCGCGTTAAGCGCCACGGCAGAGAAGTATCGTTTGGAAAATGTTCGCCGGCGTCTGCAACCCATTTTGCAGTCGTTCGGTAAAACCGCAGCTGGTGTGAAGTAAACGCAGGGGGAATCCCATGAAGTTGATCGACGGGTTTGACAGCAACTATCGATACATCCTGGTGGCGGCGCGGCGCGCGCGTCAGCTTCAGGGTGGCGCGCCTCCAGTCATCGAGACCATTTCGCGCAAGCCCTGCAGGATCGCGCAGGACGAGATCAAAGCCGGCAAGGTGAAGTGGGTTGTGCCCGAAATACCCGCCTCGCCGGTCGATGTCGCTACTGAAATGCTCGACAAGGCCATGGGCCAGGAAAACTGAAAATCGAGCGGTGAGCGACGAGCAGTGAGCAACCTTGTCAGCCGCAGGTATTCCTGAACTTTCGTCGGGTTCGCTCGTTGCTCAAAGCTCATAGCTCACGCGGTTACGTTCGTACCGGCATCTCTCGCTACTCCTCTCGCGTGGACTTCGGTATCCTATATACGCGGCAGGAGAGACTGCATGAAAGTTGCCCTCGGAGTTTGCGGTGGAATCGCTGCCTACAAGGCCGCTGAGATCGTCCGCCTGCTGCAGGAGCGCGGCATTCGCGTTCAGGTCATAATGACCGACTCCGCCCAGGAGTTCGTTCGCCCTCTCACCTTCGCAGCGCTCTCCGGAGAAAAAGTTATTACCGACATGTTCAATCGTGACGCCGGCGCGGAGCCGAACATCGACTCTGCGATTGAACACATCGCGGTCGCGCAATCGATTGATGCTTTAGTCGTTGCCCCCGCCACCGCCAATCTTCTCGCAAAGTTCGCGCACGGAATGGCCAGTGATTTTCTGACGACGCTTTATCTCGCGACCACCGCGCCGGTTGTCGTTGCCCCAGCCATGAACGTAAATATGTGGGAGCATCCGGCGACGCAACAAAATCTCGAGACTCTCCGTAAACGGGGGGTAAAGATCGTCGAACCGGGCAGCGGATATCTCGCGTGCGGCATGACTGGGCCGGGACGTTTAGCCGAAAACGAAGCTGTGGTTGCCGCAGCCATGGAGGCGCTTGGCGCTTCGCAGGACCTGAGCGGCGAGACGGTTTTAATCACCGCCGGGCCAACGCGCGAAAAGATCGATCCCGTCCGTTATCTCACGAACCGCTCCAGTGGGCGGATGGGTTACGCATTGGCGGAAGCTGCCTTGCGGCGTGGCGCGCGAGTATTGCTGGTGACGGGGCCGACATCGCTGAAGCCGCCGTCAGCTGCCGAAGTGATTAGCGTCGAATCGGCGAAGCAAATGCTTGACGCCGTGCTTCGGCTTTTGCCCGAAGCATCGATCGTCATTAAAACTGCTGCCGTGGCCGACTACACCATCGCTAGTCCGGCAGAGCAAAAGCTGAAGCGCGGCGGAAATATGAGTCTCGACCTAACGCCCGCGCCCGACATTCTTGCGGAAATCTCGCGGCATAAGAAATCACAACTGATAATTGGTTTCGCCGCGGAAACCGAGAACGTTATCGAGAATGCGCGCAAGAAACTGAAATCGAAAACCCTTGATGCAATTGTAGTGAATGATGTCTCCCGTGAAGGCGTAGGCTTTGACTCAGACCGCAATGCCGTGACCATCATCACCAAGTCCGAGACGCTTCCGGTCCTCGAAACTACCAAGTGGGAAGTTGCGCAACGCGTGCTGGACTGTGTGGTGGAGTTGAAAAAGAATCTTTCGGTCGTTAGCTCTTAATTTCCTTGATTTGAGCGAATGGGATTTTCCTTCGTGAAACTTCGTGCCCTTCGTGGTTAAATGCCTTTTGCCTTAACCACCCGATCTCGACCATTTACAATTCCGGAATGCCTTCTCTCGATCCGGAAACTCGTCGCGCGATTTCCGATCGAATTCGCTACTACAACGATCTCGGGATATATGATTTCTACCGCCAGCCAGTTGAGGTATTAAGCTCCGTCCCCAAATTTGAAAGTGAGACCGCCGTCACCATGCCCATTGCGTCAGTGTCCCGAGCTTCCAGCCAAGCGACTGTATCGTCTGATCCCGTCATCGCACTCCGCCAGATTCGCGAAGACATCGGCGACTGCACCCGTTGCCGTCTATCCAAACAGGGACGCAAGCAGATCGTCTTTGGCGTAGGCAATCCTCGCGCTGATTTGATGTTCATCGGCGAAGCTCCCGGGGCGGACGAAGATGAAAAGGGCGAGCCGTTCGTCGGTCGCGCTGGTCAACTGCTGACCAACATGATCAAAGCGATGGGTCTGAGCCGCGAAGAAGTTTACATTGCCAATATCATCAAGTGCCGCCCGCCGAGTAATCGAACCCCTGAACGCGACGAGTGCGAGACCTGCTCTCCGTTTCTTATGCGTCAGATTCAAACCGTCGCTCCGAAAGCTATTGTGGCGCTCGGCGCCGTCGCGGCGAAGACTCTGCTGGCGATCAACGCGCCGATGTCTGAGTTGCGCGGACGCTGGTACGATTTTCGCGGAACCAAACTCGCCGTTACTTACCACCCTGCGTTTTTGCTTCGCGATCCCCGCCAGAAAAAAGAGACCTGGAAAGACTTACAAATGGTGATGAAGGAGCTGGGTTTCGAGCTTCCGTCAAAGCCTCAGGAATAATCCACACCGATGTCGACAGAGCAAAGCTACTCGATCTTCATCTCGTGCGATTTTCGAGTGCTCCAAATTTTCAATTGACCTGGATGGGCAGGCAGAGTATCGTTGCGCCAATTTACCGCCAGAGCGTTGATCGGCGCGGGAGGCCTATACCCCTTGAACTGTCCTCGATGCGGTGCGACTGTCACTGATAACAGCCAATTTTGCTCCAATTGCGGCAATGCAATTCCACCCGCTCAACCGGCTACAACCACTGACGTGAGGCCCGGAATGCCTCCTTCGCAATCAAAGACGAGCGGCATGGCCGTCGCCAGTTTAGTTTTTGGGATTCTGAATATTTTTCCTTTGTCGGTGGTGGCGATTGTCCTTGGGCACATTTCGCTTTCGCGAATCAAAAAAAGTGCCGGTCAGATTCAAGGTAAGGGTTTGGCAATTGCCGGTCTGGTGCTCGGCTACTTGGGCATCGCTGCGATTCCACTCATTCTGATCATTGCCGCTATCGCGATTCCCAATGTGCTGCGGGCAAAAATTGCCGCCAACGAAGCTTCAGCCGCACATTCGGTTCGCATGGTCGCGACCGCTGAGAGGTCGTACGCAGCGCAGCATCCGACTGAGGGATTTACTTGCAACCTGGCGGACTTGAACTCCGCAGGTCTGGGTGATTCCGACTTATTGGGCGGACAAAAACATGGTTACGTTTTCACACTTCAAAATTGCAGCGCAGAGACCACGGGTATACCGGTCACAAAATTTCAAGTGACTGCAATTCCTGTCTCTCTCAATAGCACGGGCATCAAGGCATTTTGCGCAGACGAGACCGGTGCTCTCCGGCTTGATCCCCAGGGTTCAGCGCTAGACTGCCTTGATCACGGATCACCGATCTAGTCAGCCACTTCGGGTTCATATCCCTTGCACTGAATCACCGGCAATCGGGGATATTTCGGAAAATTTTTGTCCGCCTTCGAGCGCTGGCACAGGTAGAACGTCGTCCCACGGTCTGACAAGATCAGCCGCATGTGCCGGCAATCACCGCACAAGCCTGCCGGCTGAGGTTTGCCTGACTCTCTTAGCATCTATACAGGATATTCGCACTTCTCTTTCGCATAAAACGCCCGCCCAGTCCGCCTTTCAGGCCGTCCGGCAGCAAGCAACCCAGCTACTCGCTTTCGCACCTAAAAAACGTGCCGAATTGAGGGTGGCATCGCGTGAGTTTTCGGTTATCCGGTTTTGCTGTTTCTCTGGCCTGTACGTTGGTTCTAACTGCTTGCGGAGGCACCTCCGCCACCAATCCTCCGCCACCCCCCAAGAATTTCGAATTGACAGTTGCGGTCACTGGCACGGGCACAGTCACCAGCAGCCCCGCTGGAATCAATTGTCCGACCACCTGCACCGCCAGTTTTTCCTCTGGAACTGCGGTTACGCTCACCGCTACGGCGGGTTCGGGATTTCAATTTTCGGGATACGGTGGCGCGTGCAGCGGAACCTCGTGCCAGATCACGCTTTCCAGCGACCAATCGGTTTCGGCAACATTCGCGACCGCCTCTAAGAATTCCGCACAAGTGAGGGTTGAAGTTTCCGGTCAGGGAATGGTGACCAGCAACCCCGCAGGAATTAATTGCCCATCAACTTGCAGCGCCAGTTTCGATAACGGAACCACCGTGACGCTGACAGCGACGCCCGACTCCGGCTCCACTTTCTCCGGATTCAGCGGCGATTGCAGCGGCTCGACATGTAAGTTAGCGATCGCGAACAATCAAAACGCTAGTGTCAGCGCATCGTTTGCTCAGATGGCGCATGACATCACCGCGATAAAGCACATCATTGTCGTCACCCAGGAAAACCGCTCTTTCGATCACTACTTCGGACATCTTCCGGATTATTGGCAGGCGCACGGCTTCCCGCAGGCCACTAACGGCACTACGTTCGACGCCGAGCCGACAACCTCAGTCGATGCCGATCCCGCTGGGACGGTGATCAATCCCTACAATTTGCAGACTGGTTGCACCGAGAACCCGAGTCCTTCGTGGGCTGAGAGCCATCGCGACCGCAATCGTTTCCATCCTGAAGATTCCAACAATGCCCTGATGGACGGATTTGTAATCACCGCGGCTAACGATGCACAGCAGAGCAGCCCCACTCTTTATGACGTTCTGGGGCACCGGGCGATGGGCTATTTCACTGGCGACCAGTTGAATTACTACTATTTCATGGCGTCGAATTTCGCGACTTCGGACCGCTGGTTCGCACCGATCATGTCGCGCACCCAACTTAACCGGATGTACTTATACGGCGCCACATCTCAAGGTCACGTTTCCCCTCTGGTCGCCAATGAGCACCTGACCAGCAAGACCATCATTCAGCAAATGCAGGACAACGGCATTAGCTGGAAGATTTACGTTCACCCGGATTCGACGGGATGCACAACGCCATCATGCCTCGAGAAATACAGCTACCTGAAGCAATTTAATTACGGCAGCTTCGCACTCAGTAACTTTCCCGACCAGTTTGCCTCGATCTCGCAGCTGATGACCGACATGCAGAACGGAACCCTGCCGCAAGTTTCCTTCCTTGAACCCGCAGGCTATGTCGGCTTGGACGAGCACTCGAATGATACGGACATTGTTCATGCGATCAACGTCCAGACTAGCGCGAAATATATCTCCGGAATCATTAACGCATTGATGGCCAGCCCATCATGGAAGGACACCGTGCTGATCCTCACCTACGATGAGCCGGGTGGTTTCTATGATCATGTTCCGCCGCAGTCGGCGGTGCCACCCGATGCCATTCAATTTCCCAGCGACGGTTCCACGCAAAGCGGCACTGCCTGCGCCAATGACAGCACCGACCCGGTTTGCGGGTTCTTTTTCACCGGCTTCCGCGTGCCCGTAATTGTGATTTCACCCTTCACAAAAGCTAATTACGTGTCGCACCTGCCGATGGACTATACGGCAATCCTGAAGCTCATCGAGACCCGCTTCAACCTCCCAAGCTTGACCGCTCGCGATGCGGCACAGCCTGATATCAGTAAGGAATTTTTCGACTTCGTGAACGTCCCTTGGGCTACTCCGCCGTCGAATATACCGAACCAGGACCAGAGCATGCAGTGTGTGCTCGAGTCGCTCAGCGGGATCACCGTCTCTCCAGACCCAGCGCCGGCCGGAGGGCAGGCAACTGTCACGCTATCGCTTTCCAAGGCTGCAATTCAGGATGTCACCGTTTCACTTTCGGCTGACCAGCCCGGCGTAGTCCCCGCAAGTGCTGTCATTGCGAACACGACCTCCTCCACGTCGTTCAACATGACCGTTCCCACTGGCGTTGTCTCGCTTACCATTACCGGCAGCATAGGCGGTATTCCGGTCAGCGGCACAGTGCCAGTGCAATAACGTGTCATCTCGGCTCTCGCTGCGGATGTATGAGAATTCGAGTATCAGCCACTCGCTTGACCCCGATTTTCGTACCGACCTCTCTGTAGTGAGTCCGCTAACTTCGTGCAGCCCCAGATAGGGGTGCATCTCGGGTCAGCGCACGGCCATCGAACGCAGCTGACGTAGCCTAGAGAGTTATTTGAAAGGAGCTCAATTATGAGTATCTTCACCATTCTGTTCGTGATTCTGCTGGTGGCTTGGATTTTGGGTTTTGGGGTATTCCACGTGGCCGGTGGCTTGATTCACATTCTGCTTATTGTGGCGCTGATTTCGCTAGTGCTGCACTTCGTTCGAGGCCCACGCGCGGTCTAGATCCCGGTTGGCTGGCTTGCGAAATCAAGCCAGCCGAACCAGTCACAACTTTCTTGCGTATTAGGAAACGCGGCTGGATCCAACTGAAAAAATTATGAAGAACGCGGTTCAGGGCCAGGGCGAAGGGGGTTGCTCCGGCCCCGAATTATCGCGTTTGGGGTTTGGACTGTTTTTCAACCTAGCATGCCCTGAATAAGAAACTGCGGCAAACCTTCTCCGTCGGAATACCGACGGCGGCTTTTGAAGCGTTCTAGTCTAGCGTGAAGGCATCATGAAGCTTACGAAGCAGCGTTTCTCGGTTAAAAGGCTTGGGAAGCAGATTGGTAGTTGACTCGGGCCCCTGTCCGTGCCTGAATCCAGTGTAGCCAGACATATATACGACTCTCAACTCCGGCCTGACAGACGTAAGCTTTTGCGCTAGAGCGGGTCCGTTCATTCCCGGCATGATCACATCGGTCAGCAGCAAGTGAATTGGACCGGCATACTGGCTGGCAGTTTCAATAGCTTTCTCCGGCGATGCCGAGTCGAGCACTTTATATCCGCTCCCGACGAGCATATCGCGCGTCAGTTCCCGGAGCGCCTCCTCGTCCTCAACAAGAAGGACAGTCTCTGTTCCCCCGGAAGGGCTGTGGTCGCTAACGCTGCGCTTCTCCTGCGAAATGGCTTCCTCGACGAGTGGCAAATATATTTCGAAGGTCGTGCCATTCCCACGCTCACTTTGGACCCATACGTAACCTTCACTCTGCCGGATGACTCCATACACAGTCGACAGTCCCAAGCCAGTGCCTCGGCCTATTTCTTTTGTAGTGAAAAACGGCTCAAAGATACGCGCCTGCGTCTCCGCATTCATTCCGATGCCGCTATCTTTAACCGCCAACCGAACGTATTTGCCCGGTTGCTGTGGCGGGTGGTAGCGCGCAAAGAGATCATCCACAACGATATTCGCCGTGGTAATAGACAATCGGCCACCGTTTGGCATCGCATCCCGGGCGTTGACCACCAGGTTCATTAAGACTTGTTCGATTTGTCCGCGATCGGCCTTGATAGATCCCAGGTTAGTTTCTAATGACGTTGTAAGCTCGATGTCTTCACCAATCACCCGACTCAGCATTTTTTCTACGTCCAGGATCACGGTGTTCAGGTTAAGCACCCTCGGTTCCAATACTTGTTGCCGGGAAAACGCTAGAAGTTGGCGGGTGAGGGAAGCAGCCCTTTCTCCCGCTTTTTTGATCTGCTCGCAATTTTTGCGTGGAATACCATCAGCCGGCAATTGCTGCTCCAACAGTTCGCAATAACCAGTGATTACAGTAAGCAAATTATTGAAATCGTGAGTGATGCCGCCGGAGAGCTGGCCCAGAGCCTCCATCTTTTGTGACTGGCGAAGTTGTTTTTCCAGAAGTTTGCGTTCGCTGATATCACGGACAATCGCCGCGATGCCGATGATTTCTTCGCTGGCATCTTTAACCGGCGACATGCCCATCGAGACCTCGATGCGCCGTTCGCCTTTTGCCATGTGCACGGTCTCGTATCGCTGAATCTGCTCTCCTCGCTTTAAAGCCTGCACCATCACCGGCAGATCGTCTGACTGCTCAGGCGGAAAAAGAACACTCCTCGGCTTGCCAAGTACTTCGCTTGCGCCATAACCATACACACCCTCGGCCCCGTTATTCCAACTCACGATGATGCCGTCTAATGTAAAGATGATGATGGCGTCGCTTGAAAACTCGATAATCGAGGCGAGCTGTGAAAGCCTCTCAGCGCTGCGCTTGCGCTCAGCCACTGTATTTTTCGCTTCTTGATGCGCGCGAACAATCTGGCGGGTACGGGCAATAGCCTCTGGTTCGGAGCTGTCGCCGGCCGGGAAAGCATCTTTCTGTGTCCGCAGAAAATGTACAAATACCTTCCAGCAATTATTGTCGAGCAGAATGGGCAGCATCAGATTGGCGGTAGCGCCTGCCGTATCAGAAAGCTCTCGTCCGTCAGACATATGACTCCAAGTGCGAAAGCACTGCGCACTTGCAGATTCCAGCAAGTCTCGCTCTTTTTCTGAGCTGACCTGTTCTCGTATTTTCAGCAGGAGAGTAGCGATTGCAGCGTTGTTTTTGGTTTGCTCCAGTAACAGCGGCTTGATGTCCTGTGCACCCACAAGGATCTCAATCGCTACCGCGAGATTGCGGTTTGAGTGGTCGAGGATTCGCTCCGCCAGTTCAAGATTGGACGCAATCGCATCCCGAGGATTGAGCGCGCGTGCCGGCATAGCTCCTGTGGCCGATTTATGCAAGTTTCTTCTCGGGTAAGAGGTTTTCGATTTTCCCGCACAGCCGTTCAAAGTCGACCGGCTTAGTGTCGTAGTCGCTGCATCCCACCTCGGACGCTTTCGCTCGATCGCCTACCAAAACGTGCGCGGTCACCGCGATTACCGGAATATGTCGAGTGGCGGGATTCGCCTTCAGGAGTTTCGTAACTTCCCACCCATCCATAGCAGGCAAGCTGATATCCATCAGAATCAGGTCTGGCTTTTCCGACTGGGCGAGTGAATATCCCTGCTCACCATCGAGAGCAATAATTACTGAGCAGCCGATACGCTCCAGGCGCCGCCGCAGCATATCCCGATTCATTTCGTTGTCTTCCACCAGCAGAATTTTCGCCATTGTCCATCTCCAAATGCGACTCGTTCCCTGCAAAGTGGGAACCAGGTCAGCAACTTTGTCCGGCCCTGAGCCGATCATTTCCTAGATAACCAGCGTGGACAATATTCCCTCGGTGTTTTTGACAGGTACGGAAGTGCACTGTAAATCGGCGCGCGAGCTCGACTTACCCGCCCAATGGTAGAAATCCCGAGAGAGTTTTGGAGGTATCTGCGGCCCGTTTTAACAGGCCCTAGCGACGCTGCCGAAATGGCTAAGAACCGGGGCCGACCGCCGAAATCGAAGGATATGTGGGAGTGGTGGGCGCTATAGGATTCGAATCCGCACGACAACGTAGTTTCAATACTTTAGAACGCAGCAGACGGCATGTAATACCGTGGTTTTCGATGCAGAGCAGTGCGAACGGCATGTAAAACGGCATGTAGTTTTCACTGAGATTCATTTCTCGCAGGGGAAGGCGTTGACTATTGCGCGGTGCACAAGAATTGCCGTCCGCTGGTCGCGAGTCTCCGGGTTGTCCCGAATGAATTTCATTGATATGTCGAGCAGTTGGAATGTAACTGCATTTTGAGGAACGCATTGGTCAGTTGCGTGCACAACGGACGCGCCGTCTTTAACCCATTGCACGTAGGTGAGACACGCGATGATGACCGCTTTGTCCGTCTGCTGTGAGCGGTCGCAGTTGGAAAGAAAGTGATTGCCGTCATCCATTAGCGATGCCGCACCAACAGACTGAGCCGCGCTCGCAAGGACCGACAGCAATAAAAACGTTAGAACCGCCGTGCTTTTCATAGCTGAGGTTCTCCTTTGCTAGAACACTTCGCACAACGTACCACAGCCTGCGTATGGGTCCACTACCTACGGCTGAAATAGTATCCGGTGATGCGCTTTAAACAAACACCTAAAGGTAGCAACAGACCGCACAGCGCCACTGAGTTGCCACGCACAACCGCTATCAATACAGCGGCCATGAAGGTCGCAAGAAGCACGGAAACAATCAGAAGTTGCGTCCGACCACGCTGTTTATAACTCAATTACCCCTCCCATGAGGTCCAACATAGTATGCCCCGCGCGTTCCAACTGGCAATGACCGAATTCAAAAGTAAAGACCAAGACGGGCACGCGCCAACTAGAGATTGCCTTTAGTTTTTCCCGGCAGTTTGTCCCGATAAAAATTCCGCGTAACTTATACTGCTACTTTGACTTACAGCAATTTGGTAACACCCTAACGGCACTTGCGCTGCCGCGCCACAAAATCATAAAAGCAAAAGCCCGGAAAGGCCCGTAGTTTCTTATATATACACCGACAGTCTATTTCCGAATTTAGGAAAATTGGCGTGACGTTTCGATTTAAGAAAAGGCCGCTGATACCCTAGCCACAAGTTGCACGGACGCGTCTTCGGTGATTGTGGCGCAATTGCGAAGGTGTGTAGTGCAAGAAAATCGCGGTCTACTGGACCGTCCAATTGGTGGAATCTCGGGCTTGAGCATCTCGGATTATCTCGGCTGCAATTTGCTTTATCTCGCGGGCTAGCAAGGCAAATCGGCGCGAGTCTTGCTCAGTCGCGGCATCTTGCAGGAGTTGGACCCAACGCTGCCTTGTTTCAGTTCGCATCGTGAGAGCGTACCTTCACATGAACTGAAACTGAAAGCGTCAATGTACGCCAGAGGAATCTTCTAGGTGTGCAAAAACAGTGGCGAGCGGAGAAACCGAGCCGGGGCAAGGCAATGGGCAGAAGCGGCGCAAACCACTAATGTCTCGCCAAGCCCCAAGCTCAGAATGCTTGGAAGCCGTATCTTCCATATGCGTTGCGTGTAACGCTCTCGATTTACACGTGTTCTAGACCATGAAAATTGAAGTCCAATCCGAGTGGCTGACTGCCACAGAAGCAGCTCAATATCTGAAGGTGCAGCCACGCACCGTGCTCGCTTGGGCAAAGCAAGGCCGCATACCTGCTCACCCGCTCTCCGGATCTCAGCGCGTGACCTGGCGCTTTCTCAAGTCCGAACTCGATGCTATGCTCACAGCGCCGTCTGCTGCGGGACTTGGAGGGTCCATTGAGCAGCAGAACTAGAAACGGAAGCATTGCACGAGATAAACGCAGCAAGGTTTGGAATTTCTTTTGGTGGGAGAACGGCAAGCGGAAATGCAAGGCGCTTGGCCGCTTTCCAACAAAGGCCGCAGCGTGGAAGGCCGCGAAGCCTTTACGCGACAGCCTGGAAACCAAACCACAACAGCAAAACGGCGCACCTACTATCCGTGCGCTGGTAGAGCAATACAGAGCGGAGAAGATGCCCACGCGACACGATACAAGAGGCGGTTACGAGTCTTGGCTTCGCGTATACATCATGCCGAAGTGGGGCGAAGCACTCATTACAGACTTACAGGCGCGTCCTGTAGAGCTGTGGTTAGATTCGCTGGCACTCGCTCCCAAGAGCAAGGTCCACATTCGCGGGATTCTCAGCTCGCTTTGGAATTACGCGATGTGGAAGCAAGACGTACCCATGCAGGTTAATCCAATCACTTTGGTTACGGTGAAAGGCGCGTCCAAGCGCACACGGAAAGCGCGAAGCCTAACGGTGGAGCAATTCCGGGTGCTTGTGTCTCATTTAGAAGAGCCGTTCAATCTGCTCGCGCTTATGTGTGTGTGTTTCGGTCTTCGCATTAGTGAAGCACTCGCGCTCAAGTGGGCGGACGTGGATTGGTTGAATGGGACGTTACGCGTGGAGCGTGGCATCGTGCAGCAAGTCATTGACGATGTGAAGACGGATGACTCACGCAAGACGCTGACGGTTTCCGCTGACCTGCTCAATGTGCTGAAGGTCTGGAAGCAAACAACTCAATTCTCCGTCACGGAGGATTTTATTTTTGCTTCGCCGTTTCAGCTCGGAAGACTGCCCTATTCCTACCGCTGTGTTTGGGAAAGACTAGACACCGCAAGCCAAGCAGCGGGGTTGGGTCACATCAGCACACACTCATTCCGGCATTCTTACCGGATGTGGATTGATGCGATTGGAACGCCGGTCGGAGTGCAACAGAAACTCATGCGGCATTCTGACATCCGCACCACTATGAATATTTATGGTGACGCGGCAACGGCGGACATGCGCGAAGCCCACGGCAAAATTGTCGGCCTTGCGTTGAACGGCATGGGAACGGCATGTAAACCGAGCTAAGTTGTTTAGAAGTGGTGGGCGCTATAGGATTCGAACCTATGACTTCCACCGTGTGAGGATGGCACTCTACCGCTGAGTTAAGCGCCCGCTTAGACGGCTATTCTAGCAAAGCGTCGAACCCTCAGTTTCCGTGACCCGTGGTAGGCTACCTTCTAGTCTGTAACGGTTCGGAATCGGCGGAGATTAAGTCCGCCCAAAAGGCATCGGCGGCCAACGAGTCGCCCCTGGCGCTACTCTCAATCTCAGCTTCCATGTGGAAGAAGTCCAAACCCGCGGCCCCGCCTGTAAATTATTCTAAAGAAGGAACATCTGCCTCCGAGCCCAGCTCAGGCGAACCGCAACTTTCTGACCCTGATGGGGTTAACTCTGATGTGAGCAGTGTGGCACTCAATTACGGGTTGCCAGCAGTTGGCACGCGCTCGCAGGCGGCAGCGGCGAGCGCAAATGGCGGAGAACTAACCGACGCAGAAGTCATGCTTCGCGTGAAGGCGGGTGATGATTCGGCGTTCGATTTTCTGGTACAGAAATATCGTCGGCCGATCATAAACTTTATGTACCGCATGGCGCACAACACTGCTGCCGCGGAGGACCTGGCCCAGGAAGTTTTTTTGCGGGTGTACCGGTCCCGGGCGAGCTATGAGGCCAGCGCGAAATTTACCACCTGGCTTTATCGCATTGCGACCAACCTGGGGATGAATTATTCGCGCGACACGCGACATGAACGTCCTGAGAACATAATGAACCTTGACGAGCCGGACGAAGAAACCGGCCAGTCCCCCGACTTGGCAGACAAGACGCCAAGCGTCGAAGAAGAGATCATGCAGCGGGAACGTTTGAACGCAATCCGGCAAAAAGTGGAGGCACTGCCGGAAAGACAAAAAATGGCGGTGCTCATGCACAAGTACCAGCAAATGGACTACAAACAGATCGCAGAAGTTTTGAAGTTAAGTGAGTCAGCCACCAAATCGCTGCTGTTCCGCGCCTATGAAACATTGCGGACACAGCTGAAAGAATTCGTCTAACGAAAAAGGAAAATTTATGAAGTGCAATGAAATTCGCGAACTGCTTCCGGACCTGGCCGCCGGACTCATCGTCGCCGAGCCAGAGGTCAACAACCATCTGCGCTCCTGCTCCGATTGTGCGGGAAAGCTAGCCGAGTTCCAGAAGACGATGGCGCTGCTCGATGAATGGGTCGCGCCTGAACCATCTCAGTATTTTGATACCCGGCTGCATGCGCGCTTGCGCGAGGAAGCCGCTAAACAGCCGTCGAGGTGGTTGAGTTGGATGAATCTGCGTCGTCCTGTGCTGGCCGCTTCACTGGTCGCCGTCGTGGCAATAGGCGCGAGCGTGTTTCGGTTAGAGGAAAAGAAGCTCCATCACCCTACCCCTACGGTGGCCTCTGTGGCCGAGCCGGGAACAGCAGTTGGCGACCTGCAGGCGCTCGATCAGAATCATGACGTTTATGCTGACTCAGACTTGATGGATGACTTGCAAGTCCAAGAGGATGTGCACGCGAACCCGTAAACGAGCGCGATAGTTGGGCTGAAGGACAGAAGTACGGAAAGATCTCCGGGGGAAAACAGGGATGAAAGCAGCGGCGCAATTTCGGCACCGGCTGGCCTCGTGCATCACGATGCTGGCTTTGGCAGCGGCGCCGTGCTTCGCGCAGAATCGTCACAATGATTCTTCTCAGCGTCCTTCCCGCCAGGAACCCAGCCGGTCACAACCGCGGCATCAAGAACAACGCCAGCAGCCAAGATTCAGCCGGCCAGAACGCCAGCCCCGATACCAGTCGCCGCCGGAACGGAATTACTCTGCACCGCCGCGCAATTATCAATCACGGCCGCCGCAGAACTATGGATCGCGACCGAGGGGAAATTATCCGCCGCCAGCGCGGAGGAATCAAGCGCCTCCGCGAAATTATCAGTCTGGGCCACAGCAACCACGTTATGACGTGCCGCGCCCCTATCAGCCGCCGGCGCAGGGCCATCATTCCGGCCAGTGGTTAAACCAATATCGTGGAGCGCCGTTAGATCAGCAGCGACGGGCGCTGCAAAGCGATCCAACATTCCGCCGCTTGCCGCCGAACCGGCAGCAGCAGCTCGAGCAGCGCTTGCAACACTTCGACACTTTGCCTCGCGAACAGCAGCAGCAAGTGCTTCATCGCATGGAAACCTGGGAGCATCTGACGCCGCAACAAAAGCAGCAGTTCCGAACGGTTGATTCACAGTTCCACAGCCTGCCGCCTGACCGTCAGCAGGCAGTGAGAGGCGCTATCCAGAATTTGCGCAACATGCCGCCCGATGCGCGCCAGCGCGCCCTCGAGTCGGGCCGGTTCAACCAGTTCTCGCCGCGGGAGCGGCAGATTTTGAACGACACAGCACGGCTGCCGCTGGCCCCATCACAGCCGGAGAATCAGCCTGAGCAGCAGCCCGGCAGCCGTCCACAGCGCTATATACCGCGTCCGCCACGGTGAGCCGGCGGTTATTTCCTTAGCAGGTTTTTAGCAACGAACAATAGGTTTGCCGGACGTTCAGCCAAACGCCGCATCAGGTACGGATACCATTCAGTCCCAAACGGAACGTACACTCGCATGTGCCATCCGTCGCGTATCAGTGACTGCTGCAAGTCGCGCCGGATTCCATACAGCATTTGAAATTCGAAAGCGTCGCGCGGGATACGCTCCTTGGTCGCAAACGACTGCGCCTGACGGATGATTTTTTCGTCGTGCGTGGCCAAGCCGTGGTAGGTCCCGCTCTTCAGCAGAATTCTCATCAGCTTTATGTAATTGGCATCGACCTCAGACTTTTCCTGATAAGCAATGTCGTCCGGCTCGCGATACGCACCCTTGCACAACCTTATGCGGATTCCATCCTGAAGCAGCTTGTCCACGTCATCTTCAGAACGGCGCATGTAGCTCTGGATCACCGCCCCGACGCAGCCTCTATTTGCGGGCTGCGAGTGCAACTGCTGGACAAAATCAAGCGTGCGCTGCGTGTACGCCGAGCCTTCCATGTCAACACGAACAAAGTTTTGGGGGGACATCAATGCAGCTTTTTCGACCAGGCCCGCTACATTGGAGTACCCGAGCTGCGGATCGACATCGATCCCCATATGGGTGAGCTTTACGCTGACATTGGCCTGCAGACCACGCTTGGAAATTTCCGATAGAAGCTGATGATAGAGTTGAGCGCTGTGGGTCGCCTCTTCGGCGGTGGTTACGTTTTCGCCAAGGTTATCTACTGAGACGCTCAGGCCGGCTCGATTTAAGACAGTCGCGGTCTGGAGTGCGTCTTCTACGTGGGTCCCAGCGACGAACCGCGAAGAAATATGTTGGCCAAGAGATGATTTCTCCGCTAGGCCGCGGAGCATGCGGCTCTCGGACAAGGAAATGAGCGACGCTCTCAGCACGTTCTTCCTGTGCAGGCAAAGCCTTGCATTACCTTGTTCGACCAGATCACAGAAAGTTTTACCACAAACTGCAAGCAAGCTTCGAGGTTCAACGGCGATGAGGTTTTTGCTGCTTACGGCCGGAAGCGGAATTCCAGCATTTCAGTGGATTCGCGTTCCGCCTTCGCCCACTTCCATTCCCGCACCGCATTCTGAGCGGCTTGCGCCAGCAATGGGTTTCCACCCTTTACCTGAATCGACTTGACTGTCCCATTGGCAAGGACCAACGCTTCCAGTTTCACTGTTCCCGTCAGGCTCATGCTTCGGGCGGTAGAGGGATAAACCGGAACAACTTTGATGACAATCTTCCGTACGGATTGGCCCTCTCCACTTTGCACGCTCTGTGTGTCCGCGGAGAAAACACTGGGAAGCGTGGCTAAACCTAGAAGAACAACTACTAAAACCGAACCGAGCCTCATAACTACTTGAATTTAGTCGGCTCGGTTCGCTTAGAACAGATTACCGGAGTGGGAGGCCGGAGGAGACTGAAGTAACTGGCAGGCGTTCTAAATCCTGAGCAATCTCACCCAGCTCACTCAACCCCTTGATCTTCAAGGAACTTCTCTACCTCCAGCGCTGCCATGCAGCCGGAACCCGCTGCAGTTATGGCTTGCCGGTAGCGCCGATCCTGAACATCGCCGCAAGCGTAGACGCCTGGTACCTTGGTAAAAACGTTACCCGTCGTCTTCAAATATCCGTCCTGGTCCATATCCAACTGGCCCTCGAAAATTTTCGCGTTGGGAATGTGTCCAATGCCCAAAAACATCGCGCTCACCGCCAAGTGCGAAGTCTTTCCATCTCTCAGATCGCGCAGCCGTAACCCGGTTACCTCTTTTTTTGCGGGATCATCCACCTGATCGACGACGGTGTTGGTGATGAAATCGATCTTCTCGTGTTGCTGAGCCCGCTCCAGCATGATCTTGGAGGCGCGAAATTCGTCTCGCCTGTGAATCAGCGATACCTTGCTGGCAAAACGGGTGAGAAAGATCGCTTCCTCCATCGCGGAATCGCCGCCGCCGATCACGGCAATATCTTTGCCGGAGAAGAAAAATCCGTCGCAGGTGGCGCATGACGAAACTCCGTGACCGATCAAAGCCTGCTCACTCGGCAATCCCAGCCAGCGCGCGGACGCGCCGCTGGCAATAATAAGGCTGCGCGTTTGGATTTTCTCTTTGCCAACTGTCAGCGTGAACGGCCGGCTGCTCAGGTCAGCGCCGGTAACGTGGGCCATCTGGTATTCCGCGCCAAACCGTTCCGCCTGCCGGCGCATGTTAGCGATCAGCTCCGGCCCTTGAATACCTTCCGGAAATCCGGGGAAATTCTCCACCAGAGTGGTGAGTGAAAGCTGGCCGCCGGGTTCGTGGCCTTCAATCACCAATGGTTCGAGTTTCGCGCGCGCGGTGTAGAGTGCCGCCGTATGTCCGGCACAACCCGATCCCACGATAACAACGTTTCGTATACCCATAGGCTCGATTAGATTACAGAATTGAAATTCGGTCGCAACCGCGGATTACTGATGGCGCGTCGCATTTCCGCCCTTGTGGTGCACTACGCCGGATCCGCTGATCCGTGCCAGCTCTGCCGGAATCAGCTTTCTCGCATCCAGCACGCCACGATAATCCGACAAAATCGATGACGCCGAGGCAAACAAAGATTCATATGCACTCTGGTCAGGCGCCGGACCTCCATTACTTCCTGAACAGCGCGCCAGCACCACGGATGACTTTCCAAATCTTTCCAGCTTGATTCGTCCTGCAGGGGTAGCGGCTGTGAGCATAGTGGCGGCCGTAGTCACCGACGACGCGCTCGATTCGATAGAAATCTCCAGCAGGTCTTTGGCCTCGCGCAGACGAAAGACCAGCGTCTCGACCATCTGTTCCTTGTCGCGGCTGAACGAATATTGCGCGGTCGAAAATGTTTCGCCGTTGGGGAAGTCGCGGCGGATGCGCACAAACTCCGCCAACGCCGGCCCCGACGAACTCGTTTGCGCGACAGTCGCGTTGACCATACCCGTAATTGGATTGGCATTCGGATCCAGCACCGATCGCCCGCGGTCCACTTCAAAGTCCGGACTGAATGAAGGCCGCTTCGGAATCCGCGCCAGCGCCGACGAAATTTCCTGCTGTTCTGCCGGCGACGGCGAGCACACATTCAGAACGTTCACTTTGACCTGCGGTTTCGGCGGGGCCGGTTCCTGCGCCCCACACAGGCAGGCCACGACCGCAATGGCGCTGATCGCGAAAATTTTCGTACGCACAACCGCATTCTAGCAGCACCCAATCCGGCCACAATCCTTAGTCCTTTCTTGATTGTCCTACCATCTATAATTCAGGCGATATCGCATGACCTCCCGTCGTTTACGCGCGCGGCTCTGGCTGGAGCATTATGGCCTTTTTCCGCGTAGCAGGCTCGCGTTCTTCACCCTCTATGTGCTGGTCCTGGCTTTATTGCTCCTGATTGTCGAAGAAGCATGTGGACTGTTCCGCAGTTCTTTCGGAAGATCTCTCACTGGCTGGGTTGTTTTATTGACGCTTCTCGGTCTGGGACTAGTCGGCGTACTTTCGCTGCGCAGGTTCTCGTCAAAATTGCTGTGGCGGATGCGTAGCCGGCTGGTATTGACCTACGCTTTTATCGGAGTCATTCCCCTCGTTCTACTGGTGGTTCTAGCCGCATTGGCCTTCTATCTTTTCTCCGGCCAATTTGCCGCCTATATCCTTACATCGCGGCTGGATTCGGACCTGCGAAGCCTCGGCATAAGCAATGTCCGACTCGCCAGTGAGATAGGCGCCAAAATATCCGCCCACAGCGTCATACCTTTGCCGCCGGCCGCAATACCATCGCGCACTACGCATCAAGTATTCGCATGGATTAATGGCAAGCTCATCTTTAATAACTCCGGCGAGGCCGCTCCATCGCTACCGCAATATCTTCGTCAAGATTTGACCCGAGTTGTGCAGGACCATGGCGCCGTGTTTTTGCGCTCAGTCACCAGAATCCCCGGCAACGATGGCGTGCTGGTTGTGCTTTCAAGCCGGCCCGTCGAGCAGCATTTGCTGGCTGAACTCGGAGGCAATCTGGGCGAAGTAACTTTGTACAGATCGGATACTGGAACCAGGAATCCGACACCGATTTACAGTGCGGGTAACATACCCCCTCCACGACGAACATTCGATTTCAAAGTTACCTCCGGAGCGGAGATACCCGTTCTGGACTGGATGAGCGGCGCAGATGCAAATCCAGCTCCCATTAGCGTGACTTCGCGGCTCTCGCAGCTGTACGACCTCGGTTTTTCCTCGCTGGGAGATCTCGGTTCCACTATCGAATTTCTTCTCTTCCTGCTTTTCGTTCTGCTTGTTCTTTTTGAAGCCGCCGCCTGGTGGATAGGGACGCGGCTTTCGGGTTCGATCACCCGTGCGGTCGCGCAGCTGTATCAGGCCACTACCCACGTGAATCGCGGAGATTTCACTCATCGCATTCCCATCACTTCGAATGACCAGTTGGCTGCGTTGGCGAATTCGTTCAACTCCATGACTGAGTCCATCCAGAATCTGGTTCTCGAGCAAAAGGAAAAGCAGCGTCTGGAAAACGAAATCACCATCGCGCAGGAAGTGCAGGCGCAACTCTTTCCGCGGCACATCACCCAGCTTCCTAGTCTGGAAGTTTTTGGCTTCTGTCGTCCGGCGCGGAGCGTAAGCGGTGATTATTATGACTTTCTTTCGCTCGGCCCGGATCGGCTGCTGCTGGCGGTTGGCGATGTGAGCGGAAAAGGAATTTCCGCCGCGCTGCTTATGGCGACCATTCACTCCGCCGTCCGGGCGTATTCGGTGGAAGGCATTCCGGCGTTGCGCCAGTTACAGGCGGTCGGTGGCGGCCCGCCGGTACTAACCAGAGGTGGCTCGCTGATCGAAGGCGCGGAGGTTTGCCCCGGCACCCTGCTGTCTCTTTTGAATCACCAGCTTTTTCACAGCACCCCGCAGGAAAAATACGCGACCTTATTTCTTGCTATGTATGACGCGGAGAATCGCCGCCTCACCTTCAGCAACGCCGGCCATCTGCCGCCGCTGGTGCTCTCGACCGCGGGCGTCGTGAAGCGGCTGGAGGACGGCGGGACCGTGGTTGGTTTATTCGACAACATCAATTACGACGAGGCTTCCGTGCAACTTCGCCCCGGCGAAATTTTTCTTGCCTACAGCGACGGCGTCACTGAACCCGAAAATGACTTCGGCGAGTTCGGTGAACAACGCCTGATCGAACTGGTCCACGAAAACCGCGACCTGCCACTCCAACGCATTTCTGAAATTGTCACCGCAGCGGTCGATGACTGGATCGGCGGCGCCGAGCAACCTGACGATGTCACCCTGGTGCTGGCGCGAGCTCGTTAGTCCAACTTCATTCCTGTCCCGAACCTACAGCGCCTCTGCAGTCATGAGGTCTTCAAGATCCCGCATCACGAATCCCAGCAACTTCTATTTCTTACCTGTGTTTCAATAATCGAATCACCCGGGAGGACTCTTGCCCAAAATTCCCCGATTCATAGCCATCACCTGTCTGGTCACCGCGACGGCACTTCTCGCTGCTTGCCCCGCGCGGGAAAGCATCGAATCGATCAATCGAGATCCCGCACGCTTTCGCGATCACGAAGTCACAGTCGCAGGCCAGGTGGTAAATTCGTTCGACGTTATGGGAGTAGCAGCATTCGAAATCGACGACGGCACTGGGCGCCTCTGGATTTACAGCAACAAATTCGGCGTTCCCGGAAACAAATCGAAAGTCGCAGTCACAGGGACTATTCAGCAGGGATTCAGTCTCGGAGGCCGGAACTTTGCGATGATCCTGCGCGAAACTCGTCCTCATCACCAGTGAGGGTGCTACAGGTCTAGCCGGTCGAACCGCGACGGCTCCTTGTTATAATCGATGCTGAATTAACGCCGCCTCGGTGTTGATTTCGCAGCTGACATCCTCGGCTAGCTTCAGATGGCGCTATCGTCTAGGGGTTAGGACGGAAGATTCTCAATCTTCAAACCCGGGTTCGATTCCCGGTAGCGCTACCAAACCTTCGAGTTAGCCGTAACCCTCTGTATTTACGCTGGTTTTTCCACCCGGCCGGTGAATTCTCTTTGGTCTCTTTCATGTCATCCTGTCGCCCTCGTTCCTTGCAGTCGTGGACAGTAAGTGGACAGTATGACCTTACAAAGCCGCGTCGATTCGGTGGAGGCCTGTAAGTAGAGGAGGTCGTCGCGGAGGGTCGCTTATCGCGTGTGCGTCTCGGCAGAGATGGACGCGTATCCAAGTGCCTACCTTGGGTGTTTTGGTTACTCCTTCCATTGCAGGCTCGGATGAGAAGTTTGAGCGGCGCTTGGGCCTCAGTTGGAATCCTTATACCTCCTCTTTTGCGGAGGTGATTGGGACGACTATTAGAGGCGTACCTTTAGCTCAGCAGGCGTGGCCGCAGGTCCAGAGGATCATGTCTACTTTTCGAGGCGTCCACGTGATCGTTGCGAACTGGCCGTTCAGATCAGCGGCTTTGCGCCGCCTAATTTTCGACTAGGAGAACGCCGTCGCTTGGTTTCAGCGATTCAGGGTTCATGACTGCGAGTTCCCCTGCTCCGCGAGATTCGGGATCTTTCTCAAGGCTTTGACAGCAAACTGATCGACGGTTCATCATCCGTGCCGTTGTTCTGAATGATTAACCCGCCGTCGCTTCCGCGCAAGATTCACCGGTCAAACGGGGATACATTGGGGACACAGCGAGGCGTCGCCTGATACGGCACAGGCGATGATGAACCGCAAACCCAAAGGTTTTTCAGTCCGCAGAAGCAGTCCGCAGCGGCGGCGCTTTCTGAGCATTTCTTACAAGAACTTGGCAGTCTCACGTGTTCCGTTAAGCTGCGCGGAAACCGGTTCGTATACGCTCTGAAAGGCTGGCCTTGGCGGTTCAACTCCGTCTCTGACCACCATATTTTCAACTATTGCCTTGCCCCGCCATGCCGCGACGCCGTATAGTAAGGCGGTTTTGAGAAAGCGTTTACTCGGCGTTGCTGTTTCGCTTATAAAGAGCTGGCGGCATGGCGACGTCCGCAGTGTAGATAACGTGATCTAGCAAGGCAGTTGAACAATCCAGCAAACTAAACAGGAGGTTGGAAAATTCATGTCCTCGCGACGCCGGTTTTTGCAACACACATCCGCTCTAGGATTGGCGTGGTCTGCAAATACTCTCTTTGGCCGATTGCTGGCGCAAACACGGCCTGCTAGTGCAGACCAGACGGTTCAGATCTTTATAGATTCGCGCCGCACCATTGCTCCGCTCGATCGCAATCTGTTCGGTTCATTCCTCGAGCATCTTGGGCGCGCCATCTACGAAGGGATCTACGACCCCGGATCTAAGCTGTCGGACTCCAACGGCTTTCGCAAGGACGTGATGCAAGAAATTCATCAACTCGGCGTACCGATCATTCGTTATCCGGGTGGTAACTTTGTTTCGGGGTACAACTGGCTCGACGGTGTAGGGCCGAAGCAAGACCGGCCGCGGGTGCTCGATAAAGCATGGAATTCGATGAACTCCAATCAATTCGGGACCAATGAGTTCATGGCGTGGTGCAAGGCCGTAGGCACACAGCCCTTGATGGGACTAAATCTCGGTACCGGAACTCCTGAGGAAGCGGCGGCCTTAGTCGAATACTGCAACGTCGATAAGGGCACCAAGTGGAGCGATCTGCGCCGCAAGCATGGATTTCCCGAGCCTTACAACGTTAAGAATTGGTGTATCGGTAACGAAATGGACGGTCCCTGGCAGATCGGGCACATAACGGCCACGGAGTACGGCATCAGGGCTCAAGACACCGCTCGCCAAATGCGTTACGTCGATCACTCCGTTCAGTTAATCGCTTGCGGATCAAGTGGTCCCGCAATGCCGACTTACCTTGAATGGGACCGCGAAGTTCTCGAGCAGTGCTACGACTATGTGGATGGCCTCTCGCTGCACCGATATCTCGGAAACAACGACGAAACTGGCGGCGACAGTTCAAAGTTTGTTGCGATGAACTTGTCCATGGACCGTCAGATCGGAGAGACGCTGGCGGTGTGCGATCTGGTTCGAGGGCATAAGCGCTCGCCCAAGAAACTTTGGCTGTCGTTCGATGAATGGAATGTCTGGTACCGCGCCCGAAGCGGTTCAGCGGTCGATGGAAATCGCCAGGAAGCGCCACACCTGCTGGAGGAGATCTATAACCTGGAGGATGCTCTCCTGGTCGGCGGCATGATTAACACTCTGCTTCGGAACGCGGACCGGGTGAAGGTCGCCTGCCTGGCTCAGTTGGTGAATGTGATCGCGCCCATCATGACAAATCAAAATGGATTGTTCCGACAAACCATTTATTACCCGTACCGTTGGGCCCTGCAATATGCGCAAGGGCGCGTGTTGAATGTCCTGGTAGACTCGCCGACTTACGACGTTGCGGGAATGGACGCAGCTCCATACATTGATGCCGCGGCAACAGTCAGCCCAGAGACTGGCAAAACTGCGCTGTTCGTTCTGAACCGTGATCTGTCGAAAGCGCGCCAGATCGAAGTGGTGTGGGAAGACAAACCCGGAAGTCGTGTGAGTACCTCGCAAGTTTTGACGGGAGACGACTTGAAGGCAGTCAACGGGTTTGACGCGGAGCGGGTCAAACCGCAGCCATTCGACAAGCCCTCTACATCGAACGGACGCACTAAATTTGAGGTTCCAGCGCGCTCTTACACAGTCATTCAGTGGGACGCTTAGCTTGAAAAAAGTGGAAGCCGAGGTTGAGGGCTGTGCGGTGCCACGGCTTTCAGAACTTCTGTTTGCGAATAATGCCGGCACCTTCTCGAACGACGACCAACTGGTCGGCTGCGACGTTCGAAATATTCTCAGTGGCGCCATTGGTCCAGCGGATGGTGAGGTCTGCGAAGGTGGCTGTTCCAAGTCCGAAGTGCAAGCGGCGCTCATTGGCCGAATAGAAGCTCGATTGTGCCATTACTTCCTGGGCCTGGCGCCTGGTGCCATAGTGAGCAGTTACGCGCGCGCCAATGGCGCTCCGATTACTCTGTACTCCGATCAAAAGAACTTTCAGCCAACGTCCGCCGCTTGAAACATCGTTGCGTAGCAGTGACGGTGGTTCGTTCATGTTCATCACCAGCACGTCCATGTCACCGTCGTTGTCAAAATCTCCGAACGCGCAACCCCGGCTGGCGTGGGCTTCGGCAACCCCGGGTCCGGCTTCCTCAATCAACTCCTCGAACCTGCCATCGCCCAGGTTGCGAAATACTAATCGCGGTGTCCGAAATGGATAAGAAGGAAGCTTCTTCTCGACCTCAGGATAGACGCTTCCAGTTGTCACGAAGACGTCGGGAAATCCATCATTGTCCAAATCTACAATTCCGGTTCCCCATCCTACGTATCGAGTTTCAACTCCCAAACCAGTGCGTATGGTGACGTCGTCAAAGTTCCCTTTGCCATCATTGCGGTAAAGCACGTTCGTATCATCTGCAAAGTTGGTCTTAAAGATGTCGAGATTGCCGTCGAGGTCGTAGTCGCCCACGCCGATGCCCATTCCTGCCTGTTCCATACCATCTTCGCTGAGCGCTATTCCACGCTCGAGGGCCTCTTCGCGAAATGTTCCATCATGCTGGTTGCGAAAGAGCCAGCTTGGCGTGGAGTCGCAGGCGACGTAAATGTCGGGCCACCCATCATTGTCAAAGTCGGCGGCGACCGACGTCATTGGATATGACCCCGACGCTGATGCGACGCCCGATGGCTTACTGACCTCTGTAAAAGTGCCATCTCCATTGTTGTGGAACAGCTGAACGAAGCCGGTGGGAAGCCCGCGGGGCCCGCAGTTCACCGCGACTCCCTTCCAAGTGCAGTCGGGATTCTCTCCGGGCTTGGGAAGCTTTTCGAGAGTTGTGTTGAGGTAATTGGCGACGAACAGATCGAGCCGGCCGTCGCGATCATAATCAACCCAAGTGCATCCGGAGCCATAGCGAACCAGGTTTGAACCAAGCCCCGCTCGCGCAGTCACATCGGTGAAGGTTCCATTCCCGTTATTCCGGTAAAGGACGTTGTGGCCGTAATAGGTGATGAAAAGATCGTCGAAGCCGTCGTTGTCATAGTCCCCGACTGTGACCGCCGATGCCCAGCCGGCGTGCACCAGCCCTGCCTTGGCAGTCACATCGGTGAAAGTTCCATCGCGATTGTTTTTGTACAGGCGATTGGTCGTGCCCGGCGGATCTCCTTCCAATCGAGTGCCGTTCAGAACGAAGAGGTCGATCCAGCCGTCATTGTCGTAATCGATGAATGCGACTCCGCACCCGACCACTTCGATGATGTAGCTCTTGTTGTCCGTGGCGCCGTAGATGATCGGTTGAGTGAGGCCAGCCTGCTTGGCGACATCAGTAAAGCGCGCCAGAAAAGGACGTCCAGAGGGTTTGCCGCGAGGTTGTGCCTTGACTCCGCGAGACGAGACTCCCTGGGCAAGGATGCTACTTGGACTGAGCAATACGCCACCTGCCGCGCCCGCCAGAGTGGCGATAACTTTTCTGCGAGTGATCATTGGGCGGGTTCGACGGCCTTTAAGAATTGACGAGCTTTCACGTTGTCAAACTTCTGTACGATTCCTGAGGGCCATCGAATCTCGATCAGCTTTGCTGTCGAATCGTTCCCCAATCCCGCGATTACCCTCTTATCGCTGGCTGAGAGATAGCCGGCCGCAGTATTAACGATGTAGTACTGAGTGACTCCCGAGGCAGAAACAACTTTTATGCGTGCACCAATCCCGTCGCGATTCGATTTTGTGCCGACGGTTTCAATGCCGATCCAGTTCTTCGCATTGCCCCCATCGTTTCGAAGTACGTACGCGTTCTGCCCAATATTGCTGACCACGATGTCGACATCGCCATCGTTATCGAGATCGCCAAAAGCAGCACCACGGCCAGCCCACTCGCGTTGAAACACCTCGCCGGCCAGCACTCTAGTAAAGTGTCCAGACTTATTGCGCAGCAACAGTGGCGGTTCAAGATAGCGCAAATTGGGGGAAGTTTTCTCGATCGTATCCATCACGTGCGACTGAGCAACGAATAGGTCCTTCCAGCCGTCATTATCGAAGTCAAAAAAGTGAGCGCTCCAACCGGAAAACGACAATGTAGCGCTGCCCATGCCTGATTGGTTAGTTACATCGCGAAATGAGCCATCTCCATTGTTATGGAAGAGGATATATCTCTCGTTGGAGAGATCGGTGATGACGACATCGGGCAACCCGTCGTTGTCGTAGTCGCTGAAGTCCACGCCCATGCCGGCGAATGTTTTGCCGTCTTCGTTGTATCCCACGCCCGCGAGCAGACCGACTTCAGTGAACGTGCCATTTCCGTTGTTGTGGTACAAGAAGCACTGCACAGAATCATTGGCGACGAAAATATCGGTGTATCCATCTCCATCGTAATCAGCAAACGCGACGCCTAGTCCCTTGCCGCGCGGGTTGGCAATGCCCGCCTTTTCGGAAACATCGGTGAAAGTGCCATCTCCATTATTGTGATAAAGAATATTGGTCACGCCGTCGTAATTATCGGGATGGCAGTACGCGCGGTAACCGGGCCGTTTCTCTCCGCAATAACGGTTGGTCTTGAAATTCCAATCCAGGTAACGGGTGACGAACAGGTCTAGTTTGCCATCATTGTCATAGTCAAAGAATCCTGCGCTCGCGCTCCATCCGCCGGCACCTACTCCTGCCTTCTTTGTCACATCGGTAAAAGTGCCGTTCCCGTTATTGTGATAAAGGATGTTGCCCCCGAAGCCGGTTACATAGATGTCTTCGAAACCGTCATTATCGTAATCTCCAACTGCGACGCCCATACTGTAATAACCCTGCGGCATTCCGCTAAGTCCGGCCCTCTCGGTCACATCAGTGAACGTGCCGTCAGCATTTTGGTGATACAGACGGTTCCAAAATTTTTTGTCAGACTTGTCGGGCATTTCGCCACCCGGCATGGGATCGCCTATAAGAGCGCCGTTGGTAAGAAAAATGTCGAGGCGGCCATCGTTGTCGTAATCCAACAGCGCAACGCCACCTCCCATAGTTTCTATCAAGTACTTGTTTGAAGTAGCGGAGTTCTCTTGCTTGAAATCAACCTTGCTTTGCGGGGTGACATCAATGAACTGCACTTCCGAGGTGGATGTAGCGCCCAAAAGCCACAGTGCGAGCACAGGTGTGATTATTCCGCGCAATACGATTCCCATCATGCCTGGCTTCACCGAAAGTTTTTGCTCTCCACAATCCCTTTTGTTTCTTGAACGACTAAGAGCTGGTTTACAGGAAGAGCCTTCAGATTCTCTTTCAAGCCCGAAGGCCACGCGATCTCAAGACTGTCCACTCTCTTTGCCTTGCCTAAGCCAAAATGAAGGCGGAGGTCGTTTTGCGAATAGTAGCTTGACCCGCTCATTACTTCGTCGATCTGGCTTCGTCCGTCAGTTGTGACTTTCACACGCGTGCCGATTGCCGACCGGTTGGAGCGCGTGCCCAAACATTTGACCATAATCCAATTGTTCTTGTTGCCGCCATCATTTCGGAGAAGCGAAGGCGGCCCATCCAAATTATTGACGATGATATCGACATCTCCATCATTATCGAAGTCGCCGAATGCACATCCGCGGGCAAGGTTTTCCACTCGTAGCGCTTCGCCCGATTTCATCGATACATCTTCGAAGCGTCCGCTCCCCAGGTTGCGATACAACACTTTGGGTTGTTTATAGCTGATGTGTAGCTTTCTATTTGCGATCTGAGAGTACACGTGGCCGTTCGCCAGGAATAAATCCTTCCAACCGTCATTGTCATAATCGAAGAATCCAACGCCAAAGCCGAGATACTTGCGATTGATGCCTAATCCGGCCCTGGCGCTTGCATCTTCAAACGCACCATTACCGTAATTCCGGTACAAAGAAGTCACTTGTTCGGAAAAATTGGTGCGGGCAATATCCAGCCATCCGTCACCGTCATAATCGGCTACGGCAACGCCCATCCCTGATAAGGCCACGCCATTCTCATCAAAGGCGCAACCTGATGGCACCCCGATTTCCCGGAAGGTGCCATCATGATTGTTGCGATAGAGCAGGCTGGGAGCGCTGTCGCAGGCGACGTAAATGTCCGGCCATCCGTCGTTGTCGAAATCAGCCGACGCGGCACCCATGCCGTAAGAACCACGCGGCTGCCAGTTGCTTCCGACGAAAACCATCGCGGAAGCCCCCCGTGGATTGGCAATGCCCGACTCTTCTGAAACATCAACAAACGTTCCGTCGCCCCGATTCCGGTAAAGAATATTCGTGCCCCCGGCGAAACCTATCGGCCCGCACGGAACTGGAATGTCGTTGTAGCGACAGTAGGCCGCCTCCCCCGGCTTGGGCGCATGGGACGGATCAAAAGGGACATAATTCGCTACAAAAAGATCGAGGTGACCGTCGCGGTCGTAGTCCAAGAAACAACATCCGGCACCCCAACGGTCGGTTGACCCTGCCACCCCCGCTTTCTCGGACACGTCCGTGAACGTGCCGTTCCCGTTATTGTGGTAGAGAACGTTCCGGCCGAAATAAGAAACAAAAAGATCGTCGAAACCGTCGTTATCGTAATCTCCGACGCAGCAACCTTGTCCCCACCCAGAATGCGTCAGCCCCGCTTTTGCGGTTACATCGGTAAAAGTTCCGTCCCGATTATTACAAAACAGGTAGCTGGTGGGACGAAGATCGCGTATTGCCGCATCAAAGCTGGTTCCATTCACGAGAAAAATATCAAGCCAGCCATCATTGTCGTAATCCAAGAACGCCACGCCACAGCCCATTTCTTCAAGCAGCAGTTGCTTGTTATCGGGGTTGCCGGAAATGTTTCTGGCATGTGAGAGGCCTGCAGAAGACGTGATATCTGTAAAAACTGGGGAGGGAGACGGCTGAGCAGCGAGCAAGCGCTGCGTGCTTAATCCGAACGGCAGCACCGCCCCGGTCCGGCCTAATATCTTTATGAACTCTCGGCGCGACCGCAAGAGGCCGGAGTCACTAATCACGCTGGCCTCCAGGGGGTGGGCCCCCGTTTGGCTTGGACATGCTCCGGCGCATTTTCTCCAAGTCGTTGTTCTCCTGGTCGAGACGAGTGAATGAATCCAGCGCCTTCCGGCTCTCGTCACCTTTCCCCAGCCGCCGGTAGATACCAGCGAGCACATAATAATAAGAGGACGACCTGGGATTGAGTGAGATTGCGTGGTTCAGCGAATCAGCAGCATTCTGCAATCGTTCCTGGTGCTCCTCGGCCCTAGCCTTTTGGAACCATGCCTTATCGGCCTTCGGATCCAGATCCAGCGCCTTTTGTGCGAATTCCAGGGCTTTGGCGGAATCGCCGCTGCGGTTGTAATACGCGCTGAGGTTCACATCTGGCGCAACGAAGTTTCCATGCCGTTCTTGGTTCAGCGCGATCGCCTTATGATAACTATCCACCGCGCCAGCATCATCGCCCAGGGCCTCTTGCGTTAGACCGAGGGCATCCAGTGACTCTATATGTGACGGATCGATGCGGAGTGCATCCTCGAATTGCTTACGCGCGCCCTCCCAATTGTCCTGGATCGAGAATAGCTTTCCGAGGTCGTAGTGAATTTCGGCAGACTTCGGGTCATACCGAATTCCCTGCTCGAACTCAGTTTGCGCAGCATCGAACCTTCCGACGATCATTAAATCGCGGCCAAGAATCTTGTGCGCTTCCGAGTTCCGAATATCGAGCTGAAGGGACTTGGCCAGCGATCGAATCGACTCGCCAACTTTCTTTTGAGCAAATTGACTGTAGCCGAGTGCATACCATCCCCACGCCGACTCCGGGCGCTCATTTACATAGCTCGTGAGCAGCGGCTCGACCTGAACAAATTGGCTCTGGCGGATGTAGCTCTCAAATTGTGCGATCTTCGCGGGATCGTCCTGCCCGTCAGAGTTAACCGGACTCTTAACCGGTACCGGACTATCTGGAAGTTCGGCGCGCTCCAGCGCGTGCTTGGCCTGAGCATCACCCGGATTGAGTTCCAAAGCACGTCTATAACCGGCAGAAGCTCCCTCATTATCGCCTTGCTTGGTCAGTACTACTGCGAGAAAATGTTCCGCCTCGGCCGAGTCAGGTTGCAGCTTGAGGGCATGCTGAAGTTTGGCCGCGGCCTGTTCGAGTTCACCTTTCGCAAGTGCGGCCCTTCCCTCTGCGATATCCAGATTCGCATTCTGATTGCGTTCATCCGCAGCCGAAAGCTCGCGGCCTCTCTGCACCTCCGCGGCTCCTTCCTGCCTTTTGCCGGATCGCGCCAGAGCCAAGCCGAGCTGATAGTGAGCTTCGCCGCTCTGAGGATCAAGCCGGGCCGCTTCCTGCAGCTCTGTAACCGCTTCGGGTACCCCTCCTTGTTGCAGCAGCGCTTTGCCTAACGCCAGGTGCCCACGCGCGAATGCGGGAGCAAGCGAAACAACTTTGCGTAAGACCTCGATCTGTTTTGCTGCCCCATGGCTAGGACTGTTGCCATACGCTTCCGCCAAATTGAACTGTGCCTTTACCAAGGCGGGAGATAGAGACACAGCTTTTTCGAGCTCAACGATCGCCCCCTCCACATCAGTAGGCATAAGCGTTGCGCCCAAATTCGCATGTGCATCCGCGTAGTTGGGATTTATTCGAATCGCCTCCCGAAATTCAGCGATGGCCTTCTCGTCTTCATCAGACTGAGCAAGCACCAGTCCTATATTGTTGTGGGCGGCGGCGTAGTTCGGCCGTAATCGAACAGCTTCGCGAAATTGTGCCAGAACTTCGGAACTGTCCGCGCCCTTGCGGCCGAGAAGCAGGCCAAGCATGTTGTGGGCATCTGCGCGGTCACTTTTCACCACTGCTGCACGAAGGCCAGAGATGGCCGCGTCCCAGTCCGGAGCAGGGACAAAAGATGTGGCGTTCAATCCGGCTTCAAATTGCCCTAGTGCCCTATCCAGCTCACCCTGCCGGAGAAAGACGATTCCAAGATCAATATAAGATGCCGCGGCTGAGGGCAATAGCGCGATCGCGCACTGAAGATCCGTCCGCGCTGCACTTAAATCGCCGGTCTCACGCAGAGCCATGCCGATAAAGGCGTAACTCGCGCCAGCTGCCGGATCGAGCCTGATACTCTCCGTCAGCTCTGAAAGCCCTCTTTCGCGCGAGCCGCTGTACCATGAGGCGACTCCAAAATTGTAATGAGCGTCAGCGTATTCCGGTCGAAGCTGCACCGCACGCCCCAAGTGATTGAGAGCGAATTCGAGGTTTCCCTGCTGACCCAGAATGTACCCGAGCAGGTTATGCGCCTCCGCATGCTTCTCATCCGCCTGCAGCGCGAGGGTGAGTTGTTCCTTCGCGGCATTCAAGTCGCCCTTTGCAGCCAACTCCTGCGCACGTTTATAGAACTTATCCGCAGGACTGGGGCTCGCCGACGCGGGTTTCTGCGCCGCTGCACCCGCTTGCTTAAGCGTCTGGCCAAGTCCGTAATAAGCTTCCTGTTGCTCGGGATTAATCTCGACTGCCTTTTCGAATGCGGCAATGGCCGCAGGAAAGTCTCCGTTCTGACGCAGCGTTTGACCGAGCTCGTATTGGAACATCGCATTCTTTGGCTCGGACTTAACCGCACGCCGCAGGTGCACGAGCGCGGTATTGAGATCGCCCTTCTGCCTCAACGCCAGAGCCAGATCCAGTTGCACAGCCGAGCTATTTGGCGCCAGAGCCAGCGCCTTTTCAAACGCTGCTATCGACTGGTCGGTTTCTCCGCTGTGGGAAAGCGCCGAGCCCAGATTGGTGTACGCCCGCGCATTTTTGGGATCGAGCGTAACTGCTTTGCGAAATTCGGCAACGGCGTTTGGCAAGTCTGACTTCTCCATCAATGCCACGCCGAGCCAATTGTGGGCTTCGGATGAGTTCGGTCCAAGCCGCACCGCGTCCTGAAACGCTTCCAAGGCGTGCGGGAAATCGTCCATACCGATGTATGCAAGACCTAACTGAACCCGAAGTTTGGAATCAAACGGACTGCGCTGGATCGCGGCCTGCAAATGCTCAACAGAGGATGAAGGAGAACTCTTCTGCGCAACCAATATCCTCGCCCATACGGTGCAAAGAAGCGCTAATGCTGCCCATTTCACGAAGTTCGTTTTCATTGATCCGGATCCAGCAATCTCAGTTGCAAGCGCGAGGCTTGGTCTTCGGTCCGAAGCGACTTAGCGACTTCGAGCTGCTTGTCCGCATCTTCTTTCTTACCCATGCGAGACAGTAATAATCCAAGCTGGTAATTAGCTTTTACCGATTTGGGATCCAAACGCACAGCCCTCTCGAGATTGCTTTGCGCCTCAGGATATTGCTTCGCGCCCATCAATAACTCTCCCAGAACCTCGTGAGAAGGAGCATGATCAGGGTATTGCTGAAGCAAGGTCTCCAACTTCTGGATGGCTTCCGATTCCTTGCCTTGGTCGCGCGCGATTAAAGCCAGGTAATAGTAGGACGCTAGCTGGTTGGGCTGCAAACGAACACTTTCGTTAAAGTGCGCGGAGGCATCAGCAAGATGGCCCTCGAGATACAGCACCGAACCGAGAGCGTATTGCACCTGCGAATCTTGCGGACTTTGCTTAACCAGCTTCTCAAAGATCGCCTGCGCCGCTTCGAATTCCTTTTTTCCGACCTTTGCCGATCCCAGTGCGTATAAATACGCGGCGTCGTCGGGGCGCAGGCCAGCTGCCTTGGTTAGCGCATTCTCGGCATCATCGAGCAGGTCCATCTTCAGGCAGACTCGGCCGAAACCGAGAAGAATGTCCGGATCGTCTGGCTCGATTTTCTTGGCGCGCTGCCAGTACGAGAGCGACCGCTCAAAATGGTTTTCCTTTTCCGCAGTGATTGCCGCCTGACGCAATGCCGGAACCGAATCGGGCTTGGCCCGGAGCGCCTGGTCGTACTGGTCCAACGCTAAAGTCGGATTGCCGTTCAGCAGATATAGTCCAGCCAGATTGAATGCCAGCTCATACGAAGGAACCCCGGACCGCGCAGCGTTTTCCAGTACATCGATGGCTTGATTCGTTTGCCCGCCATTTGCGAGTACTAATGCGAATCTGATGGACCAGTCGAGTGGCACATCAGAGAGGTGAATCCAATCTTTGGATAATTCTCCTGCCTCGGCGCGATCACCCACTTTGATATATGCATTGGCCAGCAGGAGCAAACCATCAGGTGATTTCTTCAGTTCCGCAGAAATCGGGGTTACCAGCTCCAGGGACTGCCGGTAATTGCCCTTCTCGCTCTCGTAGCGGGCGAGCGCAAATCTAGCGAGCGCATTGGACGAATCTAGTTCCAGCACGCGACGATACATTGCGATGGCCGGCGCTTGTTTCCCTTGGGCCGTATAAGCCTCTGCGAGACTCAAACGAGCCCCAACCAGGCGAGGCTCAAGGCGTATTGCCTCCTGAAGGAAATTGACGCTTTCAGGAATGCGCTGTTGCTGCAACCGAATGGTTCCTAGCACCGAGCAGGCAGCGGCGCGGGTCTGAGGATCGGCAAGAGCAATATGCGCCTGACGGTCGGCGTCATCCAAGCGGCCTTGCTGGACCAGGTCTGCAGCGTTCTGAAGGGCAGCGCGAGAATCGATTGAGTATGCGTGAGAAGAAGTGAGGCAGAAAAGCGCGACAAAAAAAAGGCGAGGCAGCAGGGGAGTCCGTTGCGACAATACTCTATTTCCCAACACCCGGTTTCGCTTGCAACTCCCAATCACTGAAGGCCACCCAGGCTCCCTCGAGGAATGCAGCGGAGCCTGGGTTCCTATTGTCCTATCTCTAGAAGCTAAACTTCAAGGCAAATTGAATCGAACGAGGATAATTGCACTGCGTACCAATGGATCCAAAGGTAGCCGAGCTTCCATCCCAGAAGGTGCTAGGGTTACAAAAATCAGTTCGGTTAAAAATGTTTCCGAACTGTGACTCGAATCGCATCTTTACTTGTTCTGTCAAATTGAAGATCTTGAACAAGCTCATGTCCTCGTTATAAGTCGGGAAACCTCTGGCCGTGCCGTCTGCACGAGGAGCAGTGCCAAACGGATTCGCGCCGGGATTGCTCCATCCAGCTGTATTGAAATAATTCTGAGCCAGTGGATTGTAGAAAGAGCCTACCTGTTTGGCGTAGGCGCTCGTTCCTTTTACTCGATCTGGTCTCCTTTGCGGGTTGAACAAAATTCCGCCATACGTGCCATTATCCATCGTTATGTTCAAAGGCCGGCCACTCTCGTACCGCAATACCCCGCCAAAGTTCCAGCCGCCTAGCAGTGCGCCAGCAGCACCGTGCCATTTCTTCGCTCCAGGCAACTCCCAGGTATACGCCACAATAAATACATGGGGTGTGTCATCGTCACTCAGGCCCCATTCGCACTTGTGAGGACATGCGGGGTTCTGAATTCTTACGTTTCTACCATCTCCGGACTGTCCAGTTTCAGAGCCATCGTTATACAGTTTCGAATAGGTATACGCGACGCGGAACTGGAGACCGCGCGTGACACGCTGCTCCAGCACGAGCTCCAAGGCGTTGTACATGCTACTACCAAGCGGAACATCACGCCAGATGATGTTCTGATATTGAGGATAGAGGCGTAGCGCTTGTGCGACGTTGCCGTTAAAGGTCGAATACGGCAGCGCAACCCCGCCCGCGCATGTTCCACCGGGTGTCAATACTCCACTGTTACATGGAGAGTTCAACACAGTCGTACCTAGCGAGAGCACACTGGGATCATTCATATTTCCGTAAATACCCATTGCCTGCCAAGGGGCGGTCAGTCGTGTTCCTCGGTTTGCGATATAGGAGACGTCCAGCCGCATGTTCTTGACAAGCTCTCGTTCAAAGGTGAGCGACCAGTTCTGGTAACGGGGAAGCGTCAGCCCGTTTTTCGCAACCGCCAGCGGCGAAGTACCATTTGCGATTGTGGGATCGATGAATGGTGGTTGCAGAATGCAAGGGGAACTGGCCAAGCCGCCTGGACAGGCCGCACTGGTCGCGGGAAAACCCTGGTCAAATGAGAACGCAGGAGAAAATCCGTTCGATATGTTCGGGACGGTCGGATTCGAGTTATAGCCCACCGTTGGGTCTCCTTGAAATTGCGCAAAGGAGATGCCAGAGTAATACATACCATAGCCGCCACGAACTGCAGTCTTGTCGTTCACACGATAGGCAAACCCAAATCGCGGGCCCCAGGCATTGTGGTTCGGATCTTCGAACGTGTCTCTTCCGGAACAACCAGGACAATGGCCGGCGAAAATGATAGCTCCCGGTATTCCCCCGGCCCCGGGATTGGGGGTATTGGGATCAAAGGTCGAATAGCGGTTCTGGCTTTCGGTGCGAGCACGTTGGTAATCGAAACGCAACCCGAACGTCAGGGTCAACCGGTTCGTTGCTTTGAATTCATCGTTGATCCAAGGTGAGAAATACCCCTCGTAGAACTGCGGATGGAACGGCAGCGTCTGCGTGGAAGAATACACTTGTCCGAGCAGCATTGAGGCGAAAGCTTCACCCGTACTCGGGTCGAAGTTTCCAGTGTTGTTGTACGCCGCTGTGCTGGTACGATCAAAGCGGAACTCACCGCCCTGATTGCCAGTCGCCCATCCACTGTGATTGAACTGGTGCCAGCGGTATTCGAATCCAACCTTTACTGTGTGCTTGCTTTTCACCCAAGTGAGATCATCGGCAAACTGCCAGCGGTTATTGGTCTCGAAGCCGAACTTACCCCATCCATATTCACCGAGGGAGTTGTACTCGGGGTGGTAATCTCCAGAAAAATCAATCAACGGCGGACCAGAATCCTGAGACATCAGACCGCCATTGCGCGTGGTGCTGAGGTACGGGATTGCTTCGTCTTGTCCTGGAGTTCCTTGCCAAAGACGTTGCGGCCATGCGGCGCCTGCTGACAAAGGATTACCACCCATGAACCACCGGTCCCAAGCGATCGTTGTATGGTTCGACATGTTGTTGCGGATGATCCATTCGAACTGCGTGTGAGCGTGGTGAGTGACAACGCGCTGATAAAAACCATTTCCATAATAGTTGGTGTTCTTTTGCGGCTCCGTCACCCCGCTGAACTGCGTGTTGCATCCCCCGACTTCACCGCAGTTTCTAATCGACGGACGATTGTTCCAATAGAAGGTCTCACTGATACGGAAATTCTGGGTGATGTCGTGGTCGACGCGGAACTCAATGTTACGGGCGTTCAAAACCCAAGTCTGGTCGCCGGCAGGGTTCCCGGCTACGTTGTTAAATATTCCCGCCCGGTCCGGGGAGGCCATAAGTGGTGTTATGCGGGAGGTGACCACGCTGAGCAGAGGGTCGCCTGCTGGAATAATGTTTCCAGGATAAGGATCGCGAACCGGAACTGTGCCTCCGCAAGGTGATGCGACCGTTGTTGTAGTAGCGGGGTTATAGATTGCACCAACCATTATTGGGCGACCCAAGGCATCTACAGCAGGGACAGTATTGACACCGGCACAGTCCAACATCGTTGCCTGTGCTCCTGTCAGCAAGGAACTGAAGTCGCCATTCCGGAATGCGGGAATTGGCGTGCTGTTGCCAAATCCCGGCAATACACCTTCTCGTACGCGCGTCAAATCGATATTCGTAAAGAAGAATGTTTTATTGCGGCCGTTGTACACCTTCGGAATGACAACTGGCCCGCCCAAGGTGAACCCAAATGCATTGTTCTTTACGGGGCTTCTCTTGCGTGCTGTGCAATTACCATTCGCGTCACAGTCCGCGTCGAAGAATCCGCGGGCGTTTAATGCGGAATTAGCAAAGTATTCGTATGCGCTTCCATGAAGGCTGCTGGTGCCCGATCTCGAATTGTATTCAATAAAGCCGCCGCTAGTGTGCCCATACTGTGCGGAGTAAGTAGTTGTGATGACCTTCATCTCCTGGATGGAGTCTTCCGGAGGCGCGCTTTCCTGGCTCTGCTGATGGCCCGACGCGTATCCAAATGCGGCGCCGTCGAAGAAATTCTCGGTCGCCATGGTTTGCCCGCCGTTGATCCGCGAGTTAAATTGGCTGCCACGGAACATCGGGTCACCATTCGGTTTCATCGGCAAATAACCGGGCTGGATCTGCAGCATCGACTCGGCAAGACGAACATCTGCAGCGGTGATGGTGGGCAAGTCTTCGTAGTACTTTTGATCAACGGTGTGACTGACGTCGGGAGTGGTGACGTTAAGTGCGTCGTTGGCCACGACCTCAACCGATTCAGTCGTTGAGCCGACCGCGAGACTAATGTCCTGGCGAACCGTTTCGGCACCGGTGATCACGATTCCTGAACTCACGGAGGTCTTGAAACCCTGTTGGTCCACCGTGACGGAATAATTACCTAATATCAGCAGCGGACTGGAGTACGCGCCGGACGCATTTGTTGTGAGGGTCGTTTCGACACCAGTCCCAAGATTCTTAATCTTGACGGTCGCGCCTGCCAAAGCGGAACCCGTAGGATCGGTGACGACGCCGGTGATAACGCCACGGTCAGCTCGTTGGGCATGGAGTGGACTGCCGAGGAACAGGATAGTAGCAACCGCTAGAGTGCCCACTACAAGGTAGGTTCTGAGCATAAGCCCCCTGTGTGCTATACCGCTGGCTTTAGGCCAACTCGGTAAACGCTTACTTACATGGTTGCGAACGTTACGCCGGATGTCATTTCCTTGTCAAGACAAAAATAATGGTTTTGTACTATTCCCCGTCAACGCCTGGTCTCCCTGCCTGCCGCCTGGAATGAAAAACTCTAGCCACTCGCGTAGACATAAGGGATTCCGACGTTCCCCCGTACTGTCTTGCTGTCGGGGTGATGAAAAGTCATCACTGATCTCCAGTTATCCCGCCGGGGGTGTTTGTCTGACCCTGATACTTGCTTTGGGGTCGGAGCGAACGGGTCGCAATATCCCGGAAGCAAGGCAGTCAATCCAGCAGCGTTTACAGACCCGCCGATGATCCTCGAGCTCAAAGCACGTGCCGCGGAAAGTGGAAAACGTCCCGCCAACCACCGCTGAAGAGGAGCCACCCCTCTCGCGCTCGGGAACTCGCATACCTCAACGCACGTCAAGGTCAATCAAACATCACTGACGGACAGTATCAACATCAACTAGTTTGTTTTCAATGGCAATTGAGGACGGAAGATTCTCAATCTTCAAACCCGGGTTCGATTCCCGGTAGCGCTACCAATTCTCTTCTATCACGACCTGTTTCTCAGACACTTACGGCAGGGCTACTTCCGCGCCAAAAACGTCTCTTGTTACGCGTGGGAACAGTAAAGGCTCTTATGGCGCGCAACTTGGGACAACCCTCTGGGCCGGAGATGTTCGCTTGGCCAAAGAACGGGTGGAGTCTCGTCTCCAGCAGTCGTGGCCAAGCAATACCCGAAATCTCATACAAAAAAATAGTGCTTTACCTTTCGTATTGATCCAAAAAAGGGCGGCTTCCCACAAAGCGGGACGGCAAGGCAATCCCTTCGGACAGCTTTTCTGAAACTAGTGCCTTGATCACATGTCCGATAGCGTCCTTTGGAACACAATCCCGGTTCACCAAAGTTACCTAGACATAAATCCCCTGCTCTCGCAAACTCAGGGCGATAGAAGACCTTATCCGCGTGCTCAGTAAGAAGAAGACTGCTGGAAGTAACCGCGCGCGGACTTTCGCACTGCTGGAGACAAAACTTTGACGAAATTAAATTGCTTTCCCCCCAAATTTTTGATCGTCGCTGTTTTTGCGGCATGCGCATTTTCAGCCCCAATCCAAGCGCAGACGAGCAATACGGACGTCGTCTTATACGCGTCCCAAGCACCCGTGCGCTCTGGGAATTGGACTGTCGTTTCAGACGCTACTGCGGCTGGCGGATCGGCCCTTACTACCCCAGTGTCCGCGACTAAGGTCGCCACTCCACTGGCTAGCCCAACTAATTATTTTCAGATGACATTTCCGGCGTCCTCAGGCCAGGCGTACCACCTGTGGATTCGTGGTAAAGCCGCCAACAACTCTTACATCCACGACTCGGTGTTCGTGCAATTCTCTGACAGCGTGGACAGCAGCGGAGCTGCCGTTTATCAAATGGGCACCACTTCGGCTGCCGCGGTTGTGTTGCAGGGATGTACCGGTACTCCTGAGCAGGGATGGGGATGGGAAGACAATGGATGGTGCGGAGCAGGAACGAACATCTTCTTCAGTTCAACTGGCACGCACAGCGTTCGTCTGCAGTTGAGGGAAAGCGGTTTCCAGATTGATCAGATTGTCTTGTCACCGCAAACTTATCTGACCACCGCACCGGGCTCGCGGCTGAATAACACTACCATTCTGGCGGCCAATCTTCCCACTCTGCCCTCCAACCCAACAGTTAACATTGCCTCCAACCCGATTGCTGGATCTGCGCCGCTGAACGTCAATTTCACCGCTAGTGTGGCTGGAACCACGGCACCCGATTACACTTGGAATTTCGGCGATGGCAGCACGTCAACCGCGCCTTTGCCTTCTCATACCTATGAGACCGCCGGCAGTTACACCGCGAATGTCACTGTCACTGACAATACCGGTGGTAAGGCCAGTTCTTCTACTCTGGTTTCAGTCAGCAGCGCTTCGAGTACAACCCAACTCCGAGTGGTGGAAGCGAATATCTCCTACGGAGGACACGGCACGGATAACATCATCGATCTAAATCGCACCACGGACTGGCTAGTAAAACTTAATCCGGATGTCGCCTCTCTGGTTGAAACAATCGGGGGATATAACGATCCCAAACTCATCACCAATTTGATGGAGCAGAAAACCGGAATTACCTGGTACAACTTTTACGTTCCGAAATACGCGGGGTGCGAAGAGGGAGTGATGATCCTTTCGAAGTGGCCTATCGCGAGTACGGCGCAACTGTTCATGAGTTACCAAATGCCCGTGGCTGAAGCCACGATCAATGTAAACGGAAAGCTCATCAGCTTCTTTTCGACGCACTTCCAGTGGCCGTCGACTGCGACCGCAAGCGCTCAAAGGCAAGTAGAGGCCACTCAACTCGTGGTTTTCGCTTCGACATTTCCGGAGCCGCGAATCATCGCCGGCGATTTAAACGCGCAGGTTTACACCCCAGAGGTGGAAACCGTTCTGCAACAATACTACGGCGCTTGGGACGATGCGGTGAGCAAAGGATTGGCAACGGCCTATTCGTCAAATGCGGCCAGCACTACTACCAGGACTCGCAGAAGCCGAATCGACCACATCTTCTTCTCTAAAGGTACTTCCGCCGTCTCCGTTGTGGGAGCAGAAGTGCCAGACCAACGTGCTCCGAATACCTCATCGCTGGTGACGGTTAAAATTGGCACCACCGACGATCAAGGCGTGCGGCCCTCTGACCACAATTTCATGGAGGTTACACTCGCCATTGACTAGTCTGCGGCTTGGCTCCGTTGACGCAGGCAAGGCAAATCTTCCCATAACATCTCACAAGCTTATGGGGCCGCGACCAGGAAAACGGGATTCTGGGTAGGTGGAATTCCGGAAGACAGCACCGGAAAAGTGCTCAGCGGCGGGTCGAGAGATACCCCATTATACGTGTTCTCCGGTTTTCCATTTGCCGGATAAGCCTTGACCACCGCCACGTCTCCGGCATCGCATTGAGCAACATAAATCTTAAAGTTCGAGTTCGTGCCGCCCCCCGAAGCGGCGGCAAAGACGCGAAATCCAACCGTTCCGCAGCCGGACTGGGCTGAGGTGTCATTGACTTGGGTGAGCGGGATCGTCTTGCTCACACTTTCGCTCCCAGTATCAATGACTGAGAGTTGGGTACACACGGTTCCAGCGCCCAAGGTTCCTGGCAGGGGAAGCTGGTAGCTGGAGACGTAGGCGCGGCTCCCATCTCCCAAAACTGTCACTGAAGTTGGCATCACAGCGCTAACACCACAAGGCGATGCTGCGACTGGTGGTATCGCAATTGGATTTGCCGACGCCGGCAGAGGCATGCTGCCTGATACATCAAAGATGCTTAGGCCATCGGAGCTGGGATTCGTTACGTAGAGACGGTTGAAAATGCGGTCGTAGAACATGAAATTTGCCGCACCGGCCGAAGCAGTGGAAGAGATGACAGAATCCGACGCGGTATCGATGGCATAAATTGTGCCGTTTTTATCCAACACGTAAACTTGCCCGCTATCAGCCCGCGCGACTGCCCAAACAGGAGTTGGCCCGGCCGGACACGGTGGACCACCGCCACCCAGGCAAATGGTCTTCGCCACTGTGTTTGAAACCGTATCGACTACGGATACGCTGCCTCCCGACGCGCTACTCCCCTGGTTAGCCACATACACTTTTTGTGCAGCCGGTGCGTGAGCCACCGCGACCGGATGGCTATCGACTGGCACGACCGCAGTAACCACCTGCGTGTTTGTATTAATCACGTACAGAGAGTTAGTTCCGAATCCGGCGACAAAGACGCTAGCATTTTCGGCGGTGTTGACGAACACCGCATTGGGGACTTTGGCCTGCGCCCCAAAAGACTCCGGCTCACTGCCGTTAGTGGAATTCGATACTGAAAAAGAATTTCCCGCTGCTGCGGTCACGGTGAAGGCGCCATTAAAACCCCCCGTAGTGCTCCCGCTAACATAAATCTTGTCGCCAACCGAAAATAATCCAGTGCCTCCGGTATAAGTGTAGGTGACCGTCGATCCGGACCCGGCGGCCTGGGTTATGGTGGCAGCGGGCGATGGAGGCAAACTGATCGTCACCGAACCTGTGGGAGATGACGGGTTGCTCACGGAAACCGTATCGTCACCGCTGTTTGCGATGTATAGCAGCGCTCCTGAAAGTGTCGAACCCGCATGGATCGGAACCATCCCGGCCCTCAGCTCTCCACGCACACTGTCTCCGGAGACATCAATGCTGCTGGCACTGCCTCGGTCGCGATGGTTGTCGCCTACCCCGTCACTATTGATGGAAGACAAGAAATGCGCGGAAGCCGGACTTGGTTGCAATCCCTGGATCGGCTGGGCGACCGGACGATACGTCTCCCCGCAACTGGCGCAGATCAATCCCAGCAACAGAGTAAACACAGCTCTGCAAGCGCGCGACGCCGCCGATTGGGCATGATTCCGGATAGAAACTCTCATTAGGAATTGCTTATTCTAACGGCTTGGGGCGAACTGCGCCAGCCAAGCACACAGCTTCCAATTGAAGGTAGGAAGCACAGCGAGGGTAGAAGGTTGTAAGCGGCTCCGGCTAACGCTTCGCCCGTTTGCGCGCCGGCGGCTCCGCGGCTGCAGTTGTGGCGACTGGTTTTTTCTTGCCTTCCATTTGCGCCAGGCTCTGCTTCAACGCCGCCATCAGGTCCACAACCGGAGCAATCTTCTTGGGTTTTTCAACTGCGGCAATCGTGCCGCCCTCGAGCTTCGTCTGGATCAGGTTCTTCAGATTTTCCTGGAAGTCGTCTTTAAACTTCTCCGGTTCCCACTCGGCGGCCAGCGCTTCAATCAACTGGTGCGCGACCTTCACTTCGGCGTCTTTCAATTCAACATCCGGCGCGCCAAAACCTTCCACCTTGCGCACTTCTTCTTCGTAATACATGGTATGCAACATTAATCCGCCTTCATGCGGTCGCAGGAAAACCGTGTACTCACGGTTATGCATGGTCAGCTTGGCGATACCGACGTACTCACTTTCTTCGAGCGCCTTGGTGAGCAGCGCATAGGGACGGCGACCGGCTTCCTCCGGCATCATGTAATAAGAAGAGTCGAAGTAAACCGGGTCAACCTCGTTCGTCTTCACGAACTCGATAATCTCCATGTTCTTCGCGGTCTTGGGCTCGATCTGCTTAATCTCTTCCGGCTCGACCACGACATATTCGTTCTTGCGATACTCGTAGCCTTTGACGATCTCGCTGCGATCAAGAACTTTGTTGTCGAGCGGACAAATAAGCTGCTGCTTCACACGGGTAAGATCGTCGCGATGCAGTTGGTTGAAAGAGATGCCGGAACTGCGGGCGCCGGAAAACAGGCGCACCGGAATTGAGATCAAGCCAAAGGTTAAATATCCCGACCAAACCGAAGCCGCCATAATTTCATTCCTTTTGCCAGAGAAGCGCCTAGATGTTCAGGCCGTTCTGGTCGAAAATTCTGACCCGCTTAAGCCCAGCATTCACCGGGTAGCAGTTTAGACTACTCCGTGCTCTTTGATGCAGCGGAATTGTGCGGGTAACCGAATCAAGAAGCTGGACGGCTGGTGGCTTGTTTTCGCGATGGCCATATCTGGTGTTTACGTACATGGTTCGGCATATCCTGGTTTACCGGTGCGGCGAATTGTTACTCTTCTTGGTTTGAAATGAACTACTTACCTCACTATCAGGGTATTGTGCTGGTGCATCCAGCAGAAAAAGGCGCCGCTTTTGCCGCTTTAACCCTGATTTTTGCGCTTTTAGGAAGGATCGTGCGAGGGGTCACGCCCGGCGGAGCAGTCGCGGGAGCCGCTATCTGTTTCGCGCTGTTATGGGCTGCGGGACTCGCTGGATTTGCCGGGCTGCTCACAGTATTCGTGCTCACCTGGATCGCAACTCGTTTCGGCTACAAACACGAGCAGCGACTCGGGACCGCGGAAGCCCGGACCGGAAGAAACGCGCTTCAGGTCCTGGCAAATCTGGGAACGGCAGCGGGTTGCGCAGTTTTGTACTCGACTCTATGGCCTGATCGGCGATTTCTAGTTGCAATGGCTGCGGCACTGGCTGAGGCTGCCGCGGATACCGTCTCCAGTGAAATGGGCCAGGCCTTTGGCGGGGATCCCCGCCTGATTACAACCTGGAAAAAAGTCGAGCCTGGCACGGACGGCGCCGTAACTTTGGCAGGAACCATAGACGGAGCGACCGCTGCAATCGCGGTGACTTTAGTATTCGCCCTCAGTCGAAGCTTGTCCTGGCGATCATTTGCCGTTTGCGCCGCAGCGGGAGTGGCTGGGATGATTTTTGACAGCGTCTTAGGCGCCACGGTCGAACGCAGGCGCCTGCTTGGGAACAACGCAGTCAACTTCGCGTCAACGATATTCGCTGCCGGTCTGGCATTCCTACTCTCATAACATGGGTTTTCGTGGAAGCCAGCCGCCCTCGGCTGTCGAATCAACCTATGCCGCGCGCACCATCCGCTCAGCCTCAATGCCGTCGAGCGCATCCCATAAAACTTTCGCAGCATTCCCGGCGGCATTCAGCGCCCGCTCTGCCGCCTCGGGATTTACTGCCACCGCGCCAGCCAACTGTTGCTTCCACATCCGCGAATGATAGACGTCAGCGGTCGTATGCAGCGTGAAGTACTCGCAGGTCTTCGCATCTGCACCATACATTGCCTTCAACCCGCGGGCCTTCTCAGCCGCTACCCGGGGCACCTGCGATTCGTACGCATAGAAAGTCGCCAGCGCCTCTTCGTGTCCGCCTTCAATGGCAGCTGAGTGAAAATGCCGCACCAACGAATCAATCTCCGCGATCGGCTTTGCAGCCGCCACGCGATCGTCGCCCATACCCTCAATAAAATCCAGCCACAACTCCGAGTGCGGACGCGACCCATGCCCTCCCATCTCGTCATCGTGGTTTGCCTGGACTGCACGCCGCACCTCTCCCTGAGGCAGTCGCGAAGCGAACGCCTGCAAATATTCCGGGAACGCGTTCACGTGATGAAAATAATTCTGCCCGTAATTCCGCAAATCTTCGCGCGTCAGTTCGCCCGCGCTCCACGCCTTATAGAAAGGATGGCCGAGCAGGTCATATTGCGCGATACGGGCGTCCAGCTCGATGAAAAATTCTTGGGTAGTCATTTCCCCTCCGTGAAAATTCATAGTACGAGGAACAAACCTGTGCTGGCAACACCGACCTTTCCGATTTGGGAATTACATGTTGCGCGATGTGAAGAATTTCAGCAACCGCGGCGCAATCTAGTGAGACGATGTCAGGGTGCGCGTGCTCTTACTCCTCGCAATTTCCGCAGCATGCCTCTCTCAAACCGACTCGCGGGTTCCGCCGGAGGTGAAGTTCAAATCCGGCTACATCAATTCTGTTCCCAGACCAGCAGATTTCACCTCCGCCATGCTGTGGGGAATCGCGATCGCCGATACTCGCGCGCCCAATTTCGATAAAGCGCAAGTTGAAATCGCAGAGACGCGGCTCTCATGCCGAGTCGATGGGAAAGATGTAGTCCTCAACGATGATCGCGGCAACGTGCGTGGAGGCCTGTATCAACGGATTCCCTGGTTCGGCACCGACGCGCATACGCCGTTGCCTCTTACCTACTCGCAGGGACACCGCGCCGTCGTGCTTCGGGTTGGCCAGCAGCCCCTGCGAGTCTGGCATTTCTGGGCTGCCTCCCCACGCGTCACGCTTCCAGCAGGACATCTCGAAAACTGCACAGTAATTGTGCGTGCACGAATTTCCTCCGGTGCCCTACTGCAAGTAGGCATTGACTACTGGCGCAATTCGACCGTCGCCTACGGATCCGGCGGCAACAACCACGAGGCCGGCGCCAGCGATTGGTACTTCCCCTCGTCCGATTGGCAAGAAGCAAAATTCACCGACGCTCCGAAACTTAAGTGAACCACCACACACTGTCATCCTGAGCGAAGTCGAAGGACTCCGTGTTTGCCGACATCTGCAATGACCTGACAAGGAATTCTCACGATTAACGGGGAACCACCAAAACACTGTCATCCTGAGCGAAGTCGAAGGACTCTGTGTTTGGCAACACCTGCAATGACCTAATAAGGAATTCTCACGAATGCCGTCATTCCTCTGTGGCGTTCCTCTGTGAACCCCTGTGTCCTCTGTGGTGAAGTCTTTAAAGGTTTCAGTCAATAGAACGATCACGGAGGGAAGTCCCCGGCCTTCCCTCCGACACGAACCTGTAAAATAGAACTTCCATGCCGTTCACCGAACAATTCGACATCGTTATCGTCGGCGCCGGACACGCCGGCTGCGAGGCCGCCGTCGCCTGCGCCCGCATGGGCCTGAACACCGCGTTGTACACGCTCAATGTCGACCTGATCGCGCAAATGTCGTGCAATCCTGCAGTAGGCGGCATCGCTAAAGGACATCTCGTCCGCGAAGTCGACGCGCTCGGCGGGATCATGGGTGAAGTCACTGATGCCGTCGGAATCCAGTTCCGGTTACTGAACACTTCACGCGGTCCGGCCGTGTGGTCTCCGCGGGCCCAGTGCGATAAGCAGGCCTATCGCCTGAAGATGCGCGAAGTTCTCGAAGCGCAACCCAACTTGAAGATCAAGCAAGCGGAAGTAGCGGAGTTGATACTAGAAGCGTCGTGCGTCGCAAGTCGTGCGTCGTTGGCGGAAAATCAAGAACAGCGGCTGCCTTCCGCGCCTTTTGCGGAAGCTGGGGACACGGAAGGTAGGGACGTTGACTTTGCGCACGACACGCGACCGGCGACGGACGACGATTTGCTTCCGCGCCGAATTGTCGGCATTCGCCTTCGCGACGGTCGTACCGTTGGCGCCCAAGCCGTCATCATTACCACGGGAACATTTCTCAACGGCCTGATCCACTGCGGCGAGCAACAATATCCTGCCGGACGTTCCGGCGAACCCAACGCTGTACTGCTGGGCGAAGCATTGAAAAAACTCGGCCTGCGCGGCTGCCGGCTCAAGACCGGTACTCCTCCGCGCCTGGATGGCCGCAGCATCGACTGGTCAAAATTTCAAGTGCAGCCCGGCGACATCGATCCCACGCCCTTCAGCTTTCGCACGAAAAAAGTTGCGCACCACGATTCACAGGTGCCCTGCTACATCGCTTGGACGACGCCGGAGACTCATCGCATCATCCGCGAAAATGTTCACCGCTCGCCTATGTACAGCGGGCAGATTCAATCCATCGGTCCGCGATATTGTCCGTCGATCGAAGA
>JBOGLH010000061.1:0-17987 GCA_050746025.1 Terriglobales bacterium | reverse complement strand
GCTTCAAACGCGTTGCCTTCTTCCGCCAGTTCTTCAACGCTTTCGGACTCAGCGCCGGCGGTGTTTGAAATTTGCTTAGTGTCACCAGAGTGTCCGGCTGAATCCGGGCCTAGCTCGTCACGTTTCGACTTCTTCTTTGTCATAAAATTTCTCCAATCACTAGGATGACCTGCAATGGGGAACGACTCGCATTTTGTGCGGAAAATTTAAGCTGCTTGGCGCTCCAGCGCCGCTCGGTCCCACTCGCCAAGATTCGCCGCGGCCTCATAGGTACTCTGACAGAATTGCAACAATAATGAGCTGGGCGATCCGGCTTTGCGAACGTCATCGTAAGGCAATAGAAATTCTCCCAGGCTGCCGTTGTAATCCGCGGCTTTGGGCTGGACCGGCGCCTGCTTGAATCCATTCGGCTCGGGGGCGGCATAGGAATAAAACGCCGCGTCCGACATGCCACTGCTGCCGGGCCAGAAGCCCACACTGCTTACTTCGTGGGAGTACGCTTCGCGTGTCATATTGTCAGCGCCGGGGCGCTCAGGCGCTCTCCGGCCCGAGAACCGGGTCACCGCCAAATCAAAACTTCCCCAGAAAAAATGCACCGGACTTGACTTGCCGATAAATCGCGATCTGAATTCCTTAAAGATGGCGTCCACCGATACCAGAATGCGCCAAAAACTCTCGATACATTTCGGATCGTAAGACGCGTGAACGCGGTCCTGATCGAAAGGGATTGGATTCGGAATCTCTACCGGCATGTGCCAGATTTTGGCGTTGATGTTCTCGGCGCGGAGCATACTCATGAATTCCTGATAAAAATCAGCAACCGATCGAGGCGCCAGAGCTAAAGTTTTCACTGCCCCATCGCAGGTCTCGAGCACCAGCTGGTGTTTTAGAAAGTCGAACCGCAGCTCAAATGATCTTTCACCATATGGAATCAGAGACGTGGTCAGCCCGCGTGCAGTCACGTATAACGGAATGTTCCACCAGTGATTTACCAAAGGCGTAAGCGCCAGCCGAACCTTACCGACGATCTGTGTCCACATGTGGAGCGTGGCATACGTGTCCTTCCATGAATCGAGCGGCAACGATGGCCAGCACTCCGGGCGGTCAGCGGACGATAGCAACATAGGAAGATCCTAACTGAGTTAGGGCTGCTGGATAAACTGCGGCGATGAAATCAAGCGCATTTATCGGGAGGTTTCGACAGATAGCAAACGCAACCTGGAAGGTTGCTGAAATCATCTTGCGGGATTCAACTCAGGCGCTGACGCCGTTTGCAGCTGATCCGCTATAGCGCAACGCGATATTCATAAACACGCTGCCGCTGGAGGTCTCAAAGCAGAGCACGAGCGCTTCTGTGTCGGGGGTAATTTTTGGTCCATGCTCAGAGGTGTGCAGATGCGGGGGATGCACGCGGAAATGAAAGCCCTGATCGTTCAAGGTAGCGACTGCGTTGCCAATCACCTGGTTGGCCAATTCGCAAACCGCCTCACGCACTAGTGAATCGGTTTCCGTAATTTCAGTGCCGGCCAGCTGGCTGGCAATCTTCGCTGCGGTCATCGGCGTGGTGTCAAAAATTACGCGGCCTTCGATATCTCCGGTCAACTCGACCATGGCAGCGACGCCTTTCAGACGATAGGCATCCTTGTCCATGGTGAGGTTCCCAATCTCCATTGGAGATTTCAAGCCTTGCGACAACACGGCGTCTGCCGCATTGATGAATGGCTGGATCAGCTCCATCTTCATATCTAGGCCCCTGCGCCGGCTGCTGCCGCGGCAACTGCTCCGTCTTCGCCAAGCACGTACTTGATGACTTCATACAGCACTTCCGGCTTTACGGGCTTTTGCACGAAATGCCGTGCCCCGCGCTGCAATGCCGCCACAATGTTTTCCTGATATCCCACGGAAGACACCATGACGATGCGGGCGTCCGGATTCTGCTGGACGATCTTTTCGGCCGATTCAATGCCTTCCATCTGCGGCATAGTAATATCCATGAGCACGATGTCTGGCTTGGCGCGTTCGTATTCAGTGATGGCCGCCATTCCATCGCCGGCCTCGCCCGCGATCTCGCCCCCGAATGATTCAATAATGCGGGCGAGGTTTTTGCGCGCGAAGACAGAGTCATCGACGATCAGATAGCGGACCGCCTGCCCGTCTTTGCTGCGCTTGATTGGTGAAAACTGCTCCATAACTACCTCCTTCTGCTTCTACTCCGGCCACCGGAAGGTGTGCCGTAAATCCAAATTCAGTCGTTCGTGGCGCGCATTGCACGCTCAGACACAACTCGCTCCGAACACATTGTGCGCAAGGTGCTGGCAATCTGCTGCAGATCGACAATTCGCATGGCGTGGCCGCGCTCAATCGCAGCCTTTGGCATTCCAAAGACCACGCAGGATTGTTCACTCTGCGCGATGGTCATACCTCCCGCTGCTTTGATCAAGCCTAATGCATGCGCGCCATCGTCCCCCATGCCTGTCATGATTACCCCGACCCCGCGGTAGCCGAATTCCTCAGCAACACTTTTGAACAATACATCGGCAGAAGGCCGGTGACCGTTTACTCGGGCTTCCTCGCTCAGCACCGCAACGTCCCCCAAAGGCAGGCGCTTCACCTTTAAATGCTTGCTGCCGGGACAGATAAGAACGCGTCCCCCGTGGAGGACATCGCCCGATTGCGCTTCCTTTACGCTCAGCGCGCTGGATTCATTGAGCCGCCGGGCAAACATTTCGGTGAAGCCCTCGGGCATATGTTGCACGACCACGATGCATCCCGGAAAATCAGCCGGCAACTGCGACAGTACATACTGAAGCGATTGGGGACCTCCCGTCGAAATACCAATCGCGATAATCCTGGTCGCCTGGCTGCTCGAGACCGACTGCGCTTTCAAACGTTTTACTGGCTCTGGTAGAGCGCTGGTGATCTGAATACCGCGGCTTTGAGCGGCCGCCTTGATCTTCGCGATCAGCTCCTGCCCGCTTTCATGCAGACGCGACGCCACGTCGGTCGGCTTAGCCACAAAATCAAAAGCTCCCAGGGACAAGGCTTGCAAAGTAACCGAGGCGCCCTGCGTGCTGTGCGAACTCACCACAATTACCGGCAGACGATGGCGCCGCATGATTTCGCGGAGCATTTCCAGCCCGCCCATGCCCGGCATTTCCAGATCGAGGGTGACGACTTGCGGGTTGAGTTCCTCGATCTTCTTCAGCCCAAAATTGCCGTCCATGGCCGTGCCTACCACTTCAATAGCGCTGTCAATCGAGAGAATCTGCGGAATCAGCTTTCGCATGAGCGCGGAATCATCGACCACCAATACCCGTACCGGTTGCGCGCTCATTGACGCACCTCGGTCGAGTGGCTATCCTGCCGCGCACACGAGAACAATCCCGCCTGGCTGACGTTGGTTCCACCTCTGACAAAGCGGTCCATCACCGCGGCCAAATTCATAATCAACACGACCCGTCCGTCCCCGAGAATTGAAGCGCTGCTGACCAGGTCAGACGCGACCGTCTGATCATCAAGGGCTTTGATGACCAATTCTTCTTCGCCCTCTAAAGCATCGACGATCAGTCCCAGCTTGCGTTCCCCATAGGTCAGAACCAAAACGAAAATCTTTCCCTCACTTGGATCGCGGTCCGAAATCCGCCGCTCTCCCACCCGCACCAGTGGTAAAACTTGATTGCGCAATTGCAGGACCTCAGTGCCGTCTACGTGGTGCAGATCGCTTTCCCAGGCGCGCGCGATCTCGGCCACCGCATTGAGCGGAATGGCATACAGGCGGTGCTCGATGCGGAACATCAGTGCTTGAATAATCGCCAGCGTCAGCGGAAGTTTCAGACGGAACGTCGTGCCTTGCCCGGGATCGGTTTCGGTCTCAATCGTTCCTTTCATACGCATCAAAACGCTGTGCACCACGTCTAATCCAACGCCTCGTCCGGAAATTTCCGTGATCTCATCGGCAGTACTGAATCCCGGACGGAAAATCAGCGCGAATATTTCCTGCTCGGTCATGCGTTCGGCGATTTCAGTGCTGATCAGGTTCGATTTCAGGGCTTTTTGCTTAATCTTGGCCGCGTCGATGCCGGAGCCGTCATCGATGACTTCGACAATGAGCTGGTTTGCCTGGTGATAAGCGTTGAGTTGAATCGTCCCCACGGGATTTTTCCCGGCTTTTTCGCGTTCGCTCGGAGACTCGATTCCATGGCTGATGGCATTGCGAACGATGTGGGTCAGCGGTTCTGCAATTGCGTCTAGCAGGCCCTTATCGAGATCCGTCTCTTGACCTCGGACAGCCAGTTGCACCTGTTTACCACAGCGTTTGGCGGCATCGTGGACTATACGAGGGAAGCGCCGGAACAACTGATCGACTGGCACCATGCGAATCTTCATTACCGAGCGCTGCAGATCGTTCAGCACGCGCGATTGAAACCCCATTGCATCAGAGAAGCGCGGCCGTAGCGAATCTTTCGGATAACGGCGCGCAAATTCCTGCATGGTCTGCTGCAGCATGGATTTGGCGATAATCAACTCGCCAACCAAGTCCAGCACGTTATCAATTCGTTCCGCGTCTACCCGCAAGATATTTTCCGGCAGCAGGGGACGGCCGGTTTGCGGCGCATTGTCGGCAGGGGACGACCCGAGCGCGGTCGAGTGCTTCTCTTCCGAAGAAGATTCAAGAACCGGCGTGTCGGCAAGTGATGCTTCGCCGATACTGAGGGGCGCGACCGTCTTTCTGGGCTGACCGGACAACGCAATCTCGAAATATTCCACCCGCGAAATGACCGTCGGAATCAGGCATTTCGAAACAATGTCAGTTTCACCCGCCGCAGTTGCGACCAACAGGTCGAGTTTTTTGGCGTTCTCTGCCGACCCTGTCTCCGGCCTTACTCCCAAAACTTGCGCGATCGCCCCCAGCGCAGAAGTCACTAGCTGGCGTGCGGCAATGGGCATGGAGCACAGCTGGTCGATATGCGCGATCACATGAAAAATCCTCTGACCAGCCTCTTGCGCTGCATTCGCCGATTTCTGCTCGTTTTCCGTCCATAAGACGGGCAGAACCTTGCTGCGGGCATCTTTTGGCTTGCGGCCTGAAATGGCTGAGGCCGGAACAAGATTTTGCGCCATGCGTCCGATCTCAGAAGTATCCGGAAGCGGCCGGCGCTCGCGGTAAGCGTTCAGCATCTCCGCGAAGACGTCTGCCGCTTTGAAGCTCAGTTCGATCAGCGCGCCGGGAGCGACAATGCCTTCCACTGCGAGCGCGTCCTCGAGCTGGTGAGCGAGGCCGCTCAGTTCTTTGAATCCACAAGCCGCTGCATCGCCTTTCAGTGTGTGCACGGTGCGCCTGATGCTACGCACGACTTCGATGTCCTCGGGAGATTTCTCGAGTTTCAACGCATCATCATTCAACGACTGAAGCAGTTCCTGCGAGGTCTCAAAAAACAACTCGCGCATTTCCGAGCCGGGATCGTGACGGAATGGGCTCATTGCGCCACCTCCAGACGACGATAGGCGGTGCCGCTGTCGCGGTAAACCATGGCAAACTTATTAGTCAGCCCGAGCAAGCTTTCAGCGTGACCCACCAGCAGGTAACCGCCGGGAGCGAGACACCGGTAGAACTTTTCAATCAACCTTCGCTGCTCCGGCTCGTCGAAATACATCATTACGTTGCGGCAAAAAATCACGTCATTGCGCTGCGGCAGGAATTCCGTCTTGAGATTGTGGAAGTCGAAGTGGACCAACTCCTTGACCGCTTTTTTCACCGCGTAGCGTTCGCCGACCTTGTCGAAATAGCGCAGGCGATAGTTGTAATCCACAGATGACATCTGATGTTCGCTGTAAATACCTTCCTGCCCGGCACGCAATACCGAATAGTTGATATCGCTTGCGGGAATCTCAACCGACCACGGCGGAGGCACCAGCGGTTTCGGCCAGGTAGTTGCGGCCGTGTGCGGCATCCGTAGCTGGTGATAACCAAGCGCATCGGCCACCAACATGGCTATGGTGTAGGGCTCCTGCCCAGTTGAGCATCCCGCGCTCCAGATGCGCAGGCTCCGTTCACCATTGGCTTCCTTCCTGCGAATCATTTCATCCAGGATGAGTTTGTGAAAAAGTTCGAGCTGAGCTTTGTTACGAAAGAAGCTGGTCTCATTGACAGTCAGGTCTTCCAGCAACCGCGAGAGCTCTTGTTTGCCTTCAGCGCTGATCAGCAAGCGGTAATAGCTGTAGAAAGAATCCAGGCGGCAATCCCGCAACCGCCGCTGCAAACGATCCTGAAGGAAATGGGTCCGTCGCGAATCGAAAAACATGCCGCACTCGTGGTAGACGAGCGACTGCAGCAACCGCATTTCAGCATCACTGAGCTGGATCGCCACTGCTGGAGTGCTCATGAGTTTCTCGATCCTTATTTGGCGCCAGCTGCACGCCGCTTCTCGCTGCCACTTCCCGCTACAGCATCCTGTTTCGCCTTGATCCCTAAGTCGAGGAGCCGACCCATGTCGAGCAGCACGATCAATCGGCCTTTGTATTTGCCCAATCCGGTGACGCAGTTCAATTCGCTTTCGTGCAATACCTTCGGTGAGGCTTCAACATCGGCCGCTGGAATTTTCAGGACCTCGGATGCAGAATCGACGATCAGTCCGGACAGCCGTCCGTTGTGTTCGACCACCAGAATGCGATTTTTTCGCGTGGCGGTAATTTTCTTTTCCCCAAGCCGCTTGCGCAGATCAATGACAGAAACAATTTTGCCCCGAAGATTGATTACACCCTCCACGAACTCAGGCGCGTCAGGAACTGCCGTGATTTCGGGCACGCGCACAATTTCGTGCAGCGAAGTGATCGGCACGCCGTAAGTCTCGCGTCCCACCCGGAAGCCCACGATATGCAATTCGCGGATTGTTTCTGTGCTCATTACCGGGATCCCGCCGTGGCATAACGGCCAGTCTTGCGGGCACGCTCTTCACCAAGGCTTGTTGAATCGCCTTCGATTCCGAAGCGGTCCATAGAATCCAGCAGCCCGCGGGACATCTTGGACATCTGCTCCGCAGAAGCCGCCAGCTCGGTCGAACCCGAGGTGGTCTGCTGCACCAGTTCGCGCATGCGCTCCATGGCCTTCACCACTGCGTGCGCGCCGGACGCTTGTTCTTCGACGGCAGAATTGATCTCGTGAGTGATTTCATTCAAGCGAGTCGTAGCGCGAGCAATCTGCGATGAGCCATGAGACTGCTCATTGGTAGCTGCTCCAATTTCCTGGGCGAATTTATAAACTTCGGTGACCACATTGGAAATTTTGCGCAAAGCCTGGTTGAGTTCGTGACCGAGTTGCAGCCCCTGATCCACAATCTCGGTGCTTTGGTCCATGTTCTCGACGGCCTTCCGGGCTTCCTTCTGAATGCTCTGGATCAACTCAGAAATTTCTTTGGTCGATTGCGCCGATTTTTCCGCCAGCTTGCGCACTTCATCTGCGACGACCGCAAATCCAAGGCCATGTTCGCCGGCACGCGCCGCTTCGATTGCGGCATTGAGCGCCAGCAGGTTAGTTTGTTCTGCCAGGTCGTCGATGACCTCGATGATTTTTCCTATGTCATCCGCGCGCTGTCCCAATACACCGATAATTTCGCCCGACGCTCCGATGGTGGCATTGATCTTGTTCAGGCCTTCAGTGGCCTTGTCCATGGTGGTGATGCCGCTATGCACCTCTTCGCGGGAACGATTGGAGATGTCGAGTAGCACCTTGGCCGTGTCAGCCACGCGCTGGATAGAAGCGACCATCTCATCGATTGACGCCGAAGTCTCGCTCACGCTGGACGCCTGTATCTGCGTGCTCTTCACCATGTTCTGCACGTTGACGCTCATCTCGTGCATGGTGCTGGTGACTTCGTCGATTGCAGAGGAGCTCTGCAGGCTGATCTTTGCCGATTCGTCGGACGCACCCGCCACTTGTGCAGAGGCGCTGGCAACTTGCGAGGCTGCGTCTTTTACGTTGCGGACAAGGTTCCGCAGCCCTTCAGTCATTTTGGAAAAAGCGTTGCCTAAAGTATCGTTCTTGGAGCGTGGTCTTACTTCGACTCCCAAATTTCCGCCGGCAATTGCCTCGGATAATGTTGCCATCTCTCTCAGGTAAGCGACCATTCCGTCGAAGGTGCGCCCTAACTGCCCAATCTCATCGTCGCGTTTTATGTCGATTTTGTGGTCCAGGTCTCCGGCTTCGCTGATCTGCTTGGCCACTTTCATCAGGTCGTTAAGCGGCACAGTAATGGACCGCGCGGTTTTATACGCAATGAAGATGCCGAGCCCAAGCGCGATCAAAGTGCTGAGTGATGCGATGACCATGATCTCGGTTCCGGCATCGTCATCAGACTTTCGGCGTTGATCAACCAGGTTTTTGGTCTCCTGGTCGGCTTGGTTCAGATACTCGGTTGCAGCTTTCACGTACGACGAGGCGTCCTTCTGCAGGTAATAAATTTGCAGGTCGGCGACGGTTGCATTTCCGGCATCTACTTCCCTGCGTTTCTGCAGCATGGGTTGAGCAAAATCAGTGGCCCATGCAGCTTCAACTTTAGCTACGCCATCCAGCGCCGCACGTTGCTGGTCGGAGCTGGCCAGTTTCCGGCTCTTCGTCAGATCGTCATCCAACTTATGAATGCCGTCATTCATGTGATCTATTTCACGTGTGTCGCCGCTCAACAAATAATTGCTAAGGTAAAGAAGGTTCTGCATCATTTGCGAGCGAACGCTATCGGTGACTTCCGACATTTCGAGCGCCTGGGCCGCGCTGGCTTTCGTGCTCCGCTCGCGATAGACCGCCGCCACAATGACGACGAGCAACAGCAAAACTATGAGCAGAAGGGCGCCGAAGCGCACGTGGAGTTGTTTGGTAATGGACATGAATGTGGCTCCAGTGTTTTCGCCTTAACCGCGCTCGCTACTTGCCCGGGTCAAATTTAATTTCCAGAATTCCCGTGGTTTCGGCGGCGGCTGGGTCGAACTTCCATTTTTTCACTGCATCCACTGCAGCCGTGACAAGAATCGGGTGACCACCGATTACTTTCGTTTCCTTTACGTTTCCATTGGGCGAGACCACGACCTGAACTCTGACGGTGCCGTTCAGCTTCATTCTGCGTGCAATATCCGGATAAACAGGCTCCACTCTGACCCGAACTTTGCGCTCAGGATGATCTTCTGCGAAAGCGCGGGGAGAACACGGCGCAAAGCAGGCAGCAGCAATTAGCAAGATGGGCAGAAAAATGACTGCACTCCGTAATAATCGACGCGATCTTTTCAAGCAGGAATCTCCCTCGGAGAAAAAGGTTCACTTGCATCGCGGCTGCCAATCTCGAACAACTCCCCGGCGGAAGCTTCGACTCTGTGTTTTCTATAGCATGCGAGCAATCGCGTCGGCTCTTCCGACGTGAAACTCGGCGTTTCGTCTCACATCAGCGACGGTCCGTCTCAAAACGCTCCAGCCGATCTGGTACCAAAGTGGAATAAATAGTGCTGGTTCGTTCATGGCTTTTTTACTTGACTCAAATTGAGAACGCGAGATAGAGTCCTAATTTATCAATAACTTGGCATAAATCGCGGACGGTGGCAGGGAGTCGATTACGGGCGCTGAACAAATACTTGGAGCACCCCCGCAACGTTTCTCCCAGGACGAAGGCTTTCAAAGCTTGCTGTTGGAATTTTCAACCGCGGCCGCAAAAGCTGTCTCGCCTGCGGAAATCCTGCGCCTTTTTTGCCGAACTACCCGCACCTATTTCGGGGTGAGCGGTGTGTACATCTGGCACTTCTTCCCACCTGACCAACTGGTGGCCGAGGAGGCGGATGGCTGGATGGCGGACCAGTTTCGCAATGTCCGGCTGAAAACCAACCAGAGCGCAATCGTTGTCGAAACAATCGAGACGCGGAAGCCCATCCTGGTGAACTCTGTGGATCTGGAGCGTTATCCCATGGCCCGGCAGTTCCAGATTCGCTCGCTTCTGGCGGTCCCGCTGTTGATGTTCGATGGGGCGATCGGGGCTACAGTCTTTGTACACACCACCGATGCTGAATTTTTTAACCAGGATCATCTCAGTAAGGCAAGCATCCTTGCCGCGCAATTGGGTAGCTTGCTCGAAGCCGCGCGTCTTACCCATCAGACAAAAGAAGAAAAGCGGCGAGCGGCGATTCTCGCGGAAGTGGCGCAGAGCTTCAGTGCTGAGCCCGACTTCCAGCTGCTCGTCGATTCCGTTGCCGACAGGGTGCGCGCTCTGCTGCGCACGCCGTTAGTCTGCGTGTTGGGCCGGGAAGCCAGCGGTTTTGAATTGTGGTCGGTTGCAACTGAGGATCCCGTCTTCGCAGTTTCGGTGCGCGCACGTCAGGACCGCAGGGGCATGCATTTTGCCTCTGATATCGCAAATCGCGCGCTTCAAGCTGGCGAACCGATCACCGTAGCGGTTAATCCGGCGTCGCACCTTTTAGGAGATCTGGTGCCCGCGGGTACGTTGCTGGTCGCACCGTTCCGGACCTCAAGCAAAGAAGGCGCGATTCTGGTTTATCCCCGCCGCGAAGGAGCTTTCACCCACGAAGAGAAAAAACTCCTTCCGGTAATTACAAGTTTCGCGGCGGTTGCCATTTCAAATGCGGAACTCTACGCCAAGGCACGCACCCAGGCCGACGAGCTTCACCAGATCGTAAGTATTGCCTCCGACCTCGGGTCGATTTCCGATCTCGAACAGTTCATGGACCGCTTTATTCAGCGCGGCACGGTTTTTCTTGGATTCGAGCGCGCATTCGTTGCGCTATATGAAGATGGCAAACTGCAGGTTCGCTGGAATTACCTGGATGGTAAAGCTGGGCGTGCTAGCTATGTGATACCAGGCGGCGTCCTCAATGATGCGATTCTTAAGAGGGAAGTTTTTTGGTCTGACGATGCCACGCAAGTTCCCGGCGTTGACCTTCAACTCCTGACAGAATTCAACGTGCGGCAGCTTCTAGCGGTGCCTTTGGTCAGTACGAGGGCTGAGCCGCTTGGAATCTTCGGGGTTTTGGATAAGCGGGAGCGCCAGCCTATTTCGCAGGAGGATATTCGCCGCGCCCAAGCCCTCGCCGGACATATGGCTGCTGCGCTCGAGGTCAGCCGGAACTTGCTGCTTTCAGAGCAGCACCGCAAGCGGTCGGAATTCCTGAGCAGCCTCGCCTTAGAAAATTCGCTGGTGCGGGGAGCCGGCTTCGCGAGAAATATCCTGGAACGCGCAGCAGACATGATGGGTGCCACGGATGCCGCATTAGTAATGGACAACGAGGGCATCCAATCGGCGCTGGTGTTGCACTCTCTGACCGCAGAGCCAGATAAGGAGTTCGAGGCAAAGTTCGCGGCTTTAGTCGTGGCCGAGCTCGCCGGGTCCCATGATCCCATCTCCACCGTTCGCGCAATTGATCTGCTCGGAGAAGAACTCGCGAATAAGTCGAATTGGACCGAAATTGTAATGGCCAGATTAAGCGGCGGGAGTGGAGAGCTCTTTGGCGCGCTCTGCCTGGCCAATCGCAAGCAACCACTTAGTTCCGAAGACCAGCAACTGCTCAAAGGGATTGCCGCACAAGCTTCGGTTTCTCTCGAAAACACACGTTTCTTTACCCGTATCGAGCAAGCAAAGCGTCACTGGATCGAGATCTTCGACTCCATCTCCGACTTCATCGTTGCCCATGATGAAGCCGGCAATGTGTTGCGCGTCAACCGCTCCTTGGCGGACTTCGTGGGCGTGCAGCCGCAGCAATTGATCGGCTTGAACATCGCGGCCCTACTGGCCATGGGGACTGGTCCGCTGCCGAGATCGTGTCCTTTCTGTCGTGTTACCGGCGACACCGTGGATGAATATGTTCATCCGGTCCTGGAGCGGACGTTCTTAGTTTCCACATCGCAGGTGCACGCAGCCAGCAGCGAAGGACTGCAGACGATCCACGTATTGAAAGACATCACGGATCGTCGCGAAGCCGAACGCCGGTACCGCGAGCTTTTCGACAATATTCAGGAAGGCCTGTTTTTCTGCAGTCCCGACGGGCGCTTCATCGAAGTGAACGACGCGCTGGTTCGTATGCTCGGGCGCGGCAGCCGCGATGAGTTGCTGCATTGCGATCCCAGGGAAGAAGTTTTTCCTTCAGCCGAACATCATCGCGAGCTATTCGCCGAGATGGAACGCCAGGGAGCTCTGCGCAATCGCGAAGCTGTTCTCAAACGAAAAGATGGTAGCGCGGTTTATGTGTTGATCAACGCTTTTGCGGTCCCCGGCACGAACGGAATTTCTCAGTACCGCGGGTTGATGCTCGATATCAGTGGGTTGAAGACCTATCAGGCTGAGTTGCAGAGAGAGCGCGACTTCTCAGGCAAGATTTTAAACAACACCCAAAGCCTTATTCTGGTTGCCGATACTACGGGCCTGGTGAGTTATGCCAACCGGCGCTGGCAGGTCATGGGCTACGAACAGGCGGCAATTCTGGGCAAGCCGCTTGAAGCGCTGGTCGCACCCCCTAGCACAGAATTTTTTCGCGACGCGTACGCCGCCGTGCTCTCCGGTGGTCAGGTAGACAACCTTGAGGTCCAGGTTTTGCACGCGGACCGGCGGGTCGGGCAGTTCTCGGTAAACCTGAGTCCCATGCGCGATGATCAAGGAGGCGTGAGCAGCATTGTGGTCGTCATGAGCGATGTGACTGACGCGGCGTCTCTGCAATCCAAGCTGATGCATGCCGAAAAAATGGCCGCCGTCGGGCAGTTGGTTTCCGGGGTTGCGCACGAAGTCAACAATCCGCTCACCGCTATTCTGGGTTTTGCCGACCTGCTCATGGAGAACAGCGAGATCCCGGAGAGCGCGCGTAAAGATCTGCGGGTTATTCTGCAGGAGGCGCAACGCACCAAACAGATTGTGCAAAATCTGTTGAGCTTTGCGCGCCAGATGCCACCGCAGCGCAAGCCGGTGCAGTTGAACCCGATACTGAAACGCACCATTCAACTGCGGTCTTATGATTTGCAAAGCCGCGGCGTGGCGGTGACTGAAAACCTTCGTGATCACCTGCCCTTCATCATCGGAGATTCACACCAGTTGCAGCAGGTATTTCTGAATATCCTCAACAATGCGTACGATGCGGTGAGAGAAAATACTCAAGGACCACGCATAGAAATCGCCACCGCTTGCAATCAGGACTTCGTAGAAGTCACCTTCCGGGACAACGGTCAGGGAATCAGCCATCCGGAGCGGGTTTTTGACCCATTCTTCACCACCAAACGTGTCGGCGAAGGCACCGGCCTGGGCTTGAGCATTTGCTATGGCATCGTGAAAGAGCATGGCGGGGAAATTCTTTGCTGGAACAATTCTGATTCCGAGGGTGCAACCTTCACCGTGCGCTTTCCGGCAGTGCGCGAGCTGGCATCAATTTCCGCTGTTGCAGGAGTCACGCAATCATGAGTGCGCCTTCGATTCATCCAAAATCATTGCCTGTTCTGCTCATTGAAGATGAGCCTGCCGTAATGAGCTATGTGCGCGCGGTGCTCGAACGTAATGGCTATGAAGTGGTGTGCAGCGGGTCCGGGGTCGATGGACTTAAACAACTGGAGTCGGGAGAATTTATGGGCGTGGTCTCTGACATGCGAACCCCGGGTGGAGTGGATGGCGCTGACGTTTATGCCTGGATTTCAGCAAACCGCCCGGCCCTGGTCTCGCGCCTGGTGTTCATCACCGGCGACGTCGCCAGTGATGAAACCACGGCAACATTGTTCCAGACAGGCATACCTTGCGTGGAAAAACCTTTTCGCGTTCAACAATTTCTTTCGGTAGTAGAAAAAACCCTGGGGAAACCTTTGTGACTGAGAGTGTGGGAATTCGTTTCTTAGTAGTCGATGACGAGGAGAGTATCCGAAGTCTGTGTGTGACCGTTGCCAACGGTCTCGGCTTTACCTGCATGGAGGCCAGCAATGGCCAGTCTGCGTTGTCGCTACTCGAGGAGCAGCCTGCCCACATTATCCTGACCGATCTGGTGATGCCGCAAATATCCGGCATTGAATTTCTCGATCGCGTAAGAAAATTACTGCCCCGCGCCGAAGTTGCGGTTATGACCGGCCACGGTTCGGTTGAGACGGCGGTTCAGGCGATGAAGCTGGGAGCATACGACTACATCGCGAAGCCGTTCTCCGCGATTGAGGAGTTGCGATTGTTTCTGCGGCGTATGGCAGAGAAAATTCAGTTGGTCGAGGAAAATGAATTTCTCCGCGAATGTACTCACGCCGAAACTGAACTCCACGGCATCGTGGGTGCGTCCCCGAAAATTCAGGAAGTCCTGCGCATGATCGCGCGCTTGAAGGATACGCGCACTCCGGTCCTTATCACCGGCGAGAGTGGTACCGGTAAAGAACTTGTCGCCCGCGCTATTCACTTCCGCGGGACCTTTGCCAATCGGCCATTTGTAGCCGTCGACTGTGGCTCCCTGGTGCCCACGCTGATCGAAAGCGAACTGTTCGGCCATGAAAAGGGCGCTTTCACGGGCGCCACGCGCTCCAAGCCCGGCCTTTTTCAATCGGCCAACGGCGGAACCGTCTTTCTGGACGAGATTGGCGAGCTACCCCAGGAAATGCAAGCCAAGCTGCTGCGCTTCCTGCAAGAGAAAGAAGTCCGCCCGGTGGGAAGCAATAACCGCTTCAAAGTGGACGTGCGGGTGATCGCAGCCACTAACCGCGATCTGGAATCGGCATATAAGGCGGGCGAGTTTCGTAAGGATCTTTATTTCCGGTTGAACGTGGTCACCGTCAACATGCCCTCGTTGCGTGAACGCCGATCGGATATCCCCATGCTGGCGCATTGGTTCCTTGAGCGTTATGCCAATGGTTCGGATGTACCCATCGCCGCTTCGGCCATGAAATGCCTGCTGCAATATGATTGGCCGGGCAATGTCCGCGAACTGGAGAACTGTATTGAGCGTGCCATTGCGCTGGGCGATCATGCAGTCATCGACGTGAGCGATTTGCCCCCGGCAGTGTTGTCCACCAGCCACGGCACCGAGGCATTGGCGCTGCCGGTACCAAGCCTGCTTTCGTCAACCGATCTCGAGGATATTGAGCGGGCAACCATTAAGCGGGTCTTTGAACAGGTCAAAGGCGACAAAGTGGTCGCCGGAAAAATGCTGGGGATCAGCCGGGCCACACTCTACCGCAAGTTGAAGCGGTACAACATCAGCCCACAGTCGAGCCTCAGTGCGAGCCAGGGAATTCATTAAATAGTGCGATAGATGATATTGGCAGCATCGTACCCGCCCTTGCAAAGAACGCAAGGACGGGGCACCCGGCGGCGGTAGCTCAGAACCTCAAGCGACTGGTGCGCTTCCTCAGTCATCCTAAAACACCGCTTCTACCGGCCACCACTTAGTCGAGCGGAGACAAAACAAACCGGCAACCGCATGCTCGCCGACGAAAAGGCGTTCTGTGGACGGACTTTTTCAACACCCACAGGCCTGATAGCCTCAGTTTACCATCAGTAACTGGATCCATCTTCGTGTACGCGATACGTTGGGTTTAATGAATCGGGGCAGGTCGATGGCCTTCAACCGTCTATTGCTGCTACTAGCAATGATCCTTTCGGCTTCCACGTACTTAACTTCGCAGGTTGCGAACGACAAGCGAGAGGATGCGCGCTCCAGTTTCGTCGGGAGAAACAGTTGCGCCCCAGAATTGAAATTTGCCAGAACGCGTTACGGCATACGTCTGGACAGCAACCAGAACGCCTACTTGATGGCCTACCGCTTGAAAGCGGCCAACATTTTAACGATTGTGCAGTACGAAAGGGACGATCAGAATTGTGGATTGATACACGATGTAGTTCAATCGCGTGACCACGATGGCTCGTTTGTGTGGGAATGCCGTTCACCGAACATGCGTTCGGACGTGATTGTGGGCACGTGGCCAGCAAAGCATCCGAGCGTCACGGGTCCAGCGGTAGAGGCGTGGCGAATCAACTTGAAGGCGCTGAAATTCGAGGAAGTGCAAGCCCACGTGAACTGCGAGGCCGGGAACCACGCGAGAAATGACGAGGGTGACAGCCTTGCAGATTGGGTGAGACAAAGAGCTGCAAGCCACCGCGCAAAGTCACCGAATTGATTGCATCTGCCCTGCGACTGCGGCACAAATCGACGGTTGGCGATAAATCCCCATATCACTCATTGACATGGAAAAGGCGAATGGAAGGGCACGGTGGCTCAGCCTTTTGATCTGGCGGAGCAACCACCCGCAGTTTCCGAACGGGAAGGAAACAACGACGTGAAAACTTGAGCACCCATCTCACGATGACCAGCTACGCGAACAGAAACTCCTTGGTCCGCAATTCTTTGATCCTGTCCCGCAGCTTCGCCGCCTTCTCGAACTCAAATTTTTTTGCGGTCTCGCGCATTTCAACTTCGAGCTTGGCAATGAACGCGTCCAATTCTTCCTGGTTCTTAAAGTCCGGCAGGCCGTCGGCTTCCGCGCTGGACAGTTCCACATAGTCCGCCTCGATGATGCCGGCCAATGTCATATCCAGCGGTCTCACAATCGACTCCGGGGTGATACCGTTTTCCACGTTATGGGCTTCCTGAATCGCACGCCGCCGGTCAGTTTCGTTGATCGCCTTCTGCATTGAGTCGGTCATGCGATCGGCGTACAAAACCGCGCGACCGTTTAGATTGCGCGCGCAGCGCCCGATGGTCTGAATGAGCGCCCCGCTGGATCTCAGGAAGCCTTCTTTGTCGGCGTCGAGGATCGCCACCAGGGAAACCTCGGGTAAATCCAGTCCTTCGCGCAACAAGTTGATCCCGATGAGCACGTCGAATTCGCCGCGCCTTAAATCTCGCAAAATCTTCACGCGCTCCAGGGTCTCGATTTCCGAATGCATGTAGCGGCATTTCACGCCGACTTCGCTGTAATACTCCGCCAGATCTTCTGCCATGCGTTTAGTGAGCGTGGTCACCAGCACCCGCTCGCCGCGCTCCACGCGCAGCCGAATCTCATGCAGCAGATCGTCAATCTGCCCTTTCACCGGCCGTATCTCCACCGGAGGATCGACCAGTCCCGTCGGCCGGATGATCTGCTCAACCACCACGCCGGCTGATTTCGTCAACTCATAAGGCCCCGGCGTCGCCGATACATAAACGATCTGGTTGCTGCGGTGCTCAAATTCCTCAAAGGTCAACGGACGGTTATCCAGCGCCGAAGGCAAGCGAAAGCCATACTCAACCAGCGTCGATTTGCGCGAGCGGTCGCCGTGATACATGCCATGCAACTGCGGCACCGTCTGGTGCGACTCGTCGATGAACATCAGATAATCGCGCGAAAAATAATCCAGCAGCGTCGGTGGCGGTTCTCCCGGCATGCGCCCGGTGAAATGCCGCTAGTAATTCTCAATCCCATGGCAGTAGCCGACCGATTTGATCATTTCCAAGTCGTACATGGTGCGCTGGTGCACGCGTTGCGCTTCGACAACCCGGCCTTGCTGTTCCAGTTCTTTTTCCCACCAGGCCAATTCTTCTTTGATCGAATCAACCGCCTTGTTGCGCGTCTCTGGCTTCATGACATAGTGGGTTTTGGGATAAATCGGCAGGCGAACATATTTCTGTTTTACGGTTCCAAACAGGGGGTCGATCTGCGACAGCGACTCGACCTCATCTCCCCAAAGCTCGATCCTATACGCCATGTCGTCGTAAGTCGGATAAATCTCGATTACGTCGCCGCGCACACGAAAAGTTCCGCGCCGAAAATCACCATCCGTGCGTTCATAAAGAATCTCAACCAGCTTCTTAGTAATGTCCTCGCGCTTGATCTTCTGTCCCTTTTCCAGGAACAAGAGCATTCCGTAATACGCTTCCGGAGATCCCAAACCGTAAATGCAACTCACTGAGGCCACGATCAGAACATCGCGCCGCTCAAAGAGAGAGCGGGTTGCTGAAAGCCGCAACTTATCCAGTTCATCATTGATAGTTGATTCTTTCTCGATGTAAAGATCGGC
>JBOGLH010000060.1:0-13917 GCA_050746025.1 Terriglobales bacterium | reverse complement strand
AGCTGGTCGAGTTCTGCGAGCAGGCGTTCGGTTTCGCGATCGGGCAGCGGCTCCGGCAGCATGACCGCAAACACACTCACTTCACCGGGGCGCTTGAACGCCTGCAACAACTCACGCGCCCGCAATTCCAGCTCTGCAATTCTGACCGCAGCGTTGCGGGCAAGCGCCAGTTTACGGTGCGCCGCCAGGCTTTTCAACAGTAGTCGAGACCAGGTCACGATCCGCTCCGGCATGCGCAACAACTCGAGCGCATGACCGGTGGGAGCCATGTCGATAATGACCTTCCCGGTTACACTCGAACGCAGGTCGATGATGCGAAAAATTGCCAGTACTTCGTCGAGCCCGGGCGGGACAATGTCGAGCAGCGCTGACAGCAGTTCTCTTTCGAACGAGAAGTCCACGTGCACGCCCGATTGTTCGCTGGTGGTGGCGGAATCGACCTCTTCACGAATTTCGGCGATCCAACTCCGAAAAAGCGCTGCCGAATCCAACTCGGAAGCACGGAAATGCCTGTCACCTAAGACGGCTTTCGGATTATCGCCAATCGTGGTTTGGAAAATGTCATCGAGAGAAGGCGCTGGATCGACTGAGCAAATTTCTACTGAGTCGCCTGAACTGTGGCGTTCGTTAAAACCCAATGCGGCAGAGACGGTGGTCTTACCGACGCCGCCTTTTCCAATCACAAACGTAATGCGCGAATTGAGCGCAGGCCACTGTGTGGGCATTAACGGAGCCGGCTTTCCTTTGGATTTGGGCAGTTGAGGTGGAAGTTGCAACCGGCGTTTGGCGAAGACATGCTCGCCGAAGTTCTGAAGAGCTTCAGGTCCCATGATGGGGAACCCGGGATCCTCGCCAATGCGCAGTTCCGCCGATGGAAATTGCTTCCGTAAAAAGAGTTCAGCCGCGCGTGTAAACTTGGCTCTTTTCTTGCAGAGAGCACACCTGCTCGCACGCCTCACCACGCGGTTCAGCACTACAGATTTCAATTTGAGAGACGGGCTGCTCTCACTCACTTCGCTCATGCACCGCACCGATTCGTTCAGCGCAAACTTTTCTGCGGTGGTGACCAGGAATAATTCGGCGGTGGAAAAAGCTTGAGCGAGTTGGTCGATTTTTCCACGCCAATCGTCAATCAGCTTCGGCTCAGCCGGCGCGACTCCCCCGCCGAAGTGTGCAGCCAGCGCGCGATCTCGTCCCGCCGCCAACTCCAGAAAATTCAGTACCCGGGCGAACTGTTCGGGCATGCTGAACAGGCGCAGCGTATGGCCGAATGGCGCAGTATCGACGACGATGTGCGAGTATTTTCTAGAATTGATGGCGTCACGAATTGCCAGTAGGGCTGAGATCTCAGAGATCCCCGGCAGCGCAGTTTCAAGGAGGGGAGCTATTTCCGCCGCCGAAAACAATGACCCGCGCTCGACAATTTCCAAAATGGATCGCTTGTAGTGGCGAAAAAAGTCACCAAATAAGCGAGCGGCGTTAAGTTCCCAAGCCCATAGTTTGCCTCGGCCCACGCTGACAGCTTTCGGCGCGTCGCTCAGTTTTCGCTGTAGAACATCCGCCAACGAATGAGCAGGATCGCTTGAGACCAGCAACACTCGGCTGCGAGGATTCTTCCGCGCCGTGTGGACTGCATATGCAGTCGCAACTGTGGTTTTGCCTACGCCACCTTTCCCGATGAAAAATGCGAGCTCCGGCACTGCATGATTCTAAAGGCAACGAGTGATTGAGGTTGCGTTTGCATAGCAGTCTGCCGGGGATTATTACGGCGACTCCGGGCCCGTCCTCGTCAGCAACCCGATCCTTTCAACTCCTGAAGTCCGCGCAATGTCGATGGCGTCGGCAACGAATTCAAAATCAACATCGTCGTCACCTTTGACGAATGCGACACGTTCAACTCGCCCGGTAAAAATAGTTGATAGCCGGTCGTGAAGTTTGTCCCACGGCACATCTTCGTCGTTGATCTTAATGGTTGGAGTCTTGTTGTCACCGCTCCATGCAAGCTGGATGATAATCGTTCGCTCTGGCTGTGGCGGAGACTTTTCGGTCACCGGTTGCGGAATCTGCGCCTTCAATCCTTTTTCCTGAGACATCGATACTACAACCATAAACACAATGATCAGCACCAACAGAATGTCGATCATCGGCGTAATGTTGATCTCTGCTCGAAGCGGACCACCGCTCGTATTTGAGAATCCCATGCCAGTCGCTCCTCTCAAGCACGCGCGTGTCTGAAAGATTGGACAAGCGCAGGAGCACGGAAGTTCCCGCGCGCGATTGGAATTTACGAGCGGGAAGCCGCGAAGTCAGCCGATGGGTTCAGGCGGTGGCGGAATCGGCGGAGCTATCACCGGTGGAGTTAAGGGCGGCGGCGGATACATCACCCGCGCAAGTTGTGGATAACGTGCGGCGAAAAAATAAATTGAGTACGCGGGAAAGAAAACAATCACAGGAACAGAAATAAGCGACACCGCATAAAACACGATCAGCAGAAACATGCTTCCGGCAACTATGGCGGCAGTAATCGTAAACACGTTCCAGGTAAATCCTGCAGCCTTGCCGGCGATGACGGCGATCGCCCCAATTCCACCGAACGGAATTAGCAGCAAAACAATAACGATGAGCGCAACTATTCCAACTCCGATTCCTGCACCTATCGCTAAAATCAATTTCATTCCGCCATAACCGGCGTACGGTGCCTTTTCCGATTGCAGCATGATCCACAATCTCCGCCAGCCTTCGAAGGCCGACAAGTTTTCCAACGCCATCTGGGGAACAACGAAATCTTTGGTGAATACCTGGATAGCGATCGACAGCAGCAGCCACAACATCAGCACGAAAAACAGGAAAACGCCGCCCAGGATAAGACCCGCCAGATGCTGGCGGGGAGCAGTAAACCAGCCTAGAAGAAATGCTGCCAGCGCCGGCACTCCGAGCAGGATAGCAGTGCCTGCTATGGTCGCCAGAAAGAACAGAATCTGCCAAATAAAGTATTGAAAGGCGGGCCCGCGGCGTTCGCGCCACATGCGGCCAAGCTCGCATCTCTTCGCTATCACGCTATCAAACAGAACGAAGCGCATTCTGCTGTTCACGTAAATCAATAAACACCAAATCACCGGAAGCGCAATGACCGCGATGACCAATAATGGAGCCAGCAACTCCCAATTGGGGTGGGCGACTGCGACTAGGTTGCGATGATGGCTTGGGGTGTGGGTTGGGAAATTGAAGTTGCAGCCTCCGCCGGAGCTCATTTCGCCCGCGAACAATCCCACCAGCGCCAGTCGCGTCCACTGGCCGAAACGAAAAGGGCGAAAGAGTTGCTGCTTTGTATGCTCGAACGCAGGAGTAAGGCAATCAACGGCAGAAATAGGCACAAGCACCTCGCGAAGGTGAACGCGATGAAGGTAAATGCTGACAATCCAGTGGTCAATAAGATTCCGAGAAGAATCGAATCATCGGATCATTGAGTCATTCGATCATTGCAAACTCCTCACCACCTAACTACTCGAAGGTCCGCGCAGGTCAATGACTCAGTGATTCAACTCGCTCAATGATTCGGTCGCCTCATTCGTATCTCAATGCTTCCACGGGATCGAGTTTCGACGCCCGCAAGGCCGGAATCAATCCGCTAACTACTCCCACCAGCAGCAGCACCAGCGTCGAAACCAGCAACGTCATGATCGAAATGTGCAGGTGAATGTCGCCTTTGCCGGATGTGTCCTCAAACAAAGGCCCCATCAGTGGAAGCGTGCCAACAGCCGCGGCGACTATGTAAGAAACCAGCAAGCCGATGGCTCCGCCTAAAAGCATGATCAGCAATGTTTCAGACAAAAATTGCAACTTGATGTGAATCTTCTTTGCGCCTAGGGCGCGCCGCAAGCCGATCTCTCGAATGCGCTCCTCGACTGACACCAGCATAATATTCATCACACCCACACCACCGATGCCCAGCGTGAGCGCGCCGATAAATGTGAGCAGAACTTCAAGACCAATGGTGATCCCATCGATAACCGGGCGGAACTCATCCCGCCCGAACATCTGAAATGCCTTGGGATCGGTAGGCGAGAACTGCTGGCGCGTGGCGACCGCGGCCAACACTTGCGCCATCGCTCTTTTCTCGAACTGGGGCGCGAGAGGTTCAAATACCAGGACCGCCGCATAGCGCGTGTTCCAAAGGTCACCGGCTGTCGAATAAGGAATCCAGGAAGAATCGTCGTCGCTGGAAAAATAATTACTGAGCTGAATCTTGCGCGCCATCACGCCGATCACTTTGAACTGCACGCCCTGCACTAATACCGTCTCGCCGACCGCGGGACGCCCGCTGAACAAATCTTCTTTCAACTTCCCGCCAAGAAAAATAACCCGCCGCCGTTCGAGTTCATCTTCGGCGTTCAGCCAGCGGCCTTCGGATGGAACTTCGTTGCGCATCTCGCCATATTCCGGACAAACCCCGCGCACCGGATCGGTCCCCACCATGCGATCGCCATAGGCAATGCTCGGCCGGCGCACGGTCTCAAGGCAGGCGTATTTCACTAACGGCGCGGTCGCCTTAATCATCTCGACGTCTTGCTTTTCGAGCACTACCTTTTTGCCGGCACGCTGGCCGCCGGGCTGTTCACTGGTCTGCTGCGGCCAGCAGATGACCACGCTTTTGCCGAAGGCATCGAATCCCCCGACCAGAATCTGACGGAAGCTGTTGCCGTACGCAATCAACAGCGTGACCGTAGCGATTCCCCACACGATGCCAAGCATGGTGAGAAACGTCCGGGTCAGATTGCGCTTCAGCGCCACCCAGGCTTCGCGAATGATTTCAATCAGCATTAGCTTCTAGCGTTTAGCTCCTAGCCTCTAGCTTCTATCCTCCCGCCTCGAACCTCAACGCTTCTATAGGATCAATAGAAGCCGCTCGTCGCGCAGGATACAGCGCCGACAACACGGCAATTGCGCCCAGCATAGCGCAGGCCAGCACTCCTGAAGTCCACGTCGGGATCAATCCGGCAAAGAAATCCGGCATCGGCATTAAATCAACCAGCCAGCATAATCCGTACGCAATCCCCATACCGATACCGCCGCTCAACAACGCGATGATTATGGCCTCAATAAAAAACTGTTTCAGGATTGCATGCGCCGGCGCACCCAAAGCTTTGCGCACGCCAATCTCCCGCGTGCGTTCCCGCACTGCCACCATCATCACGTTCATCACCCCGATGCCGCCAAGAAAAAGGGTCACAAATCCCACCGCGCCCAGAAAATATTTCATCCCATCGGTCATCTGCGTAAATGCCTTCGCCTCCTGCACCGTATCCCATATCGGACAAGCCTCTTTGTCCAGCGGATCGTAATGATGCATGCGCGCCAAGGCCACGCGAACTTCACGTTTGCAGGCCTCATGGTGCTCGACCGACTTCGGCGTAACCAACAACATGTCGAAGGTGCGCGCGGTCGCAGGAGGCTTATCAGGAAAATCCCGCTTCATCGCCGAGAACGGAACGAACACTTTATTTACGTCCCAGCCGTCATAACTGGAATCCTGCTTTTTCTTGGCCATTACGCCGATCACGAGGAAGGGCATATCGTTCAAATAAACATTCTCGCCCAGCGGATTGCGGCCTTCGGGAAAAAGTTGCTTGGCCGCATCGGTACCCAGAAAAGCCACGCGGCGCGCGGCGGTTTCGTCGTCCCAATTGTAGAAGCGCCCCGAGCCGACATTGAGGCTACGAATGTCGCCGAACTCTGGATAAGATCCCGTCACCAGAAACGAGGCATTGTTGTAATTGCTGTGGGTGCGAACGTCCTCCTGCTCCAGTTCAGGGATCGCATACTGGCAATCCGGCGCCTGCGATTGCACCGCCTGCACGTCGGCATCTTCCCAGCGCACGATCTGGCCGGCGCGCGTTCCTCCGGCCTGCAAGCTGGTACGGCCGTGAAAAACGATCATGATGTCCTTGCCGAGCGTCTTAGTCTGTTCTGCCTGACCTTTTCGCAGTCCCTCACCAGCCGCAACCATCAGCACGATCGACACAATTCCCCATGCGATTCCAAACATGGTCAGAAAGGTGCGCAGCTTATGCGACCACAAAGTGCGAAAGACGTCGGAGATGAGATCGCGCAGGACCATGGCTCAATGGATTTGGACGCTTGCAGCGGCGGAAAGTAAGCCGGCGAGGCGTACTGAGGAGTAATACGAATCCTGGCGAGGATTAGTTCGCCGAAACTGCAATCCCTAGGTAGGTCATGAGGCAAGCCCGGCTGGCGCATTCGCCATTCTGGCGGCATCCCTTAGCCAGTTATCCAATTCTGCCAGGGCCAACCCGCATTGCATTTTGCGTCTCTGCTGCCGGTCGCGAATCTTTTTCTCCAGCGGCGGCAGAAGGTCAAATGTGATGTTTGCCGGCTGAAATTTCTTCGGATCCGCATGAGTGATGTAGTGGACGAGTGATCCCAAAGCGGTTGCGCGCGGTGGCGGGACGGGAGTTTCTTCCGCTGCTATTCGTGAAACGAAGATCCCCGCCAGCATTCCTGTTGCGATAGATTCCACGTAGCCTTCAACCCCGCAAATTTGCCCCGCAAAAAGAACTGTAGGATATTCCTTCATCTGCAACGTCGGGGTAAGCAGCGCCGGCGAATTGATGTAAGTGTTGCGATGAATCTGCCCGAAGCGCGAAAATCGCGCATTCTCGAGTCCGGGAATCAATCGCATTACCTGCGCCTGCTCGCCAAATTTCAAATGATTCTGAAACCCGACCAGGTTGTACGAATCTGCGCGGAGGTTTTCTTGTCGCAGTTGCACCACTGCGTACGGAGGCTTGCCGGTGCGTGGATCTCTTAGCCCGACCGGCTTCATCGGCCCGAAACGCAAAGTATCCCGGCCGCGGCGGGCGATCTCCTCGATCGGAAGGCAGCTCTCGAAATAATTGAGCTTCTCCCACTCTTTCGCTTCGACAGATTCGGCCGCAACCAGCGCATCATAAAAACGATCGTACTCTTCTTTCGACATCGGGCAGTTGATGTAGTCGGCCGTGCCTTTGTCATATCGCGCGGCCAGGTACACCTTCGACATGTCAATAGAATCGGCTTCTACAATCGGGCTGATGGAGTCGTAAAAATAAAGACTGTGAGGCGAACCCTGCGGCGCGGACGCCCCCGCCCGCGAAGTCTGCGTGCAGAGCCTCGCCATGTCAGCCGCCAGCCTGTCTGATGTCAGCGGTCCGCTGGCCACAATCGTGGGTTGGGCTTCGTCGATTTCAACGACTTCCTCGCGGCGAGCTTGAATCAACGGTTCGCGCGAAATCACTTCAGTTACTGTTGCGGAAAATTGCGCACGATCAACCGCTAGGGCGTGACCGGCTGGGACGGCGCACTCTTTTGCAATCTCGATCAGCCGAGATCCCGCCCGACGCATCTCTTCTTTGAGTAACCACGGCGCCGTGTTCTCTGACTCCGATTTCAGAGAATTGGAGCAGACGAGTTCGGCAAAGTCCGCCGTTTGGTGGGCCGGAGTCAATTGCGCCGGCCGCATTTCGTATAAATCGACTGGCACTCCACGCCGTGCACACTGCCACGCCGCTTCCGATCCTGCGAGCCCGGCGCCGATGATTCTGATCCGATTCATGTTCGTCTGACCTCAGTCCTCCGCGGAGGCTCTGAGTTTTCTGAGGTTAAAAGCTTTTGGATTGCGCAGCCACTCTTCGCATTGCTCTCTCGTCGAAGGCCACAACTTTGCGTTCATTCAGGAAATTCGCACCCAGCTTTTGGTAAAACTCTATCGCCGGATGATTCCAGTCGAGCACTTCCCAGCGTAAGCCGAAGCAGCCTTCGTCGATCGCGAGTTTCGCAACGGCGGATAGCAACCCCATTCCAATTCCGTTCCCGCGGAATTGGTCGAGCACAAACAGGTCTTCGAGAAACAGTGCCGACCGCCCCTGATAAGTTGAATAGAAATAAAAGAACGAGGCGTACCCAGCCGGCTCGCCCTTCCAGTCCGCGATCAGCGCCCGAAATTTCGGATGCGGCCCGAACGCGTCGCGCAGCAAATCCTGTTCGGTTGCCACAACTGCGTGCGGCTTCTTCTCGTACTCGGCGAGGCCGCGAATCAATGAGAGTAGCGCGGGGATATCGTCGCGGGTTGCAGGATGAATGCTTAGGTTATCCATGTACCTATTACCAGGCGGGCAATGGCGCCCGCCCCACATCACACTCTCAACTCCGCCACCGTCGCGCCGCCTCCACCTTCCTGCTGCGGAGGCTCGGCGACCGATTCCACATGCGGATGTTTCTGCAAATATTGCCGCAGCGCTTTGCGCAGAATTCCCATGCCGCTGCCGTGGACGATTCTCACTCGCGGCAATCCCGCCAGAAACGCGCGATCCACGAATTTCTCTACCTCTCGCGTGGCATCGTCAACAGTGTGTCCGATGACGTTGATCTCCGACGGTACACTTTCGCGCTCACTTTCCAGCGCCACTGAAACGCCTTTTGCCCGCGCCGCAGCAAGCGGGTTCGCTGCTGCCCGGCTCACCACCGCGGCAATGTCCTCGCGTGCGATGCGCATCTTCATCGATCCGACCTCGACTTCAAAATGCTGGTCGTCGAGCTGGCGCGTTACCCTCGCATTGCGCCCCATCGATTTCAGCTTTACGAAGTCGCCTTCTGAAACATTCTGCACCAAACTCGGTTGCGCGTTCGGATCATCACGGTCTGCGCCGCTGACATGCGCCACAACTGAGGAATCAAACTGCTCTCGAAAATCTCGCCGCAACCTCGCGATCCGCCGTTCGGCATCCTTCGATACTTTCTGCGCCGCCGCCTTGTCCTGAATTGCATTCACGGTTTCGCGCGCGTGATATTCAAAATCACGCAACAGCGTTTCCAGCTTCTTCTCCAGTTCCCGCGTTTTCTCCTGCTGCTCGCGTTTACCTTCAGAGGCCAAACGCGCCTGCTCGCGCTTCAGTTCGTCTTCTTTAGCTCTCAAACGAAGGCGTTCCGCCCCCGCCTCGCGTAAGTCCGCATGCAGGCGATCCAGAAATTGCCCGACATCGCGCGCCTGTGAGCCGAGACGCGAGCGAGCCGATTGAATGATCGCCGGATTTAACCCCAAGCGCTGCGCGATGTTAATTCCTGCCGATGCCCCCGGAACTCCCAGCTTGAGTTCATACGTCGGTTGCAGCGTGGCTTCGTCGAAGCCGACTGAACCGTTCACCACTCCTGAAGAATTTGCAGCAAAGACTTTCAGCGAAGTGTGATGGGTAGAGATGATGGTCAAGCAGCCGACTTTCAGGAAATGTTCGGCGATGGCAACCGCGAGAGCAGCGCCTTCTTCCGGATCCGTCGCCGAGCCCAATTCGTCAAGCAATACAAGTGAACGCGCCGTCGCAGTGCGTGATAGCCGGTCGATATTAGTAACATGAGCAGAAAACGTTGAGAGATTCTGTTCGATGGACTGATAGTCGCCGATGTCCGCCAGCACTGCGTCGAAGATCGGCATATCCATGCGGCTCGCCGGGACGGGAATTCCCGATTGCGCCATCAGGACCAACAGCCCGACAGTTTTGAGCGCAACCGTCTTCCCGCCGGTATTCGGTCCAGTAATGATGAGCTCGCGACTGTTGCCTTCGAGTTCTATTGTTGTCGGGACCACCGTCCGTGTGGGTCGGACATTCTTGTCCGATGCAGTCGCTTTTGTCTTTAAATTACGCTCGAGAAGTGGATGACGCGCATCGTGAAGGATAAGAAATCGAGAGCCGCGCGCGACGTCAACACCCCCACCGTGCCTTTGCAAAACCGGGAGAGACAAGGATGGGGCACCGTCGGCATTGATCACCGGCGCGACGCAGTCGTAATCTTCCGCGAATCTCGCTTTCGCAAACTGCAGTTCGAGTTCTGCCAAGATATCGAGTGCGGAGGAAATCTCGGTCGCGCGCTCGCCAATCTTTGACGTCATCTCCAGCAGAATGCGATGAACTTCCGCCAACTCGTCTTCCAAAAGCCGCACTAACTCGTTATTCTGCTCGATGGTTTCCAGCGGCTCGACAAAAACCGTTTGTCCGCTGGAACTCGCACCGTGCACTACGCCTTGCACACGCCGCTTGTGTTCGGCTTTCACTGGAATTACGAAACGCTCGCCGCGAACTGTGACCACCTCGTCTTGCGCGGCTCCGCCCTCGCTCAGCCGCCGCAAATAACTCTGCAGCGACTGTTGTATGGCGCGTCTTTGCTTTTCGATTTCACGGCGAATGCCTGCCAGCTGCGGCGAAGCTTTGTCGTCGAGCGTGCCATCGGGAAGAATTTTGTTTCGTAAGCTGCGAAGTAGATCGGCGAAATCGGCGACGCCGGAAGAAAGGTCGCGCACTGCTGTCCAGTCGACCTTCATCCCTTGAGGAGGATTGTTCGCGATGGCGCGCCATTCTGCGGCCCGCTCCACGATCGCAAGTACATCTCGAATCTCTAATGCTTCGAGCAAAGCGCCCGCGATGCGCGCTTTATCCAGCAGCTTGGAAACGTCAATCAGGCCGGCAAACTCGAATCTTCCCCCAACTCGCCGGAACTCACGGATATCGCTGGTGAGCCGGTGCTGCTTCTCTATCCATGGCACATTCACCGACGGCAGCAAGACCGAAACTCGCGCCCGGCCCAGATCAGAGACAGAATATCCGCGCACAAGTTCGCGCAAGGAACCGAACTCCAATACCGCCGCGCTCGAATTTGCCATTAACAGGAGCACAATTCCATGTTACTGTAATCGGCGCTGTAAAACGGCAGCTTGCCCCGCCCTGTTATTGCCCGAGTTTCACGTCCGAAAGCTTTCGCCCGAAAATCCATTCAATGAGGTGCCATCGATGGCGACCGCAACTATGCCTGTGCAAAGGCCAAGAAAACTGTCCATGCGCCCCAAGTATGTTCTGTTTGCATTGATAGGCTTGATGATGGCGTACGTGCTTCGCCACAACGAAAGCTTTCTCATTCATCCTGAGGATCCGATTTGGCAGCACTATCACCCGTTCCGGTGGTGGTTGTTGCCGCACGGAATCGCCGGGGCGTGCGCACTTTTGCTTGGACCATTGCAATTCTCAGATCGCCTTCGGCAGCGCTTCACAAAATTTCATCGTGTCGCAGGGCGAATCTACGTTGCAAGCGCGCTCATTCTTGCTCCGCTGGGCGCGTACATTCAATTCTTTCAGGAACGAATGGGTGCCCCGCGCTCCTTTAGCATCGCAGGACTCGTCGATGCCATTTTGTTGATGGCGACTACCGGTATTGCATTCGCGTTTATCTTGAACGGAAGAGTTCAACAACACCGTCAATGGATGACCCGTAGCTTTGCAGTCGCTCTGGTATTCCTGGAGGTCAGAGTGGTGCAGGGTGTCACCGGCTGGGAAAACCTCGGCATAGCCGCTACAGAGACGATCGTCTGGTCTTGCCTCGCGTTTTCTTTGCTATCAGCGGACATTGTTCTGCAGGTGCAGGAGCTATGGCGTTCGCGGCCGGCTCCTGCCAGGTCCCAAGCCGTCTCAGCCTGACAAGAGCGGGACTTCTGCTCCTGCTAGAATTTGCCTATGGCTTTCCCGGCTACACGACTTCGCCGGCTGCGGCGTACCGGAGCACTGCGCTCGATGGTGCGAGAGACTCGGCTCACGGCTGAGAACTTCGTTTATCCCCTGTTCGTCTGTCCGGGAGAGGGCGTTCGTAAAGAAGTGCGCTCCATGCCTGGCGTGTTCAATCTGTCTGTAGATGAAACTGTAAAAGAGGCACGAGAAGCGCACTCGCTCGGAATTCCGGCGCTGATTTTATTCGGCTTGCCCGAAAAAAAAGATGAGGTTGCCACCGGTGCCTGGGACGAAAACGGAATCGTGCAGCGGGCGGCACGGGCAATCAAGTCCGAAGTTCCGGATATGGTTGTCGTCGCCGACGTTTGCCTCTGCGAATACATGTCGCATGGGCATTGCGGAGTGGTGAGTTCTTCTCACGGGCCGCGTTCAGTAGGCGCAGCCGCGAATGTGGTTGCAGTGAAAGCTGGCGGCGTAGTTAAAACTACCGATGGCGCCTCCGCAAAGCTGGCGCAGCAGCCGGAGTACGAGATTGTTAACGACGCGACCCTCGACTTGCTGGCAAAAACCTCGGTTTCGCTAGCTCGAGCCGGAGTGGACATCATCGCCCCTTCGGACATGATGGACGGCCGCGTCGCCGCAATCCGTAAGGCGCTCGAAGAATCTCGATTCGAGAACACGCCGATCCTTTCCTATGCGGCAAAATTCTCGTCGGCTTTTTATGGCCCATTCCGCGAGGCCGCCGATTCCGCGCCGCAGTTTGGCGACCGGCGTTCTTATCAGATGGATGGAGCTAATCTTCGGGAAGCCATGCGCGAGATCGAGCTCGACATTGAAGAAGGCGCGGACATGATAATGGTGAAACCCGCCATGCCATATCTGGATGTGATCGCCGCCGCCCGCGAACGCTTTGATGTTCCGATTGCGGCTTATCAGGTTTCCGGCGAATACGCCATGATAGAAGCTGCCGCACGAAATAATTGGATTGATCGGAACCGTGTGATACTGGAATCGCTGACTTCCATTCGCCGCGCGGGAGCAGGAATTATTCTGACCTACTTCGCGAAGGATGCGGCGAGGCTGCTGGGCTAAGCGTTCGTTTTGAGCGGATCACCGAATCACTGCAGGCGCATCCTGCTTCAGCGCCCAGACCAGCGCGATGACCCACCCAATTGCCGTCCAGCCGAGCAGGAAGTTCAAGACGAGGATGGAGACCGCATCCCGTTTGCTGCGCGCGAAGCCGATGATGGCCGGCAGGAAATACAGAATGATCGGAAAGCCAAAAAACAGCGGAAAGAAAAATGCCAAGAGGTGCATAGGTCACCCTCCTGATGGTTGATTCGATGCAGTAAATTATGCGGATATCGACATAGATTGGTTCCCTGGTGGGATTTGCCGGTTCCCAGTTGATGCCTGTGGCGTGAGACTCCGTTTTTCCGCACGAGCCTGCAGTTGGCGTTTCTCGGCGAGCTTGGCTTCAACTCTGCGAACCCTGTGGTTCAAAGCTTTTGCTTTTCGTCTTTTCTCTGTGCCACTCTGTGGGCGGTCTTTACGCAACTCTGTGGTTGCTTTTGCGTTTGCCTTGGTTTTGGCAGCGTCTTTTACCACAGAGAACACAGTGTTACACAGAGGAACGCCACGGAGGAGTCCGCGGCTGCGCAGGGCCGGTTTTCGGGGTGTATTCAGCACAAATTACCAGGCAATTTCGCCGCGCTGTTTTTTTGGCTTTTTCTGTGGAACTCTGTGGTCGGACTCTGTGCAACTCTGTGGTTAGCTTTTGCGTTTGCTTTGGTTTTTGGCAGTGTCCTTCACCACAGAGAACACAGAGGCTCCCAGAGGAACGCCACAGAGTATCCCCTGCTAGAATCGTTCGTTTGCCCGGACTCATCCATTCTGATTAGAGAGCGCGACAGAGGAGCACGATTTTGCCTGACACAATCTATGACGTAGCCGTCGTTGGCAGCGGACCGGCTGGATATACGGCCGCCATCCGCGCTGGACAATACGGCCTGAAGACCACCATCATCGAGAAAGATCCGTATCTAGGCGGCACCTGCCTGCATGTGGGCTGCATTCCGACTAAGGCGCTGCTATTCAACGCCGAGATCTGGGACCACCTGAAAGACGCCAAGGAATTTGGAATTGAGGGCGTCACCGCGCGCAAGCTGAACTGGGGCGCGGTGCAGGATCGCAAGACCAAAATCGTCGACAAGCACGCCAAGGGCCTGCAGTTCCTCATGCGCAAGAACAAGGTTGACGTGGTCCGCGGCTACGGCAAGCTTACCGGCGCGGCCAGCGGCGGCATTCACACCGTCGCCATCGAAGGCGGCGAGCAGAAATCCATCCAGGCCAAACACGTCGTGCTCTCCACCGG
>JBOGLH010000059.1:0-9570 GCA_050746025.1 Terriglobales bacterium | reverse complement strand
ATCCCATAAATAAGCGTGAGGAAAAATTCGATGACTACGAAATCTACGTAGTCGATCTGTCAGATGTGGGGCCGGCGCCCTCGGCCGCCAATGCAGACAACCCAGCAAACGCATTCGCCCAACCCCGCCGCCTCACCCACAACCAGGCCGTAGAGCACGATCTCAATTGGGCAAATGACAGTCGTCACATGTTCTTCACCATCGACGTCGGCGATGTCACAGGCCCCTATCGCGACCTGCAGCCGCACCTTTATTGGGTCGATAGTGGGAATGGCAAGGTCGAGCAATGGGGAAAAGATTTTGGCGGCCCGGTCGACCATTATGCTGTGACCAACGACAATGTCCTCGAATCGGCGCGGCTTGGGACCGAGGTGCAGATGTACTCTACCTCCAAACCCGAGCAGTCATTCCATCAGATCAGCAACTGGAAGGGCACTTACGCGTCGATGTCCACGAGTCCTCATGCGTCACACGTCGCATTTCTGTATTCGTCACTGGATAAGCCAGAGGAAGTCTATCTCGCCGACAGCCCTGCCGACATAAGTCAAGCCCGGCCAATTACGTCTTTCAATAAGCTCTTCACCGAGCGCGAGCTGCCGCAGGGGAAACCCTATCGCTGGAAGGCGGACGACGGCACCAGCGTCGAAGGCATGCTCATCTATCCCCCGGGAAAGTTTGAGGCCAAGAATCTTCCCATGTTCACGTTCATTCACGGAGGCCCCGCCGATGCTGACGGCAATCACTTCGAAGCCGACTGGTATCAGTGGGGAATACTCGCGGCCACAAATGGCTGGCTGGTATTCGAGCCTAACTACCGTGGGTCTTCCGGGTATGGAGACAAATTTCTCCAGCAAATTGTTCCGGTGATCGTTTCACGTCCGGGCAAGGACATTCTGGAAGGCGTGGATGCTCTAGTAAAAAATGGCATCGCCGATCCCAACCAGCTGACCATCGGCGGCTACAGTTACGGCGGGTACATGACCAACTGGCTGATCACCCAGAGCACGCGCTGGAAGGCCGCTGTAACCGGCGCAGGCGCGGTTGAGCACGTCGGCAACTGGGGCAATGACGACACCACCTTCGACGACGCTTACTTTCTCGGCGGACGCCCTTGGGAGGCCCCGCAACGCTATCACGACGAAGCCGCTATCTTCCAGATCAACAAAGTCCGCACGCCAACGCACATGGTCGGCGGCGCCGACGATATCCGCGTCGCCGTGCTGGAAGACTACCTGTTAGAACACGCACTCTATTCGCTCGGCATTCCCAACGCACTGCTGATCTTCCCCGGCGAGGGCCACTCGCTAAGCAAGAACCCCTGGCACGGGAAAATCAAGGTGCGGGAAGAATTGAAGTGGCTGCAGAAGTACGGGACGGGTGGGGCGGAGTAGTACACCGACTACGTCGGCTGTTTCAAGAAAAAGGCTGGGCATATGGCCCAGCCTTTAAGTTTTTTCAGTCCACGATCTAGAACGAGTACCGCGCTCCGATCTGCATGATCCGAGGCTGGCCTTGGATCTGAGTGAAATTCGACCAGTCGCCGGGCGGCGTCAGTTGGCTGAGCTTCGGATCCAACCCTACTCCCATACCGGTTCTGCTGCTGTCGACTGCCCCGAAATGCTGAGTATTGGTCACATTGAAAACATCCCAGCGCAGTTGGAGTTGATGATTTTCGTTATACGGCATCTTCCATGATTTACCGAAGCCGAGATCAAGGTCAACGTAACCCGGCATTCGCAAATAGTTGCGACCGCCCGTTTCTCCCGGATATGGATTGCGGAAGTTCTGGTAAATTGCCGTCAGGTTGCAGCCTCCGAAAAGCTTTGGCTGGCCGTTCGTGGGGCGATTCGGGCAGGAATGGATGGGGGTGAGTGGAACGACGTTTGCTTGCACGTCCCAGTTCGTCGCCCAACGCGCATCGTCAAACGGCGAAGGTTGAGTTGGCAATCCTGTATTCCAACGGAAGATCCCAGATAGTTGCCAGCCGCCGAGAATGGCATCTACGGCTCGCCCCCCTGAACTGAGCAGCGCATGCCCCTTTCCGAACGGAAGTTGCCATACCGCGTCGGCATTGACGCTATGCCTAATATCAAAATCAGAGTTCGCATAACTCTGGCCTTGCCGAATGGGGTTCACAATAAACGCTCCATTTCCGACGTTGTTGCCAAATCCGGTCTCGCCCTGAAGTCCGGAAGCATCGTCCATTGAATGTGCATAGGTGTAATTGACGTCGAGCAACAGACTGCTCAGACGCTGGCGATATGTGAAGGTGAATGCGTTGTAGTTCGAGTTTCCGACAGTGCTCCAGGTCGAGAGAGCCCCGTATTGAGGCTGCATAAACCTGGTGGGGAAGAGGTCGTTGGCCAATGCCAGATCCATTTCTGCCTGGGTATCCGTCCAATCGTTACCGGAGAAAAAGCCGGTGAACGGATAGCAGTAAAATGCCTGAGCATTTGTCGATGCTGGGTCGCACAATGGTCCCTCAAAGTCATTTACAGCACCAACCAAATTGGCGGGGAACATGTCGTCAAAATACTGGTTCACCTTCGCGGGAAGGAGGGCCGGGATTTGACTGATATCGGTCCCCTTCTGACGTAATTTCTCGAGGGCCGTGCCGGCTGTGTACCAATCCACACCGGTTTTTGGATCTTTCAGATTGTTGAAAGCGGTCACATCGCGGCGTGCCAGTAGGCTTCGAGCCGACCTTCCGACATACGAAGCAGACACTACGATGCCCGCGCGCAATTCCCTTTCCAGCGTGAGATTCCAAACATATTCGGTTGGAGCGTGCAGATTTGCGTCGACTGATTGTTCAATTCGTTCGCCATTGTCCACGGGCTGGGAGAGCGGGAAGGCCAGATTTTGGGGTAGTTGCTGGTTAACGCCCGGCAGCAAAGCCCTAATGTCCTGGTTGAAACCAGTGAACTGCGGTGCCAACGGCTTACCTTGTGCGGTCGTGGTGTCAAAACTATTGGCGGGGGTCGTGAAGTTTGAGGTAAATCCGAGTGTGTTATTGAGGTCCCAGTCGACTGCAAGCGCCTGACCGTAGTAGTCGTTGGTTAATGCGACTCCCCCACGGACCGAGGTCTTGCCGTTATCCGGCGTCCAGGCCACGGCGAGTCGAGGCTGGAAGTTGTTTTTGTCCCAGTTATAAAGCGGTTTGCCATTGTTAGCCGGGCCACCCCGATTGATCACAATGGGCGTCACGAAGTTCTGTCCCTGCGCGGCAGCCGCCAATCGATCCTGGAAATAGGTTCCCAGCGGAATCGTGGGCTGCACTTGATAGCCATTTGTTTCGTAAACTGGTCGCTCCAAGCTGTAGCGTAGGCCCAGGGTCACGGTGAGGTTAGGGTGCACCTTCCATGTGTCCTGCACATACTCGTCGTAAGCCTGGGTAGCAAAATCTCTCGTTGCGGGGGCTCCGGCCGGCAGCAATGCGCCGTTCTTCCCGAAGGTGTAATCAGTCACAAACTCAGAAAACCGGCCGATGATCGCAGTCGCGGCATTCTGCACCTCAGCTACCGAATTCAATTGCTGACCACTCGCTGTCGAGCCCGGCAGGCTATTCGCGGTCAAGTACGCTTGGAATTGGTCCGAAACGTGGTTACCAGCCCCTAAGTAAAAAGAAGGGTTAGTTTCTGCGAAGTCAAACGCATTTTGAAAGCTGATGCGCGTATTGCTAATAGCCCGTATATTTGCCCCGAACTGGATAGTGTGATTTCCGTGAATCCAGGAAACGTCATCCGTAAAGTTGTGAACGGGGGTCACGCGGCTGAGGGTATGAGTCTCGCTGGTCGGCGCAAAAACAAACCGGAAATCAATGTCATTGCCCGAGCTATCTCCTTGCTGGGTGAAAGCTTGCCTGGTTAGACCATACCGGAAGTTGTTCACCCAGTTCGAACCGATGGTCCAAGTGTGACCGGCTGCTATCCCCCAAGGGTGGTTCCACACTGCCTGAGGCGGCGCACCCGGGAGCCATTGTGCCAAAATTTGATGATCATAGATTACGTTGGCACGCAAAAATGCGTTCTGATGACTGGTCAGATTGAAGTCTAATTTTGCAACATGGGAGTTCAATCTGGTTGGAGTAGGGGCGTCGAAACGGAATCCACCAGTGTTAAGTCCGTCCCCGGTTGTGTTGTCATTTGCCGGGTACTTGGCTGCAGCGTCGGCGAGGGCAGTTAGAGCCGCCGGATTGATCCCGGGCTGAGAATACGCCTGTTGGTTTTGAGCAAGGTTCAGGGATCCAACCGCAGTAGCATTGCAACTGCTATCCGTGCAGTAGTTATATTTGATGATTCCTTGCCCTAGAGACGCAAGGGGAACTATCTGTACCACACTTTGTGCGCTTTGATCGTGTCGTCCAGCGTAATCGTAGAAAAAGAAAGCCTTGTTCTTGATAATCGGCCCATCAATTGCGCCTTCGAATGTGTTCCGGATTAGCGCAGTTCGGGGAACTTCGGGCGTGGCATGATTGTTGAACCAATTGTTCGCGGTGAATCCAGTCGAACGGTAAAATTCCGATGCCGCTCCGTGCCAATTATTGGTGCCAGATTTGGTCACGAGGTTTACCTGAGAGCCGGACGATCTGCCCTGGTTAGCATTTCCATTCGCAGTAGTGACGCGGAACTCTTCGATGGCCTCCGAATTCAACCGAAGCACTGGACCGCTAGTGATATTTCCGCGGTCTGTATCCAATTGTCCAATCTGCAAGGAATTGTTCGACTGTGGTATAGCAATGTTGCCAGTCTGGGCGTTGTTGACGTCGACGCCGTCCAGTGTGACGTTTGATTGATCAGCTCGTGCTCCCGTCACATAACCTTCACGCGTTGAGCCCGGCTGTAGGCTCAGCAGATCAACTAGATTCCGCGCTTCGAGAGGCAATTGTGTAATCTGGAGCGAACTGAAGTTATTTCCCAGGGTAGCGTCTTCAGTGTTGATCAGCGCCTCTTGCGCTGATGCATTCACCTCGACCGTTTCTGCAACGGTGCCGACTTCGAGAACAACATTATTCTCCGTCGGCTTGCCAATCAGTGCCTTGACATTGTCCACAACCTTCTTCTTGAACCCTTGAGCGTCGACTTCCAAACGATAAGTCGCTGGCGTAATCAGATCGAAGCCGTAGCTGCCCGAGTCAGTAGACTTCGTTGTCCTTACCGCATTCGTTTGCGTATTCGTCAGGGTAACGGTTGCATCCGAAATAACTCGTCCACTCGGATCCGTGATGGTTCCGCGGATGGTTGACGTGCCGGTTTGGCTCCAGGACATGGACGCCGCAAGGATCAGGGGGAGAAGAGCAACACTTCGCAGGCTGCGCATAGGGTTCCTTCAATGACTGCAGTTTTTAGCGTCGGGCAGCAACGCTTGTTCGTCTCGGAGCGCGAAGGTGGCGCGTCGGCTCCGGCACAGATTAACTCCTGAGGCAGTGTGGCACTTTTATCACTGCCGATTTGCGACTGTCAACCTTTTTAGCTGCTATGAGTTGCCCAATCGATGCCGCCAATCCAGGCCATTAAAATTGGCCAGGACTAAAGCCAATCATGGGGGCACTTGTCCCGCATTGCAGTTGACTCGTCACCGACGGACCGCCCACACATCGAAATGGTTATCAAAATGCTAAAATATAAAGATTGCATGTCATCAAAGTCGTCATCTGTAGCCAGCCCCGAAGCGCCTAAATCTCCCGCGACCAAAGTTGGATTTGTAAGCCTGGGCTGCCCAAAGAACCTCGTCGATAGCGAGGTCATGATGGGCATGCTGGCGCAGGCCGGTGCAGAACTGGTCTCTTCTGCGGAAGACGCCGAAGTCATCGTGGTGAACACATGCTCGTTCATTGAGAGCGCACAACAAGAGTCTGTCAACACGATTCTCGAAATGGCTCAGCTCAAGTCAGGTAAAGCGCGCAAACTGGTTGTGGCCGGATGTCTGGTTGAGCGGTTTCGAGACGACATTCGCAAAAACATACCGGAAGTGGACGCCGTGGTTGGTACCGGTGAGTTGGAAAGCATTCTGGCTGCGGCGGGGATCACGGCCCCCGTCCCGTCAAAAGCGGATGATTCGCCGTTTCGGATTCTTACTTCGCGGCCGGAAGGCGATGCGCGCGCTGCTAGCGGAAGATTCTCTCGCGAGAATTGGGACGGCGCCATCGCCGATCTGCCCAACTACCTGTATGACGAAGCCACTCCGCGAGTGCTGGCAACGCCCAAATATTCTGCTTACATAAAGATTGCCGAGGGCTGCGACCATCCCTGCGGCTTTTGCATTATTCCGCAATTGCGGGGGAAATTCCGGTCGCGTCGATTTGAATCCGTGATTGCGGAGGCCGAACGACTCGCTCGCAGTGGTGTGCGCGAGATCACCCTCATCGGCCAGGACACGACCTGCTACGGAGAAGATTTCGGACTCAAAGACGGGCTCGCGTTGTTGCTGGAGAAGTTCGCGGCCATCGATGACCTGCGCTGGGTGCGCTTTTTGTACGCTTATCCCAACAAGATCACCCAGCGCCTGCTGGATACCGTCGCCGGTCATGAAAAAATCTGCTCATACGTAGATGTGCCGCTGCAGCACGCGTCGGCGGCAGTACTGAAGCGAATGAAACGCGGCGGTAACGCAGACATTTTTCTGCGAACCATCGAAAAGATGCGTAACACCATTCCCCGAGTAACTCTGCGAACCTCATTCATCGTAGGATTTCCCGGCGAAAGCGAAAAGGATTTCGAGGACTTGTGCAGTTTTGTGAAAGAAGCCGAGTTCGACTGGATGGGAACTTTTTCCTATTCTGACCAGGAAGGTGCTGCAGCATTCTCACTCGATGAAAAGGTTTCGCCGCGGGAAATTGAAAGCCGCCGTAAGCACCTGATGCAAATCCAAAAGCAGATCAGCCGGCGAAGAAAGAAACATTTGCGAGGCCAGGAATTCGATGTTGTCCTCGAAGGCCCGTCCGAAGAGAGCGATCTGCTGCTCGAAGCCCGCAGCGCTATGCACGCTCCCGAGATCGATGGCAAGCTTTACATCTCTGACGTTCCTGAAGGCATGGTTCCGGTGTCCGGCGAATTTTATCGCTGCCAGGTTACGGAGACCCACGATTATGATCTGGTCGCAAAAATTGTCTAGTCCTCACTCAAGGGGCGCTCTGGCAATCGTTCCGCAAACTCGGATCTAGCCTGCCCGATCCGGCGGTCCACACATGTTCAATCATAAATTTCAGAAGTGGCTGAGCGCTGCTGATGTCGCCGTCGCCCGAATAGAAAAACGGAATGTCACGCCGGTTGAACGTGCTGGAAAGAACCACGTCCTGCACGCTTGATGTTCTGTAGATTTGCAGATTCATCATTTCGCCGGACATAGGCAGCGTCATGTGCGAAGTTTTCCGATGATGAATTCCTGCGATTGCAGGGTCGTTGAGGAGTTGCTGCAATTGTGAAATTTCTTCTGGGGCGAGCTTTCCACCGGTAATTTTCGTTTCCACTCTCTTGCTTCCCTCTTTTTGGTCCTCCTCCTCGGCTCGATAAAAGCCATTTGCGACTATAAGAACGCAGGCTTGTCGCACGACGTGGGCTTTCACGCTTAGGGAACCGAGTTGCAATAGCGTCGGCACAGGCTCAGGCTTCGCGTCTTTAGGCTTGGAGGAATCCACCGGCGCCGAATTTTTGCCGATGGGTGCGGATTCGGACGGCGCTTCTTCGCTTCGTTTCTTCAGCGCAATTTTGCTGGGCGGCAGACAATTATTTTTTCCCGCATCTTCCGACAACTGTTTGTGCGGCACCTTATGCAGATCATCCAGCCATCGAAGCAGCGGCTGCAACGATCGGCGATAAGGTTCCTGGCTTTCGGCGCTCCGAAAAATAAGTTCCTGCCAGTGATGGTTCCGGGACACTTCGAGTCGCAGGAATTCGGACCTACGAATCAGCGGCTCTTCGATTTTTTCTTGTGACAATGCCTGAAGGCCGCGTTCCTGCAGCTCGCTCTGAATTTGGCGAAGCGTACCCGCGGTCAGGGTTCCCTCGAAGACTTTGATCGATTCACCGTTGTCAGATTCGAGATGAAAGAAGCCTGTTTTCCGCAACAACACGCAGTCGTGGGATTCAAGACTGGTGTGCTCCATGCGCAGTAAATAGGGCGCAGTTTCGAGTTGCGCGCAAGCCAGCACGGACGCCAGCGCGAACAGTAATAATTTCAGAATTGAGGAGCCGCTCACTGATTTCAGGCAGACAAAATGGATGCTGCAGCAGAATTTTACGCAGTTTTCTTCAGCACCAGCGCCGAATTTTTTGATCCGAAGCCGACGCAGTTGCATATCGCGTGTTCGATCGACGCCTTGCGTCCAATATCCTGCACGTAATCCAGGTCGCAATTCGGATCGGGATTCTCAAGGTTGATAGTTGGGGGCACCCGCCCGTGTTCCATGGCGATCAGCGTAGAAGCAACGCTGGCGGCCCCGCACGCACCTTGCGCGTGACCGATCTGCGACTTCAATCCGGACATGGGAATCTTGTGAGCATGTTCGCCGAGCGCCAGTTTCAGTGCGCTGGTTTCCACGCGGTCATTCATTTCCGTGGAGGTGCCATGCAGGCTGACATACTGAATATCTGCCGCTCCGATGCCGGCTTCGTCAAGAGCAAGCTCGATGGCGCGCGCCGGTTCTTCGGGAGAATCGCTCATGCGAACCCGATGGTAAGCCTCGCAGGTGGCGCCATAGCCGGTGATTTCCGCGTAAATCCGCGCGCCGCGCGCTTTCGCATGCTCATATTCTTCCAGCACGAACATCCAGGAACCCTCGGCAAGAACGAAGCCGTCGCGATCGGCGGAAAAAGGACGCGACGCGCGCTCTGGCTCATCATTCCACGACTGGGTTAGAGCGCGAAGCATGGTGTAGCCTTTCACGATTCCTTCCGTGATCGGTGAATCCACGCCGCCGGCGATAAACACCGGCTGCACTCCCGCTTGAATGTGCTGGTATGCATAACCGAGAGCGTCGGTTGATGAAGTACAGCCTGCCGTCACCACATGGCTGTAGCCGCGAAACCCGAAGCGCATGCTGATTTCGCTGGGAATCGTGCCCATGGTTCCGCTGGGCACGCAAAACAAACTCACCTGCTTTTCTTTGCCACTGTGCCACAGCCGGTACTGCTGCTCAGAAAATTCCTGGGCCCCGCCGCCGGTGCCGAGCACGATCCCGATCTCACGCTTCTCCTCCACCGACATCGCGGCCATGTCCAACCCGGCATCGTTCACCGCTTCGGTGGTAGCAGCCAGGCAAAGTGGGACCACGCGGGAGACATGTTTTCGCTCTTTCGCCTCAACCCAGGCTAACTCGTTGAATTCTGGAATTTCACCAGCGATGTGTACAGCGAGGTTAGAGGAATCGAAGCGTGAGATGCGCTTCACCCCGGATTTTCCGGCAAGAACAGCGCGGCAAAAGGCTTCTTTACCAATTCCATTTGGGCTGACTGCGCCCATTCCAGTTACCACTACACGCGGGGTCATGTTTGATGTGCGTCAGCTATGATGCAACTTGCCCGAATAGCGCCAACCACCTGGGTTCATTTCCTTCGATCTCGTTTTCTGGCC
>JBOGLH010000058.1:0-8139 GCA_050746025.1 Terriglobales bacterium | reverse complement strand
AGGTGTGGACGAGCGTTTCCAGGTGCTTGGTGCGAATCGTCGGCAGTCGCACAATTCTTATGCCCCGGTACTGGCGAGCTTCAGGCGTGAAATAACTTCTGCAATAGGCGGTGACCTCATTACCCATTTCCGCCAGCCTCGCGCCGGTTTCTTCGTAACAGGTTTCGATTCCGCTGTATTTACCAATTACGCCTCTGCCGCCAATGAATGCAATTTTCAGTCGCTGAGATTCTCTTGGCCCGTTTTCGATTCGGGGGAGTGATTTTGTAGCGGGAGCATTTTGCCGTTTCACTAGTGTTTCGTAGATTTTTTCGAGTTCCTCGAAGTGCTGCTGTTGCGAGTGCTTTCGCTTAACTAACTCATGGCCTGCTTCTCCCATTTTTTCCGCCAGATCTGGGTTCTCTTTCAAAAACGCGATCGCGGAAGAAAGTTGGCCGATATCTTTGACTTTGTACAACAAACCAGTTCGGCTTTGGTGGACCAGTTCGCGCCGCGAACCCAAGTCGGAGGCCACGACGGCCCGCCCCTGCGCATAGGACTCCAAAATGCTTTTGCCCATCGTTTCATATGCCCGGGAGGGAAACACGGTGCATTGTGAGCCTGCGATGGCGCTATCCAAAGCAGGCCCGGAGAGATGCCCAACAAACGTGACGTTGCTCAAGCTGAGTTTTCTAACAAGGGCTTCCAGCAGCAGACGTTGTGGCCCGTCACCGGCAATTATCAGATGGATATTGGGCAAGCGCTGCATCGCCTGTACCAGGTCATCGACGCCTTTTTCGGCGGACAGCCGTCCGAAATACAAAATCGGCGCATCGGGCCCGGGGTGCGGCACAACCTGCGCTGGACAATTCTGAAAATGTGGCAGTACTTCAATTTTTCGGTCCGCCCAGCCTTTGCCGTTCTCCATTAATTTCTGTTTGGCGAAGTAGCTTGGCGCCAGAATCAAATCTACGCATTTTTGATAAGTCGAAACCCAGCTGTGCAGATGAGCTTCCGCCGCTAGAACCGTTGAAGCTGCAAATCCGCCGCTATAGCAGCCTGCAGAAACCACATTCCAAAACTTTCCGCCCTTGCAGCGTTCGCAGGCATCTCCCGCAGATGAAATCAAATTGTAGTTCGGACAGATGAGCTTGAAATCGTTGATGTGATAAAGCACAGGCACGCCGCGCGATTTCAGTTCCCACAAAATCGAAGGCGATAAGTGGTGATAGATATTTCTTACGTGAGCAACGTCGGGCTGGAAGTCGTCGATCATCCGCCCAATCCGCTTGCGCGCTTCAATCGAATAGACCGCGTGAAATCCCAGTCGGGCTTTCCGCGCGAGGCCAGCGCTCTGTTTGAAATCAGTGACCGGAACAAAGTGCCGGTCATATGGCGTCGCCGGGCCGCGATCATCGGCCATAGAAAACAGCGCCGCTTCGTGGCCCCGCGACCGCATTAACTCCATGGTCTCAAACAGATATGCTTCGGTCCCGCTGAACCGGAAGTTGTACTTGTTGCAGTACAGGATGCGCATGAGAACTTTCTTGTTCTTGTGAGGTGCCTCCAAGGTGACGAAGGAAGTCTTCAGCCCAACTGTGCAGATTCCGCTGACGATTGAAGTGCAGCTGAATATTCCGTCTGGCTTCTTGGCGAAGATTTTCGAGCGGCGGCTCGCCGGCGATGCTGAGTACTCTATCCAGGAAGTCTGGGAGCGAATGTTGCTGATACAGAAACCCGGTTTGTCCGTCGGAGATCAACTCGGGTATTGCGGTGATCGCCGGCGCCAGAACTACTCGCTCCATCGCCATCGCCTCCATCAGCGTCAGAGGAATTCCTTCGCTGTGGCTGGTGAGCACCACAACATCAGCTTGGCTGTACAGAGTTCGTAATTCGGCGCGCTCGACGTGTCCACAGAATTCGATCTCATTTTGCAGGCACATTTGATTAATGAGATCGTGCAGATGATCGCGCTCATAGCCGTCACCGGCAATCATGCAGTGGAACTTCAATCCGGCATTTTTTAGTTCGTAGCACGCACGAATCAGAAACTCATGATTTTTAACGGGGTGCAGGCGTCCCACGCTTACGATCGAGAAGCAACAAGCGGGCGTCGCATTCCGCCCGGGAGCCCAGAAGTCCAAATCAACTCCCAGGCGATGGACGAGGACTTTGCGAGAATTCGCTTCGAGATAGTGTTCGCGAACGTGTCTGCGATTGAACTCTGAAACTGTAATGCAGAATTTACAGTGTTTGAGTTTGCAATCCAGGTAATCCGCACGAACCAGAAGATCAGAGCCGTGGAGAGTCAGGCTGAATGTCGCACCCAGTATTCGCGCCGCGACCATTCCCGCCCAGGAGGAAAAATATCCGTGGTGAATGTGAATATGGGCGATTTGCTTTTTCCACAGCACCGCTGCTAAATATGCCCCCAACCACGTGTGCGCTATGGTCCGCAACCTTTGCTGCATCGACTCGGGCCCGCGGACCGCTCGCCAGAGAGGTTCAGCAATAAACACAAGCCGGAAGAAGAAAATCCAACAGGCGTATAGTGCGATCCACGGGTTTATAGGAAACAGGTACGCTGTTTCCAGGGCGATCTCGGCAGCGTCCGCCGGAACTTGTCTGGGACGTCGAAAGCTGCACGCCACCACGGCTGTCCCGCGGATACGCAGCTCGCGAATTTCTTCCCACACGTAAGGTTCCACCGCTTCCGGAAAACTGTTGGCGAGGTAAGCGATATTGTTCATTGGCCTAAGCTCGGTTGGACTAAGAGTTGGTGCCCGCCGCGAGTCTGTGCCGCCAGAATTCCAGCAATCGTGAACAGCACCGCATTTACAAATTGGTAATTCATCACCACCGCGCTGGCGTTCAGGAGATAAACTCCCAGCAGCAACGGCCAGAGCTTGCGAAAATGAGAGCTCGAGAAGGGACCGTTGATCTCGTCCGGTCTTGCGTTTGCTCTTCCAAGGCGAAACAAGCAGAGCATCAGCCAGACGTACAAGCCAAGGGCCAGCACCCCGCGTTGCACAGCGAGTTCCAAAAAAGTGTTGTGAAATACGTAGTACTCGGGATGGAAGTTGCTGACCCGCTTCTCAACTTCCGCCTGGATGTGTTGCTCGTTACCCCAGCCTAGTAGCGGCTTCTCGACAAACATTTGCCAGCCCGCGCTGTACATTTCGGTCCTGAAATCCACTGGCGAGCGGTCCATCGCGCGTTGCGCAAAAGAATCCTGATCGGCGCGGTAAAGCAGCATGATCCCTGATCCAACAATAGCCAGAAGGCACCATGCCATTGCTATCCGCCGCAACTTAAGCGTGGACCCGAAAAACATGAGACACAAGACTGACAAAACCGAGGCGATCCAAATGGTGCGCGTCCTCGTCGCCAATAGTGCCAGCGGTACGGCAAAAAAGAGTGTTGCCGCAAAGATTCCGCGGCGCTTCCTTCTACGAAAGGAATCCAGCGCCACAAGCCCGAGTAGATTCAGGCAAAGACCATTTGCAACTGCCTGCAAAAACGGACCCCGAGCCCGGTCGGCATGGATGCCGATTCCCTCGTCGGCAATGAATCGCGGAACAATCAAGCTCTGGCGATTCAGCATAGAAAAAATAGAGATCGCGGTCAGATATGCCAATACGATCAAAAGAAAAGTTTCCAGCTTGCCCAGAGAGTGGTCGTCGTAAAACACCAATCCTGCAATATGAAAAAACACGCATGGAACCACCAACTTTGCCGCAAATACGCTCCAGGCTTGGGGATCATAGGGCTGGGTCAATACCCCCAGCAGCCCGATCAGCATTAAGCCCAGCAATGGCCAGGTTGCGGCATAAGTGCGCAGGGATTTGCGACCAAGACATGCGCGAACCGCCAGCAACAGCACCAACACTAAGAACGCGACCCGGTCGATGGGAAACGATTTCAGATCAGGAGGACGGAACAGCATGGCGGTTAGCGCCACCAAAAACATGGCCGTAGGCAAACTCACCCATATGTGAAAAAGCCGGAGCGGAAGAATGGCTAAAGACGTCGCGCTTCTTCCATAGCGATTTATGGCAATCGTGGGCGAACTCACACGCCACTCCCGGCCAGCACGGCGAAAACGGTCTTGCAGAGAATGCGCACGTCAAGTCGAAGATTCCAATTCTTTATGTACTCCACGTCCAATGCGACATTGCGCTCGAACGACGGATCCTGGCGTGCCGTCACTTGCCACAATCCAGTCATTCCCGGAACGAAGTCGAGTCTTTGCAGATGCTGGAGTTCGTAGCGGCTGACGTCATCAACAGGGTGAGGGCGCGGTCCGACCAGACTCATGTCGCCGAGCAGCACGTTCCACAGCTGCGGAAGTTCATCCAGGCTGTAGCGCCGGAGAAGTCTTCCAATCTGAGTGATCCGCGGGTCATTTCCGATTTTGAAAAACGCTCCCTCGCGTTCATTTCGGCTGCGCAGTTCATCCTTGAGCGCCTCGGCATCGGGCACCATGGTGCGAAACTTGTAACAGACGAAACGCCGCCCTTTGCGCCCAGTACGGGGCGCACGATAGAAAACAGGTCCCGTGGAGCCCCATTTGATGAATGCTGCAACTGCAAGTAACAACGGCGAAAGCGTAATCAGGCCGCAACTGGCCAGCACCAAGTCGAGGACGCGTTTTAGTGCCAGCCGATAATCGGGCCATTGATGATCTCGGACTTTAAACAGCGGCAGGCCACCAAGGTTCTCAAAATCGAGATTCCCGGAAACTGGTACACAGATATCGGACGCAATCTTTATGTCGAGCTTGTTTTTACAGCCTTCTCGAACCACAGCGTCCACAATTGAGGGGTCCGAACTTGCGATGACCAGTTCATCGATGAATTCTTCGCGTGCAACCCTGCTCAACATTGCGGGCCCATAGCTATTCCGAAAATGGTTCTCTGTGATGTAACCCTTGACCAGCCGACATGAACTTTGATCGCGACGAACAGCGTCGGCAACTCGTTCGGCTCTAACCGCAGTGCCTACAATGAGCACGTTCCGGAACGGCGCTCCAGTGGGACGAAGGGTACGCCGTAATCGTCTCGCAGTGACTAAAGCACCGAGTGTGCACAAGCTAAGCGCGCAGAGGGTGATTTCCGAACCACGCGCTGGCGACAATCTCAGAAAAACACCCGCGAAGAGTGTTGCCCATGCAATAACCCGGCACGCTGCAGTGATTTCAGGCAAGCTGGTTTTGTGCGAAAGATACAAGTCTTCCTCAATCCCAAAAACGAGGAAGCTCAAGATAAAGATGCAGAGAATAGCCGAATGAAGCGATCTTGATCCCATCATCCAGGCCTGCAAAGAAAAAACCAGCGTGACGAGTACCAGGTCTAACATCGCGGGTACCAGCATGCTGGCGTCGAACCTCTTGCAGAATCGCGGCAAAAAATCCATCGTGACTGTTCTGAGTATCGCTCGGGAAGTTGAGGCCGGCGGAACGGAATCAGAGACGCCGGGGATGAGCCTCGCGAGGTCAGAATAGCCAACCTGTGGAGCAGCAAACGCGGCTCTTGTGAGTTTCGACCGCCGCACAGGCTGAAAATCGAGAATGTTGACAGCGTGTCCCATATGTTCCGTCAGAGCCGTCGATAGATGGATTCCGGAATCGGCATGGTTCTTTGATCAAGTACGGTGCCCAATAAGGTCACGCCTTGTCGCAGCAATTGTTCTTTCGCTTTGAGCGCTGCCTCTCGTCGAGTGACATTTGCTGTGAGCACCAGAACAGCCGCCTCACACAAATTGCAAAGGCCAGGCATCTCGCAATCATTAATGTTGGCTGACAGCAGGAAATAATCGAACGCACTGCGAAGTTCCTTCAGCCCATCGCAGGTTGAGCCGAGTTTCTCGTTCGGCTCATGGCCTATCAGTGTGATGGGAATTTGCCAGACCCGCTCGGCGAGGCGCGATGAGTACATTTGCCACAAACCGCGGCCGAAACCGACGGGCAGTCCTTTTCCTTTCCAAGGATTTTTTTGCAGCTGGGAAGCGCTCTCGATAATCCCGACCATTCCGCCGGAGACCTGTGCAAGAGCAACAGCTATGTTTTCTCTCAGCGATGACGCTTTCGAGGGACTATCCGCGGCAGCAAGCAGAATGGATGTTCGCCGCAGCGTCGCACTGGGAAAAAATAGCTGATGCATCAGTGCGAACGCGGGCTCGTTCTGTGCATGGCCGGGCCGCGGGGCAGGAACCGCGATCGGCGGCTTACGATGAAGCACAGGGTTGGCACCGGGAATAATATGCTTCCAAACTTGCGCGCCTACGCTCATGAGGCCTCCGAATCGCGACCAGTTTCCCGGACTGCCGGCAGAGATGCCAGAACCGGTGATCCCAAATACGCAACCACTTCGGCAGGGGTGCGGAAGGAAGGTACGAAATAATCATTCACGAATACAATCGCGGTACTGAACCCGCCCGCTCCGATAAAAGAAAAGCAGATGCCTGCCAGCAATGACCACGCCGGAAGCGCTGGCACGCGCGGTGGCTGCGCGATAGCGACATTCAAGAGTCCGTTCTGGTCAAGCGCATCGCCAATTCTCGCCTCTTCATGCTTGTTGGAGTAAAGCAGATACTTATCTTCCGCGGCCTTAACTTGTTGCTCTAAATCGTGCTGAGCGATTGCGCTCTCTTCCAATTTTCCTGCCGCGGCACGATATGTATTCACCTGTTCACGGGCCACCGCTTGCTTTTGTTCTAGCGCCCGCAGCTCTACTTCATTCTTAAGATGTTCGGAGTGCGCCCACTCGAACTCGGGATCGTCTTGCGTGGTCTCGTCGCGCAACGGCTTTTGCTCCTCGGCTTCAATCGCAGCCTTGGCTTGGGCGATTTGCTCATCGACTTCCTGCACCAGCCGATAGGACGGCTGAAACTTAATCAGCAGGGATGTGCGTTGCAGCTCCAGCTCTAACAACCTCGACTTCAGTTTTTCTTCCAGTTGAGCATTGTCGGCTTTCTTGATTTCAACCACCCTCCGATGGGGCAGCCTTTCCAAGCTCGATTCCAGGACGCGAACGCGAGTACCGATTTCGGCCACGGCAGCGTCTACCGCGAACTTCGAGGCTTGCGCATCGCTCAGCTTCTGTAGGACGAGATCGCGTTCGAGTCCGGCAGAGATGACTCGCCGTTTACGCGTAAAGGCGATCAGATCACCCTGCGCTTCTTCGAGCAATACCCGGGATTCATTTACTTGTTGCTCAAAAAAGAGTTGTTCTCCCGAAGGCCGGACATTCGCGGCATGTTTCGCAAGATATGCTCGCGCCAAAGAATGCAGCACCGCCGCCGACTGCGCTGCATTCGAAGCGCTATACGAGACGGTGATCAGGCGCGATTTGCGGACCGGCTGTACATCCAACTTGCCAGCCAGACGGCGTACCGCTTTTTCGGTCCGTTGCTCGAGGTTCTGCCCGTTAAGGACTGAAAGCCATGTCTTTTGCCCTAATCCTGTATCAAGCACCACTTGCCGCAGGAGATCCTGATCGTGAAGCAGTTCCACTTCAGAGTTGAGTTCTTCCTCCGTGATTTCATCGTGCTCGAATGCTGGCGATGGGGTGGGCGTCGGGGAGACTGCAGGGTCGATTCGGCCTCGCCGCAGCAACACCTTCATCTCCGCCTTATAAGAAGGAAAGAAAGCGGAATACAGAATTCCCGAGGTTGCGATCACCAAGAATGAAATTGCCAGCAAACGTTTTTGCCTGAAAAAAACAGCGGCAACGTCGCGCAATGTGGGTGAATCTAACGAACCTCGCGAAGCAACGATTTGTAATTCCTGCGGCATAGCTCAAAATTGTGCTGGCGTGAAAAATGTGCTGAGGCTCGAGACGGGTAAGAATTTTCGGATCTTTGAAATCCGGTTTTGCGGTACAAACAGCATGTCTCCCGGCTGTAGGGCGAAGTCCTCTTCCAAATTCCGCGAGGCTAGCATGGCCTTGATATTTAAAACGTGCGCTTCCACCACCCCGGTCGTAACCGTCCTAAAAACTACAACTTGCGAGTGTCTCGATTGCTCAGTGAAACCCCCGGCAACAGCGATCGCCTCGGCAACTGTAGTTGGCGAACGTAACTCGTACTTGCCGGGACGGCCCACCTGCCCGCCAGCGACAAAGTATGGCCGCTCAAAATCCTTCAGAATTACGCTGACCT
>JBOGLH010000057.1:0-21621 GCA_050746025.1 Terriglobales bacterium | reverse complement strand
CCCGGATATAACGGCAGTGTCTAATCCAAACAGAAGACCGCCCAGGGCCGCCACCACTGTGCTTTTTATCAGGTATGCATTCAGTTTCATTTGGATTCCCAGTCTTGGACCTTAACCTTTCGTCCTTTTCGGATACGCTGCTGCTAACTTGGCGATTGCGAGTTACACTCGCAGCTGAGATGGTCAGGATCCATTTCCGGCGTGCGCAATCCCGCCATTTCTAGCGCTTGCAACACGAATGCGTTCCAGGCGAACACACGATGATAGCCGAAGAATGGATGGCGTAGATCTGTGGCCAGATATTCATGGCTGGTAGGAAAATCGCGAGAAATATTTTTCTCCGCCCACAACCGGTTTGCTATGGCGTGATCGGCTTTTGTCCATCCATGGAGTTTCCCGGCCACGTATCCGCATATCTCGATCCGCATCCAACTCCCACCGTTGTAGTAGATGCCATCCATATTGTGATTTGCGTAGTCGGCGCCGTGTTCTTTGCTGATCATGGGGTGCCAGGCATCGGTGAAATAATCCCAGCCTTTACCCTCCTTCGTGAGCCCGATGAAAATCGGACGTACCGTGCCGCCAGCTTCTGGATAAGGAGCATCCTTACGAGGCAACAGCACAGGAATTCGCTCAAGATGGTTAATCACCATTTCGTCCGTCAGGATTTTGCGTCCGAACAGCCATAGGGACAGAAACTCGGGGAATATCTCCCCAAAACCGATGGCGTCGCTGATTTGTCGGGTTGGCCGGACAAATTTCAGGACGGGATCGTAGTACGAGCGATAGACGCTCTCCGTCTTCTGAATGTAGTCTTCTGAAATATGTTCGCTCACGTCCGGAATTTTAAGTTCCTTGATGACGCGCAGCGTCACGGCCAGCATGCCCTGATTTTCACAAAGCTCTGAGGTGCCCTCGGGATAATTAATTACATCGAGTTGTCCCATCACGAACTGTGCCCAGCAAACGCCATCATGACGGCGGTCGTATGTTCGCAAACAAAATTCAGCTGCCTTCCGAATTTTTTCCATCGGCAACACGGTTCCAAAGCGCCTGCGATTCAGAAGAGCCCACATAAGCCACAACGGTGTTGAGTCATTCGATTTGCGTTCAAGGTTGGCCATGTAAGGCTCTACTAAAGTATTGATTGCGCCGTCCTCGCCCTGATTGTTGGCCCAGAGATCAAACACTCCCTCGCTCAGTTCGCGATTGTGGACACCGTTGGCTGCGAAGAAGCTGTCGCGCAGATACACTTCGCCGGCGGCGGAGTACCAAATACTTGGCGCAACCATCGGGTGACGGTACTCCGGGCTCGCCGACCAGCAAAGCATCATCAAGTCCGAGTAAAGTACTTTTTCCGTATCGCCTCCGCCGAAGCCAAGGCCCTCCGCAAGATGACGCTGTGAAGCAAGACGATAATCGCGAAGTGTGTTTGCGATCCCTTCATCAACAAAGATGAAAGAAGTCAGCGCTTGCGGGCGATCCATTTCGAGACGATGATATGGCTGCAGAGTTGTGGAGAGGCGATTGAGTTGCAGTTCTTTAATGTCGATTCTTAATGTATTTGCGGCGGGTTGCACTGCTATGTCCTGCTCGGACTCCGCCATCGAAACGTGTAAGGCGCCACCAACCCCGAGCAACGAGGGGAAAAACACTTCGGTGTGGAATTCTGACCATTTCGTCGACGACTCCGGAATGCGATCGTTGTAGAGAGTGATGTTCTCCAGGCAATTCAGTTGGTCATCGACATCCCACAATTGAACCGAAAACGGCTGCGGTGAGCGGTACTTAAAACGCAAGGAATAGATCTCGGCTCCTCTCGCAGGAAATGGAATGACGACGCCGGCCTGCGAAGTCCGCATCGACAACACGGTAGTTCCATAGTGTTCTTCGAGGTTTAAGTCGCCCTGCTTGCGCCATTCGGACGGTTGCGGGAGAGAGATAACAGCGCTCGAAATTTGATTTTCTTCGCGCACAAGCGCTTCGCCGAAGGTCTGCTTCACGAAAAAGTGACGCCGGTCACGTTCAGCTTTTTCGCAAACATAATAAAGATTGACGTCAGGAATCTCGCTGGGCGCGGGTTTTGTCGGCTTTCCATCGCGTCGGATCAAGCGAGTCCATCCATTGCGATATCCGGAGTCGGTGAGCAGTCCCACTGCGAGGTTGGCGCGAGTGCGAAACCCGGCAGCTGGAAAGTATTCCCGCAAGGAACCACCCTGACAGGTGACTTGATCGAAACTCCAAAAGCTTGCTGGTGGTTCCAGTGGTTCCAAACGGTTACTTACCTGATAGAACAATTCGTACATATCCACTTGGCGGAATCGAATCTGTTTTCGTATCACCTGTGGAGTTACCACGCGATAGTCTACCTGTGCAGACACCGTGGCATTCAGATTCGTGAGCTTGCATTCGCCTTCGAGAAGCAGATGATTGTCAGTGCCAGTGCACGAAGTGGCCCGCCAGTTTTCCACCCGCTGCTCGAGACTGCGATCGCCGTTTTGGAAGACGGCAGAAAATTCGCCTTCACCACTTTGAGCAAACGGCTGGCCGTCGAAGAGAATAACTGATTGATAGCCTTGTCGAGCATCTCCGGATGCTCGGAGGCTCACCTTACCGCTGGATTGCCGAACGTCCGTCGCTGCTGACCCGTACCTCCCAAGGACGGTTCCCGCGAGGCTAGTCGCGGCTGAACTGGCGATGAACTGACGGCGAGAAATCCGCATACGGAACGTGGATGAATCTCTTTGCAAATACCGAAAACCAAAGACGGTCGCGATGGTAGATGGCGGCGAGAAGCAACGATTCGCCAACTTATGGAGCTGGTGCCGACGCTACCCCTATGTACTTGTCGGCGCCACCATAATAGAAGAGCCACCGGCTACCATCACGCACCAGACCCTCGACGAAAACGACATTAGGCACTTGTCCCTTCTTTTCCCAGTCCTCCACCGGTTCAAAGATTGGTTGTTCGGCGCGACCAAGGACTTTCGTCGGATCATTCTTATCAAACAAGACCCATCCGGTTCGATACACATTGCTATCATCCGCGCCGTTGTAGATCAGAAAAATACCATCTGGCGTGATCACCGGCACCGGACCCGGTTCCACCACTTGAGAATCGAATGAGTTTGGACGGCTGGACAGGACTGGGTGGTCAAGCGTGTCGGTCCAGTGAATTAAATCTGAGGAAGACGCAATTCCCATCTGGGTCAGCTGATGCGCTCCATCGGCGAGGTAGTACATCCAGTACTTGCCATGTATTTTTTCAGGAACGATCGCGCCAGACTTGGTCCAGCCAACATTCCACTTCCCCTTATAAGCAGGCATAATCACGCCAACTCGCTTCCAATGAATAAGGTCAGTTGAGGTCGCCATGCACAGCTGGGCGTCGCCGTGAATCGTGCCGGATGCATGCATACCGCTGCCGCCCTGATTGTTGTAGGCCGTATAGGTCAGGTAGAACGTATCCTTGATTTTCACCAGCCGGGGATCTTCTACCCCGCCGCCGCTTTCGTAAGGCGCCTCGCCAATCATTACCGGGTCGTGCCGCGTTACGAAATGAATGCCGTCTTCACCAGTGGCGTAACCCAGCGAAGATTTGCCTTGATGGTCCTGGGCCCGATAAAGCATTACAAATTTGCCATCGTATTTCACAACGGTGGGATTGAATGTCCCTGCCGATTCGAAACCGTCGCCTTGCGGAGAAATGATTGGAGTATCGGAAGCCCGACTCCACGTTCCAAAGGGTACGCGGATTTCCGTTGTCGTTGCCGTCGCAATTACTGCAACCAGCGCGAAGCAGAGAATACGGCCCCGTGTACCGGTCAAAATTTTTAACATAAATTTATACTTTCCTTCCTCGCACAAATTTTTTGGGATTCTTCGATTTACGGAACGCCGCCTGTTTGTTTGAAAATAAGTGCATGCTAAAAATCTGCGGCTAATCGCAGTATGGCTTGCCCCGGCACGTTCAATGTCTCTGCGACTGGCTTGCCGTTCTCGCTCCACCGAACTTTTGCGCCTTGTGCGGTTGGAACCGTGATAATCGCGGAACGGCTTTGTGCCGTTGGGTTATAGAGCAGAAAATTGAGCTGGCGAGGGGGAAACTGTTTCGCATCATAGGTATCGAGCAGATCGAGATTCACCATCATTAACTCGCGATCGCTGACGTGACCGAGGGCCTCAAACATGAGATACATCCAAATGCACTCACCGGCACCGTAGATTTCTTTGCCGACATTTCCGGTTTGTCCACCCAGTTCTAAAGTTCCGAGATTTTCGAATGGAATAAATCCCATGGGCACATTGCGTCGGTCCTCTGAACATTTTTCAAAGAAGCTGAAATTATTGCGCCGCTGCTGGTCCATGAAGCGCAACAGGCCCTCAATCACAATTCCGCGTTTCATGATCGCCGTCCAGGGCAGAATGGCCTCGACATTTTCTTTGAACGCGGGATAAAGGATCGAAGCAGCAGCCTGTACCATGCCGCGAATATCGTGCGTTTTCTGGCTTGGGTCGGAGTACCAATAGAACATTCGTAACTGCTCGTAGAGGATGTATTTTGCTTCGGTAACCAATCCGAGTTCGGCGGCAGCCAGCGCGCCGTAGGCAAGCTCTTGCGGCTCATGGAACAGGCGATCCGCTGGAACCGTATATAGGACGCGGATGGCTCGTCGAGCTTCTTCGCGATAATGCTCTTGCCCAGTCAATCGGTGCGCAATCAACGCCGCCCACGCATAAAGGCCTCCGACGGCATAATTTGTGCCGGCACCCTGGGCTTTTAAGGTTGAGACCTCGTAATAAATTGGGAAAAGATAGTCGTAATCGTGCGCCATCTTTTCCGCTGTTGCAAAAGCGTCGAAGAAATTACGCTTGACCTCGTCCGATCCCGCCAGACTTCCGATCATCGGATACTTAATCAAGCCGTTTTCGAAGGGATACCATGAGTCCGCCCGTTCGCCGGGTGAGCGGACAAAATCGTTGCTGATGGCGTGGGTGTCCGCGTGATAAAACCCGGACAGGTCATCTCCAAGTTGTTTGCATTCGGCCTCAAACGCCGATGAGGGGTTCAAGCGAAGATAAAGAAGAGCGGGCCACAATACATCTGTCGCTGTCATCAACTCGAAATTGTTGGCTGGTTGTTTCCAGAGCTTAGAACTGTCTTTTACGTAGGCCGAAAGGCCAAGATGCCCGTCAGCTTCAACCTGGCTTTCGGCCTTGTTTTGCAAGTCGGAGACTGTCCCACCCGCAAAATCTTTCCAACTACCGGCACATGGCAGCCAAGCCAGCTTTTCGGAGAAGAGCGGAAGTAATGCCTCCATCCAGCGAGCGACTGCTTCTTGTTCCGTCAGCAGTGCAGTAAGCGGACGCTGCATCAGCCAGTAGGTGAATCTGACCTCACCGGCGGGCAACACATTACCGGTTGATTGATCCGCAACCAGGCCGACGCCAAGACGCTGGGTTCCATCAAGTTCAATTCGCGAAATGCTCGAGCAGCGATAGACCAGGAACCGTGGGATGTTGTCTATTCCCATCCAGCCCATTTCGCTCATGTCGAAATACATCATGGTCTCGACACCAACATTCTGATCGAGCAGGTAAAGAGCGGGCAGATCATTGCCCCATGCGCCAAGGGAGTTCCGTGTCGGTTGCTGTAGCAGCACACGCCGCCAGCTTCCGGACTGGCCTTCCATTAGTGTGGAGTTGGAATTCAGCCAGATGATGATTTGCGGTTCAACCTGACTCGCCTGCCGAAGCCGGATCGACCGGGGAAGCTTCAAGGTAGTTTGAAAACGAAACCATGGCAGGCCCTCGCCTTGGCTGAGAGCTGAGATGTCGGCATTCCAGCTGTACGAAAAAGGTTTGCCATCAAGTCCTTCAGCTTGGCCTGAGCCTTCGCACAAAACTGCGGACCAATTTCTCGATACTCGGGAAGCGCTCAAGGGAAACGAAGGGCCGGTTATCAGGGGAAGGTCTGGCAGTGTGGCAGGGCGCCACTCCTCCTGCACTCGCAGAAAATTCTGGAAGCCGAAGGTCTTTCCGTCTCCAGAGACTCGGAGTTGTTGGTCACCGCTTTCAAGGCTGGTGACGGGCGAAGTGTCCGCTACTTTGGGTAATAACCTAAGAGTTCCGTAACTTCTGCCGTAGAGTGGGGAAGCGCCCGCGGCCGTAGCCAGACAGCTCTTCATGAAGCCACGTCGATTGAAAATTTTCATGTGGCTCTTAGACGAGTCCCGACCTGATCGATGCCTGCGGGAATTCCCAGCAGGTGTCGTCAGTATCAGTATTCGATTTTTAACCCAAATTGAATGGTTCGCGGCCCAGTAGTACTCGTAACCGCACCGAATCCACACGCAAATGGTCCAGGGCAGTTTGCTGAAGATCCGGCGGGCGCGAACGGGGTACTGAGCGGCGTTGCGAATCCGCCAGCTCCACCCGGTTGCTGAAATATGTGTCGGTTGAAGAGGTTGAAGAACTCTGCCCGAAAATCGATACTGGCCTTCTCTCCGAATAATCGAGTTCTCTTGCCTACCGTGAAATCCTCGTTCCGGTTGCCCCAGGCGCGCGCGCCATCTAGCGAGCGGCGCTCGTTTCCGAAGGCAAGCGGACCTGACCCAAGTGTATTCACTAAGCCGAAGGCAGCAGGGTTGAAGAATGGGGTAGTTGCGAAATTGAAGTGCCCCTTGTTGGTTTGTGGAACTCCCGGAATGACATTTACTCGTGCATTGGTGCCGTAATTTTCGCATCCGGCGAACAGGACATCTCCGGCGGTACCGCTGCAATTCTGGTAGACCTCTGTCGGCCGGCCCGATTGGTAGGAGGCAACACCAGAAAAGTACCAGCCACCGACTACTCGATCTACAACGCCACCCTTGTTGAGGACGGGTTTCCCACGTCCGAGTGGCAGCTCATAAAAGAAACTTGCTACCAAGCTTTGGGGGGTGTCGAGTTCACTTACAGACTTTTCTGCTGCGCGATTGTATGAATTCTGCCCAGCAAAGCTGTTCGTCCCGATGAACCCGGAGACGCCCGGTCCCGCGGAATCGGCATCGGTAATGTTCTTTGAAACAGTGTAGGAAACAAGAAAGCTGAGGCCCTGAGCCATGCGCTTATTCAGCTGCAACTGCATGGCATGGTAAGTCGAGCTCCCACTGCGATCGGGGGTAAAAGAATTGTCTTCCAGGTTGAAATTCCCATACTGCGGAAATGGGCGCAGCGCCTGGTTAATGTTTCCAGTAAAGCCTGTGTATGGAATTTTTACTCCAGCAGTCACGGAGTTGGGACAGGTGCCAGCCGACAGACAGCTAACATTCATGAGTAGTTCAGGGCCGAGCGCCAGAAATCTTGGGTTCACCTGGTTAGGAAGCCAGTTCAGTGCCGGAAGGTGACTGCCCTTCGATCCTACGTAGGCAACGCTGATTGAAAGATTTTTGTCGATCTGTCGTTGCACGTCGAGGTTCCAGGATTGAATATCGGCGGGGCGACCGCTGCTAGCTGGAACGATAATCACTCCGTTGCTACCATTCTGCCCCTCAGGTGTAAATGGCCCGAGATTAGGAAAGAGGTGCGGTATCGGATTGTCGATCTGAAGCGGACCACCGTTGGTGGGTGTAATAGTTTGCCGGTTAAAAAATCCCAGGCTGTCCTGGTCGGCAAACGAACCTTCTTTCAGCGGCTCATAGAAGATGCCGTAACCGCCGCGAAGTACCGTCTTATCGTTGATGCTATAAGCGAAACCTACTCGAGGGCCGAGCGCCTTGGTGTAGATATTTTGCGGACGCTTTTGCCCATTGCGACCGGCCCCGCTTCCAAAGTAGGTATACGCCCCGAGAATGCCTCCAGCGCCTGGGTTGGAAAGGTTGGGGTCAACCGCAGAGAATCGATCCTGGGCTTCTGTTGCTGGTATGTCGACGTCGTATCGAAGCCCATAGTTTACATTCAGATGGTTCGTCACCCTGTAGGTATCCTGGCCAAAGAAATAGAAATCCTTGTAGCGCACCCCACTAAATCCGCCGTAGTTCAAGGTTGATGTATCGACGAGTCCAAAAAGCGAACTGGCGACTGGATCTCCTCCGGTGCCCCCATTGCTAGTCTGAGCCGAGCTGAAGTCGAATTCACCTGAGGCCGTGGTCAAACGTTTGACATTGAATTGCAGCAGTCGCGCACCACCACCAAACTTATAGGTGTGTTTTCCCTTGACCCAACTCACCGAATCATTGACTTGATAAACATTGTCAGCGAATTCGGAGTCGCCGCAATTGTTCACCTGATAATTGAACCCCCCATTCCACTTAATACATGGAAACGTCGTATTTCGCACTCCCGTGAGGCCAATCTTTGCAGGGTATCCCTGCCCTAGACTGTTCGATACTTCTCCCCTGAAACGACGACTGAATCCGAACAGGAATTGATTAACCACTGTAGGACTGAATACGTAGTTGTGTCCGAAGCGCGCATAACGCGTGTCTTGTGGGGTGTGCGAACCAAAAATCGGACCTAATGCTGAAGTGCCGCCAGTGTTTGTGTTGTCGTAGTCGAAGCCAAACGAGATTCTCTGTTTCGCTGAAATGTTCTGATCAATCTTAAGGTCCCACAGATTTGCCCTGGTTTGCGAGACCGAGCGATCAACGAGATTGTTCTGCAGACCTGAGCCTGTCGGGGGAATCAAGGCAAAGATATTTTTCATCACCGTACTCTCGGTGTAGTTCGGATCATTAGATAGCACGTTCCCAGGGATGGCATTGTGCGTTGTGGGATCATACAGTTGGTGGTTCGGGTTAGTACAGATTCCGCCGCTATATCCTTCCGGGCAGATGGCAGAGAAGTTGCCCCCGCGGAAATTAGCGTTTGGGAAACTGTCAAGACTGTACGCACCCGTCTGGAATCGGAAACCCTCGTAATCGAAGAAAAAGAAGGTCTTGTTTCGCCCATCATAAAGATGCGGCAGAACAACCGGGCCGCCCACGGTAAATCCAAAATCGTTTTGTGTGTCGATGGGCCTTTTGTTCTGTTGAATGTTATTTGTCCAACTGTTCGCATCCAGAACGCGATTCCGCAGAAAGTCGTAGGCGGAGCCATGGAAAGCGTTAGTTCCAGACTTCATGGTGAGATTGACAATGCCGTCTCCAGATTCGCCGAACTCGGGCGAGAAGTTGCTTTGGAGCACCTTGAATTCCTGCACAGCTTCGGTGGAGACACCTTTATTCCATTGGGTATTAGGAGAGACCAGCGAAATCGAGACCCCATCAACCAGAATGTCGGTTCCACCTTCTTGACCGCCGTTCACCTTGAAATCGTCGCTCGAATTGCTTCCGGGGTCGTTGCCAACACTACCCACGAAACCAGGAATCAGAGTGATGAACTGTACGGGGTTGCGGACCGTCCCCGAAACTTCAAGCGGGAGGTTAGCAACTAGGCTGCTCGGCACGGAAGCGCCAATATCTGAGGTTTCAGTTTCCAATTGCGAAGCGTCGGCTGAAACAGTTACGTTCTCGGTCGTCGCGCCTACCTGTAATTTGACGTTGAGCCCAATCGTGCTGTTGGTCGCTATGGTGATGCCCTCCTGCGTGAATTTCTTCATGCCGGGAACTTCAACTGTGACCGCGTAGCGGCCCGGTGGCAGGTTTTCTAATGCAAAAAGACCTGCGCTGCTGGTGGTCGCCACTACCGTCAGCCCGGTGTCCATGTTTCGACCGGTCACGTTGGCATCTGCGACACTGGCACCTTGAGGATCGACGATAGTTCCTCGGATACTCCCGTTTGTGGTCTGTCCCGCAACCGAGACGACAAGGATCATGCTGAGCAGGCAAGACAAAGAAAGCAGATGTAAGAAGTTTTTCATTTCGGCCTCCCGGTTGCGACAATCTCTCCGCGCTTCCATAGCCTATATACGGAAATTCATAAACGTCAGGAGCGAGAACTCACGTTAACCGACGTAGTATAAAACCATTATCCCAGGCCGAGAAAAGGAAGTAGCTTGTGAATTCATTGTGATTCACCTGCCAAACATCCAGAGCCGACCCCATCTCGTGGTGATTTTATTTCGCATTCCAGTGTGGTAGCATTCGTGCACTTATTCCGCGCCTACACATCGGAATCGTCTCGATGAGTACCTCTGCCAGCCAATCCGCAGTCATTGACGGTCCACTGAGCGACGAGCGCTTGCAACTCGTTCAACGAATAGTAGCCAGCCCGCCCTTTCAAAAGAGCGGACGTCTACGTGACCTGTTCCAATACATCACCGAGCAAACAATCCGTGGCTATGCCCATGAACTGACCGAGCAGCACATTGGCGAGGCGATTTTTCACAAGCCTCCGGGGTACAGTCCGCTTGAGGACAGTTCCGTCCGTGTCCATGCCCGGCAGCTCCGCTTGAAGCTGCATGAGTATTTCGATGGAGTTGGCCGAGATGAGCCGCTGATAGTTGAGATACCGAAGGGTTCGTATGCTCCCACCTTCAGGGTCGCGAAAGCGGATAAGCCTGCGCCGGTGGTGACGACAGTCGAGCCGAGCGCACCTCGGTTGAATCGCGCGATGTTGCCATGGGTGTTGTGCGCAGCCCTGACTGTCCTTTGCGTCGGTTTATTCATTTTTATCCAGCTGAGTAGCGTTCGGGGTACAGCCCTCCACGCTATGAGTCCACCATGGCCGTTTCCACAGATTTTCGATACCCGCCACCAGACCATTATTGTGGTTGCAGACTGCAACTATGGGATGTTCCGTATTCTGACCGGTGAACGTGGTTCGCTTGAGCAATACTTGCAGAGAGACTACCCCCAGAGTTCCGCAGCATTCAAGTTCGGCAAGGCTGGGTCCCGTTTTGCGGATTATATCTCCAACTCGACGCTCACTTCGTTTGCAGACGTCGCCAACACCGTCTCTCTCGTGAAAATAGCCGGGCCGCTACAGAAGCAAGTTTTGGTGCGGTCGGCAAAAGATCTAAGAATCCGCGACTTGGACCACGAGAACTATGTTTTCATCGGAAGCCCGGGTTCGAATCCCTGGGTGCTACTTTTTCAGGACAAGCTTAATTTTCGCGAGAGTGAGGCTGCCGTCGGCAATAGCGCGAAAGCCTTTCTGAATACAAATCCTTTGCCCGGTGAACAAGCGCGATACGAAGGCCTACGATGGACGGGAACCGAAGGCGATGACTACGCGACCATAGCTCTTCTGCCTAATCTGACCAGGGATGGAAGTGTTCTGATATTGCAGGGACTCCAGCAGGAAGGGACCGAAGCCGCCGGCCGATTTCTGGCTGAAGCTGACAACCGGCATCAACTACAGCGCTCGCTCGGAATTCCCGTTTCAGACAACTTCACGGAAAATGTGTGGTTTGAGGCCCTTGTCCGGTCGCGGACGGTTTCTGGTGCGCCTAATTCCACCTCACTGGTTGCAGTTCGGCGAATTCGCTGATCTCAAGATTTTCCTCTCGTTCCAATCTCGGTCCGAGACCGCATGATAGTAAACTGTCGCTGGTTCTAACCTTGAGTAGATCTTCGAGGCAATCGTTGCATTGGCTGGCACATGCTTTTCGTTTTAGGTTTCATCATACCTTCGAGCCTTGGCGTCTCTGCGCTCTTCTGATCGGTGCGATCATGTTTTCGGCACCTGCAGCTGCGGGGCAGAGCGACCTCGATACACTGCTCGGACAAGCCCGCGCCGCTGAAAAGGTAGGAGATTATTCAGGTGCGGCCCGCGTTTATCAGCAGGCGTTAGCCCTCGCCCCTCGGAATCTCGAGATTCAGAAACGCTTGGGAATCCTGGAGCAGACCGAATTAAAGTTTGATGATTCGATCGCGCACTTCCAGCAAGTTTTGGCGCGTGAACCTCAGTATCCTGAAGTGAATTTTTTTCTTGGGGTCTCCTACTTTGGAAACAACGATTTCGCAGGTGCGATTCAGAGCTTTGAGCGAGAATTGGCCAATCCAAAACCTCACCCACGCTGCCGCTACTATCTTGCGCTCGCGCTGCAATCATCCGGTCGGGTCGACGATGCAATTTCACAACTGAACCAATCTCTGGCGGAGAATCCCAAAGATGCAGACGCACTGTACCAGCTGGCCCGGATCCACAAGAGTGCCTCTTTGCAAGCCATCGATCGCCTAAGGAATCTCGACCCAGATTCTTTTCAGTTACATGCCCTGATGGGTGAGGTCTACGCTGAAGAAGAACATTATCCCGAAGCCGCTAAAGAATACTATTCTGCCCTTCACAAGCGTCCCGACGGTCCTGGGATCCACTTTTCGATCGGCGTGGCTTACTGGGCGCAGCATCAGTACGATACCGCCGAACCGGAGTTCGAGCTCGCGTTAAAAGAAAACCCCGATGATCCTATGACTAATTTGTATCTTGGGGACATCGCGGTACAGAAGGGCCATTTTGAGGAGGCCCTGGCGTACTTACGAGTCGCGCAAAAGGGAAACCTTGATTTGCCACAGATCCATTTGTTACTGGGAAAATGCTATCGAGCGCAGAAAGATTGGGAAGGCGCAAAAAGCGAATTTGTTGCGGCCATCAAAGCCGATCCTACAGCGGCCTCTCCTCATTATTTGCTGGCCCAAGTTTATAAAGCGCAGCACAATGTTGAAGCGAGCGCTCGCGAACTCGCAGAATTTGAAAATATCTCGAAATCAGATGCCAATAATCGCCAGAGATCTGGCGCCAGCTCGCTGCAGGATTCAAAGTAGATCGGTTGATCGTTTGATTATTGCCCAGAGACTTTTCGCGGGCTCTCCCAATCCGGCGGCAAGAAGTCGCCGAGCAGGTCTCTTTCGTTCGAGGGCGGCGGTTCGGTGATTTGCTCTGCGTAACGTGATGCAGTTTGCGCGTCCCCAGACCGCTGATATGCCTGGCTGAGTAATCGCTGAGCTTGCGCATTGTGCGGGCTGAGCCGCAGGGTTTCCTTGAGTTCAGCGGTGCCGTCATTTATTCGACCCATTTTCAAGTCAGTTTTTCCCAAACCTAAGTGGGCCTCGGAAGTGTTTGGGCTGAGTCGGATCGCATCTTGAAACGCGGCTACGGCTTCTCTTGGTCTGGCGGCACGATCGAGGGCTAATCCTTGGAAATAGCTGATGAGAAAGTTTGGTCCAAGCTTCTGCCTTGCGCCAGTTAGTTCGGACACGGCCTCTTCTGCACGTCCCGTCCGCAGTAGTACCTGTGCCAGGCCTACATAACTCAACGGAAGTGGGTCACCTGCGTCCACAAGTTGACGAAATACGTTTTCCGCTTCCGAGTAGCGATCGACAGATAGATAGGCTGCTCCCAAACGCAAGTGCAGCGCGTAGGATTTCGGATTTGCGTCAAGCCCTTCCTGGACTGCAGAAATTGCATCAGCGTAATGATTCAACTCCATTAGCTCACGAGTTAGATTGAGCCAATGCTCTTCTCGCGCCGGATCAAGTTTCGCCGCCTGGTGAAAAGCCTCTACGGCCGCTTCCCCCTGATTGAGATGCGCTTTGGCAATTCCAACTACTGACCACGCGGATGCAGCTTCTGCTGACCCCTGGCCATCAGGGGCTTTCAAGAAGATTTTGGCCCGCTTCGTAGCGCTCTCATAGTCTCCAGCCAGAAGGTATGTCAATGCCAAATCAAATTGAGCCCAACGGGGGCACGCGGGGTTTTGACGCTTGCTCAATTCGTACAGAAGATTGATTGCGGTGTGGTTCTCATTGGCAGAAAGCAGCAACCACGCGACATCTGCGACATCGCTATCGTTGAGCGACATAGTCGCAAGCCGATTGGCGATCTTGCGGGCGTCTTCTTGTCGATTGAGGGCACGGTAGCCGTTTGCCGCCTCAATCAGAAATCCCACGTCCGAGGGCCAGGACAAGCCGGAGCGATCCAATTCCTGGAAAGCGCTCTCGTATAGTTTGGCGTCAAGCTGCACACGTCCGAGATAGTAGTGCGCGAAGGAATCGGCTGCAGCAATATCCAAAGCTTGCTTCAGATGCACGCGGGCATCTTCCAGATTGTGTTCGGTCCATTCAAGATAGCCCAGGTTTTTGTGGGCATCCTCCAAACCGGGATCTATTCGTATGGCTTCGCGATACTCGCGTTCGGCCTCGGTATCTCGTCCTAGCTGCGCAAGAACGATTCCTCGAAAGTTCCGAATCCGGGCATCAGATGAGTTTGCGCGTTCAGCAGAAGTCAGAATATCGAGTGCTTCGTTGAGATGGTGGTTTTGTAACGCGGTAAGCGCCCTTTGAAGATTGTCGTCTTGAGCGGACCCGAGCGCGCACACGTTTACAAGACACCATAGTCCTATGACCGCTGGCAAAAGGAACCATTGAACTGTGAACTTGTGCGAACCATTTCTGGCAACCACAATAAGTCCTCCGTCTGACGGCCGCATCTGCCTATCGAGTTCGTTACGATTCGCGCGCACCATTTAATCGGCGGGTACTACGGATGCGGCGTCGCTTTTTCAATGTCATTCAAGCGTTCAGTTTGCTTCTCAAGTTTGGTGTGCGAATCGTGATTCAGCGAGGCAGATATTGCGAACTCGCGTGCTGCGTTTTCTTTCTCTCCCTGTGCCTGGTAGACGCGCGCTAATTTGTAGTGGACAGATCCGTCGTGGTCTCCGGCGATTGCAGCTTTGAATTCCTTTTCCGCCTTGGTGTAGTCGTGCAATTCGGCATAGCCAGTGCCCAGATCACGATGAATATCCGGATCTCCCGGATCCATGGAGACTGCGCGGGTCAAGTAAGGTAAAGCTTGCTCGGGTTGGTGTTCGAGAAGATAGGTGTTCCCGAGATCGTGAAGCGCCCCCGTATGACGAGGATTTATAGCCAACTCCGCCTCGAATTCCTTGCGAGCCTCGGCGGTTTTCAGATCTTTCCAAAGCAAATGGCCCAGGCTGTAATGCAAGTTGGGCACGGAAGGTTTCATCGCCACGGCCGCCCGGTACTCATCAATCGCCATACCATCGTGTCCTTTCGCGGCCTCAAGATCACCGGTCAGTTGATGTACGCGATAGGAATTCGGGTCGGCCTGATACAACCGAAGGTACGAGGCGGTCGCTAACTTCTCGAAGCAGCGTGCCCGCCAATAAAAAGCCGGAGGAGAATGTTGGTCGGATAGCCCGTTTAAAGCCTTGAGAGAACTTGCGTAATCTCCTAATTCAAAAAACGCCTCAGCAACACGGACCCGAAATTCGCTCGTTGACCTGGCATTCAAAACCCGAAGCAGGCAATGTGAGACCGCAGAGAATCGACCTTGACTGAGCGCCTCTCGCACCTTGCCTTCGACGCAAGTGCCTGGAGAAGGATCGGCCGCGTTGTTTACGAGATCGCCATTGGCAGAGTCCGCGCCAGCAGATAATGAATTCCCACTCTGCACGGCAACAAAGGCCAACGCTAAACGTGCAGCGGCACCGTCATGCGTGCGAAGTTGGGGAACAAGGGCCGGTAATTTCGCGCGCACGGATTCGGGAAGTTGTTCAGAATCGTTATCGCCGAATCCGGTCTCGCGTATTCCCAACACCAGCTCAGCGCGCGGCTCGTCAATGGCAGCCGCGCGCGTCCAATCTTCCAGCGCACCATCGATGTCCCCTCGGACCAACTTCACTTCCCCGCACCGGACAATTGCCCGCAAACTATCGGGATCGCCTCGCAATTCCAGATCAAGTTGCTCAGCTGCCTGATCCAGCCTGCCCGCCCGCAAAAAGACCTCACCCAATCCCAAGTGAAGCCCGGACCGGCTGGGAGAGTTCGCCAAGGCGTTTTGAAAACGAATGACCGCGAACGTCCACTCGCTTGAGGACGAATAGCTCTCCGCCAACAACTGTTCCGACCATGACGAACTGGGAGCAATCTTTTCCAAGGCGGCAACTTCCTGCTTGCCCAGCCGCTCGTAAGCATGCCCGAGTAAATAAAGCGTGTCGACATTCTGAGATTGAAGGCTGAGCGCGTGCTTGAGCGTAGCAACTTCAGCCTGAATATCCCCGGAAATTTCCTGCGCAGTTGCGAGCCACACCCAGATGTCGGGCCGCTTTAGTTCTTGACGTGCCGCAGCTTTCAGATAGGGTATTGCTTTCGCCCCATCGCCGCTTTTGCAATAGTCCACCCCAAGAAAAAAGTTAGCTCCCACCAACGCGGGCTTGATCTTAAGAGCCCGGTGAAACTGCACCACTGCTTCCGGGATTCGATCCTGTAGCTGGTATATTAGCCCGAGATTCATGTGAGCTTCAGCAAACTGCGGCGCTTCGCTGAGAACGGCTTGATATTCACGTTCAGCCGTTCCGTAGTCATTATGCTGTTGTGCTTGTTCTGCAGCGGCGAAATGAGTCTGAATTTGGTCGTTCGGCGCAACGCGTGATGTGGGCGTTTGTGCGGACGCTTGAGACAAATGGCTGGCCAGTAGCAGCAGAACGCCGGGTCGAATTCGATGCAGAAAACGCGTCTTTGGCCTATTCGGAAATAAATTCATGCGTTGCGCCACATGACCGATAATAACGCGCGCCTGCTTTTAAGAAAAAGCCCCGGCGTTCGCGGCCGCTGGCTTACGTTCTCGCTAAACTCGAAGCGGCGGAGTTACGAAATACAGGAGGCACGAAACATCTTTGGCGCCATTGAAGGTGGCGGGACCAAATTCATCTGTGCAGTCGGCAACGGGCCAGATGACCTGACCCTTACACAGTTTCCGACCGAGGCCGCCAGGGCCGACGATTGCGCGCGCAGTTGCATTTCTGCAGGACGTGCAGGGACGCGGTTGCAAGCGGTGGGCATCGGGTCATTTGGTCCAGTCGATCTTTCTGCGTCTTCTCCGACATTTGGTTACATCACTTCCACCCCGAAACCTGGCTGGCAGAATTACGATTTCGCTGGCACAGTGCGTAAGGCGCTCCGTGTACCCGTAGGCTTCGACACCGATGTGGACGCGGCCGCGCTGATGCGAGACGGCAAGTCCGGGTCGTGCCGGTCACCTGTCATGGCATTTTTGTCCAGAATTCCGTCCGCCCAAAATAAAAATATCCACCTATGAACGGAAATAGGTCAGGATGATGAGCATCCCTCGTGGAGAAGATGTTGTGGGGATCAGTGATCTATTAGTTTGCCAAGCAAAGCTGCCAGTCGCACAGTCTGGACACGTAAAGACTCGCAATTCCAGGCTGAGCGCAACCATTCAGAAACGCAACGCTTGGCTCACGCGAAAGCTGCGCAGTTCGATGTGGCGAGTTCACGAACCAGGCAGAAATTGGCACTGGTGCAATTCGAAGGAAAATATACGCTTCCCCAAAGCTCAGGAAATTGACTGCCGAAGAAATCAATTTTCTGCGATCTCAAGCGGCCGAAGGGAACACCGACGCGAAGGAGTTGCTGGATTTCGTTGAGAATTCATCACAGAGCAACCCGCCTGCCTAAAAAAGGCCCGCGAACTACAAGGGTCAGTTGCAACGTCCTGCTGATTATTACAAGCCTTGACGCAGCTCACCTGTTTTCGAGCCTGCTACGGTCACAGGCTGAGATGACTTGATAATTCGCTTGGAAGCTTGTGAGGGAGGTTGGCTCCGCTGTTTATGCCGGCTTTGCTCCGGATAAATCCAGAGGGGTTAGCAGACCTTCAAGCGAAAAATGAACTGCTGGGCAACTCCATGGCCATGCTATTCCCACGTTTATGTAGCTTCGTACGACAACGATCAATGCAATCCCAACCTACTTCCCGAAGATCGCAACCCGATCGGGGCGTCAATGACGCTATTCAGAAATGAGGAAAACTGATTTCGTGAACCGGCCCTCCGAACCCGATCGTATGCATCCTTTCAGGAATTTGCTACACATGGTCAATTCTGCTGGATGTCGGACCCGGAGTGGGGCTATCGTGAGAAGGCCGCGTCGGCATTATCCAGAACTCCCATCCAACCGGTGAGCAGTTGGTTGGCTCGGTCACATCCCGAGAGATGGGTTAGACGCCGTTCCTTTCGGCATGAAAAACTGGTTGCGTTGAGCGAGTCGGCTTTTGTGCGTACATTCGTCGATCCGCCTTATCAAGCATATCGTCTAAGCCGTCACCTTCGTGCCATTCAACCGCGCCTATACTGACCTTTACGCAGAAGGTCTCGAGGTGGCCGGCATCATTCCAGTCGTCCAACTTCCGATGAATTCGCTGCGTGACCTTGTCTGCTCCGATTTCCGTCGTGTCCGCAAGAATAATCAAAAACTCGTCTCCTCCATATCGGATGACCGCATCAGAGGCCCGAATACACGATTTTAAAACCGACGCAATCTCTGCTAAAACGAAGTCACCCGTAAGGTGGCCGAAGCGGGTGTTCACTTGCTTAAAATTGTTCACGTCAACCATCAAGAAAACCAAAGGCACGTGTCGTCGGATGGCTTGGCTAATAAATCGTCCGGCCGTCTGGTCCAAAGAGTGACGATTGTATATCTCTGTTAAAGGATCTATGAACGACTGCTGCTCGATGACCTGGTTTTGGAGAGTGGTTGATATCACCTGTTCCCGCAAGCGCCGAACCTCGAAGCGTTTGCTGACTAAATAAGTATTGAGCAATCCGAGAAGGATAAAAAGTCCGATCGCCAGAGGCCGTGACACCGTAAGTTCGAAGTGCATTCCATCGTTTGTTAGGAACGCGGCACGGAACAGAATTGCCAGGAGCGAAGCACTCACTAGTATTCCGGTGATCGTTACTATCGTCCACAGCTCCCAATCACGCTTCTCTAGCTTCGAGAGCTGTTGGGTAACCCGGGATAGATTGCTTTTGCTCTCCGTCAAGGTTCCGGCCATAAGATTCCAATAGTCTACGCGCAGATTTGTCGATAGCAATCAGTACCTAGGTACGTGGCCTGTGGCTGTTAGCCAAGCAGAAAAAGAAGGAATCACCTGGAGGATATGTTCGATATCGACCATTCCCGCCTTCGAATCCGCCAGCTTTCGGGAGAGCGTGGCAAACGCGATTGGCCGCTGAGATTGCAAGAGTGTTAAACAGCAAAAAGCGCGCACGCGCAGCGGGGCGGCCATGAAAACCGTCTTAATTGCGGAAGACAACCCGGTGAATCGAGAACTGCTGCGCGAGTTGCTAAAAATGCGCGGCTAGATCTCAACATGCCGGTGCTCGATGGATTCGAAACGCTGAAGCGGATTCGACAGGATCCACGGTTGGCGGCCTTGCCTGTTCTGGCAGTTACAGCCTATGCCATGCGTGGCGATCGAGAGAAAATCTTGAGTTCAGGATTTGACGGATATTTGTCAAAACCGATCACATCAACGGAGCTCGAACGGGAGCTCAACCTCTTGTAGCAGCGGAATTCAACGCGAGAATTCGGAACACGACTGATTGACGAATGAAGTTGTGCGGGACTAAACACAGCGCCATTGTCTTCCCAATTCAGGTCGCCATCTCTTATCCGAGACGGGTAAGGACTTTACCGGCGGCGAGTTCGTCCTGACCGAACAACGTCGGCGTCTTTTTCACGCGCCATATGTCACCTCTGAAGGAACTGATGGGTGTATCCCAGTTGCGCACGGCAATGGCATGGCAGCGGGTCAAATCTGTTGACGAAGTTAGGCCTCGGATTTTACGGGATACACCTGCATTCAACTCGTTCCCGAACTGAAGCCGCTCCCGAGCGAGGCGATCTTTGACAAGATCGCGATGTCAGCGTTTGAAGGTACACCGCTGGATATGGCGCTGCGTGACTGCCGGTTGGAAGCGTTTGCCATTGTTGGTATCGCGATGGAAATTGGTATTGAACCCACTGTGCGTCACGGGGCTGATCTGGGCTACATCCCGGTGCTTATTAGGGATGCCCGCGGTTCCGGACACAGGGATGCCGCAGAGCGTTCAGTAGCCAGCCTTGAATTTGCGGGCGATGCCTCCCTTACAGATGTTGAGACGATTTGTGCTCAGTTTGGCCGCATACAGCCGCCTTCTCTGAAACGCACGGTCTTAAGCAGCGTACGATGCAAACTTCTCGACCTGACCTTCTTGATTTCAAAGGCCTCCATTCACGAAGTGAAAAACGCGAATTTCGGCTACACGAGCTGCTTCGAGAACCTTAAGAACTCGATCTGTGATCTCGTGCCCATTCTTGATCTGGTTCACGATCCCGACCTGCAAGTCATAGACAATTAGCGCCAATCGTTCCGGATCGCAAACATCCTCGAGTGTACGAGGGATATTAAGTCCGAAGGCCTGTTCCATCGTTGGATTCCAGCTTAGAAAGTAGTTGAACCCAATTGTACTGAGCCAAATTGCCCTCAGGTCTGTCTGCATGTTCAATAATGCATTTGTCGGGGTAGTATGCTTCCAATTGGAGCAGCAGGATTTTTAAACGGGGGTTGGAATCAAAGACAACAGACCGCATTCTTCGAGCGTGCCAGCATATTGGCGCTGGCTCCGCATAGGCTTTTGGGTCTGCACCGTAATTGCCGTCGCGGTCGTCCTTCGGCGGGTCGTTGCCCTTGTACACCCGGCACATTCTGGACCTCCTCAATTAATCACGCTTGATGCGGCGTTTGCCTCTCACGCCGGTCTTACGCTCGCGCATATACTTCCCGCGTTGGCTTTTGTTCTTGTTTCTCCGTTCGTGTACATTCGTCGCTTCACTGGAGCGACGTGGCCGAGCCGCTTGCTGTTCCCGCTAGGGTTCGTCGTCGGTATCACTGCGTACGCCATAAGCAAATATGCCGTTGGAGGTTGGCTCGAACGCTCTGCGGTTCTGTTCTTCAACACTCTTTTTTTATTGTCATTATTTCAGGCGTGGCGCTTTCGTAACGCACCGGTTCTGAGTCTGCGATGGATAACACGCGCAATCGCGATTCTTCTTGGCATCGCAACCACCCGTCCGGTAATGGGGGTATTCTTCGCCACCAGTCCTGCAACCCATCTTTCGCCTGAGCAATTCTTTGGTATGGCATTCTGGATTGGCTTCTCAATCAATACATTGATCGTCGAGCTTTGGCTTCGATCCCGCGAAGGAGACTTTCAAATCGCAAGGATCGCTTCAAGGACTTGACGCTGCAAGAGGCTTGACTCGGAATTGTCGGCAAACCGGAAGTTACCGGCGAGAGATTGCCTGGCGAGATCCACTTTGTGGCCCAGCCCTGTTAGTTAGCGCGTATGACTGGGCAATGCCATAAGCGCCATGCCCTGAAAGCACCTCGTTGAACCTGGTCCGTGGAGCAATTAGGCCGGCAACCGGTTGAGAAATTCGCCCAGCTGGGCCGTGCTTTGAACTTGTGAACAGGATCGAGCTTCTTGAAAGCGCTGGTAAACGCGTTAGACAAGCTCCACATCACTCGCGGTGAGAATTCCTCGTATTGCGGCTCAAAGTACAATCGGTGAACCTCGGGCAGCAGACTCCTGGGCGCGTCCAGCTTACCGTAAACGAAAGTTCGCATAGATTACGGCCCACTCGCGTGCGTAAACTGCAAACCTGGCTTAACATTAGAGCCGTTTTCGTCGGAGGCGCTAGTGCATCGTCTGAGCTGCGTTCTAGTCTTCTCTTTGATTTCCGTTCTGGCACAGGGCTACTCAGTCTTGACGCACGAGGCGATTATCGATGCCGCTTGGAAAGTCGAAATCCGTCCCCTACTTCTAGAACGTTTCCCGAATGCAACTGTTGAAGAGTTGAAAGCAGCACACGCCTATGCGTATGGGGGCGCGAT
>JBOGLH010000056.1:0-6415 GCA_050746025.1 Terriglobales bacterium | reverse complement strand
TCGTAGGTGTGAAAACCCTCGCCGAGAACTTCGTCATTTGAGTCCACCAATAGCGCGCCAACATTGGGATTGGGAGACGCCAGCCCGAAACTTTTCTGCGTGAGCTCAATGGCCCGCCGCAAATATTGCTCATCAGACTCAGATGATGTAGTCAGAGTTTGCATTCGCGAATCAGGGCTCACGAGATGAGCGAATCGACGAATTCTTTCGGATCAAATCGCAACAGGTCTCCGGCTTTTTCGCCGACGCCGACATAGCGCACTGGCAGGCCGAGTTCGCGGGCGATGGCAACAACCACTCCACCCTTGGCCGTGCCGTCCAATTTGGTAAGGACCACTCCGGTCACGGCTGCGGCGTCAGTGAATAGCCGGGCTTGTTGCAGACCGTTCTGTCCGGTAGTTGCGTCGATTACCAGCAAGACTTCATGCGGCGCGCCGGGAATCAGACGCTGGGCCGTACGGCGCATCTTTTCGAGTTCCAACATCAGATTGGTCTTGGTGTGCAGGCGGCCCGCAGTATCCACAATAAGGCAATCGACGTGACGCGCGTTCGCGGCTTCCAGGGCGTCGTAGAGCACGGCCGCGGGATCGCCACCAGCTTTGGTGCGAATGACCTCGGTTCCGGTGCGTTGCCCCCAGATTTCTAACTGCTCGATAGCCGCGGCGCGAAAGGTATCGGCCGCGCAGAGCAGAACAGTTTTTCCTTCGGAACGTACAGTCTGCGCCAGCTTGCCGATGGTGGTAGTTTTTCCGGTGCCATTCACTCCCACCACCAGCACAACTTCCGGAACACCCTCGGGCCTGTCCACAGGAGGCGTATTGGCTGACGTCAAGATGGCCAGCAGTTCCTCTTTGAGGAGGCGTTTCAATTCGATCACATCTTTAATCTGTTTACGATCGGCGCGTTCACGTAATTTCGTAATGACCTGGTGAGTCGTCGCCGAGCCCAGGTCCGCGCCGAGCAACGTTCCCTCCAGATCGTCAAGAGTATCGCGGTCGATCTCCTTGTTGAAAGGAACAACTTCGTCGATGCGCTCGCTGAGATTTTCGCGAGTGCGTGCGACCGCCTCTTTCATTCGGTCAAAGAGGCCGGGCTTCTTCTCGGTACTGCCAAAAAGAGTCTGAATCATGAATTCTTCAGCTCAGAAGGGACACGTTTTTATTATAGCGGCGAGTGCGAACTGGGAAGTGGACGGGATGAAGCGAAACTAAGCGCGATCCATTTCGATCGTTAGGTTAGCCGGCGGGAATACCATGCTCGCCGGGGCTGCTTCATTGGAAGCGCCGGCTGCCATGGCCAGAACCGGAGGCACCTGGATTTCGCCGCGCTTGAACACTGCATCGAGCGCGGCGACGGCATCTGGGTCAAGCCTCTTACCAGAGAGAGAGTGGATGATGCGTAGCGCATCGTCGCAAGCATGCGCCTTCTGGTAGGGACGATTCGTGGTCAGCGCATCAAAGGTGTCAGCCACAGCAATGATTCTAGGCAACAACGGAACCTGGTCGCCTTTGTAGCCGTGAGGATAACCGCGACCATCCAGCGATTCGTGATGAAGCTCGATTCCTGGAATCATCTCTTTAAGCTGTGCGACCGGCCGCAGGATGTTGGCGCCCTTTGTGGTATGCGTCTTCATTATGGTGAATTCTTCTTCGGTCAACGCCCCGGGCTTTTTCAGAATGCGGTCCTCAATTCCAATCTTGCCCACGTCGTGGAGCTGCGCTGAAACACGCAAAATCTCCATAAAATCTTCCGGTAGATCCATTTCTCTTGCAATTTGCAGAGAATACTTTGTGACACGATCAGAGTGACCGCGGGTGTATGGGTCCTTTTCGTCGACCGCGCCTGCGAGCATCTGAATCGAATTCATGAATAGCTCGCGATTCTCCGCAGCGGCGCGTTTCAGGTCTAGAATGAAATGTTCCAATTCTTCTGACATGAAGTTGAACGTCGATGCCAGCTCTCCAATCTCAGTGCGGCTCTTCAATTCCACGCGCTGTGAAAAGTCACCGCGGGCGATCGCATGGCTGGACTCGGTGAGAACTTCGAGGGGATTTGTGATGCGTCGGGCGGCGAGAATTCCGATGAAGATACTTAGTGCGATGGCGACGATGGCGAGGTTCCGGGCGGAGCGCTGCATTTCATACACGCTGCTGTAAGCTTCCTCGGTGGGCTTTTGCACAACGACGGCCCATTCCAGGCTGGTCACTGGGCTATAGGTGCCAAGCATCAGCGTGCGGTGTTTTCCCGTGCCAATTGTGAATTCGCGAGTGGCGGCCACCATCTGCGCCTTGCTGCCCTGCTCCACGAAATTCTTCACAATTTCGAGATTGGTCATGTCCTGGCCGGTGGCATATTGCGAACTGGTTCCGGCGACCAGGCGGCCTTCGCTGTCCACAACATATGGGCTTAGCCCGCCGCCCTCGATCTCTTGTAAACGACGGATCAAAAACCCGAGGTCGACCACGGACGCGATCATTCCAAGGAATCGTTCCTGATACATGACTGGCGTGCTGACCAGCATTACCGTGCGCGCCGATTTTCCGCTACCCACGACCAGCGGCTGACCGTTATAGGCACGCGAGTCTCGCGATGCGGCGTAAGCTTGCTCCAATTCTCTTTGCAAGAATGCATCGGGTTCAATTCGCCCTGCTGAAATTCCTTTTCCTTCGGAGTTCAACAAGGTGGCGTAGTCCAAGTCTTCAGAAGACGAGACGAAATTTTCAAGTAGCGCGCGAAGTTCCGGCGCCTGTACATGCTCGCCAGTCAAGTCCCCGCCACTGGCAATCTGCAGCGCAGACGCCAGGTTTGCCTGCATCAGACGGAACGAATCCTGATGCTGGGAAATGTCGTCGGCGATCGACCTGGTTACTGTGTTCTGCAGCAGCCGTTCGTTAGTGATGAGCCGGTCGCGATTAATGGATTGGACCTGAGCCGAGTAGAAATACATTGGCACCACACTGATTAGCACCAGCACGCTGAGAATTACATACAGAATAGGAATGCGAGTTGGAAGAAATTTTGCGCCCAAGCGAACACGCCTCCCCATGCGCACTGATGCAAGCGGAGTCCTACTTGAATTTTACGGTGCAGGCTGAGCATGGAGGGGCACTCTGCTTGTCTTGAGGCATTACCGAAGTACCGCCGTTGTTGACGCCTTATAGATTACTAGAGGTTACCGGAGGAGTTTGCCGGGAGCTCAGTCTCGCGCTTTGAAGTGCGAGTCATTAGAGATTGGATAGCGGCCCGCGGCGATTTCCCTTCATTCAGGACGGCATGCATCTGCTCGGTGATCGGCATTTCCACTCCGCGCGTTTTCGCCAGCCGCACCGCGGCGTTGGTGGTGAAGATACCTTCCGCTACCATGCCGTGCATGCTGGCGACAATTTCAGGGAGCTTTCGACCTCGACCGAGTTCTACTCCGACGCTGCGATTTCGCGAAAGATCTCCGGTGCAGGTCAGGACCAAATCACCGAGACCGGCGAGTCCGGATAATGTTTCAGCCCGGCCGCCGCAAGCCACCGCCAGGCGCGTAATCTCGGTCAGACCTCGCGTAATAAGCGCGGCAATCGAATTGTGTCCGAGATTCAATCCATGACAAACGCCGGCAGCAATGGCGATGATATTTTTCAGTGAACCGCCGAGTTCGACGCCGACTACATCTTCATTGGTATAAACGCGAAATGCGGGATCGCTGAATTCACGCTGAACTGTTCTGGCCAACGCGGCATCCTGCGAAGCAATGGTGATGGCGGTTGGGTCGCCGCGCGCGACCTCGGCTGCGAATGTGGGCCCACTCATTGCGCCTATGCGACAACGTATTTTTCCCTCAACCGCAACCTGGCAAATTACTTCGCTCATGCGAAGCAGAGTTGTCTGTTCCAGGCCCTTGGTCGCGCTCACGATAAGAGCATCGGGATGCAGGTGCGGGACCATCTGCTGAAACAGCCGGCGGCAATGTTGAGAAGGCATGGCGCTGACGACGATCTCGGCGGTGCCTAGCGCCTCGCCGAAATCGGCGGTCGAGCGAACTGCGTCAGGAATTTGGTGGCCGGGAAGAAAAACAGAATTCGTATGGCTGGAGTCGATCGAGTCCCGCACTTCCTTTTCGAAGGCCCAAAGTTTGACTTCATGGCGCGCACCGCGGCCGAGGACGATGGCAATCGCTGTCCCCCAGGCTCCCGCGCCGATGATTGCGATCCTGCTCATTTGCGATTTGCCTTGAACTTTGGTTCCGCGCCCGCCAATAGCCGCTGCATATTTTGACGGTGTTTAAGAATAATAAGAGCGGAACCGATCGCTACCATAACAATTTGCACCGAGTGCCCTTCGCGCAGTATCAGGGTGAATAGCGGCAAACAGGCTGCTGCTGTAACCGAAGCCAGTGAGACGAAGCGAAGCGCCGCCAGCATAATTACGAATACCGCTATTGCCAGCAACACAGCTTTTGGAGTCAGCAAGACGAACGACCCCAGTCCTGTGGCGACGCCCTTGCCGCCGCGAAAACGCAGCCATACCGGAAATATGTGGCCGCTGACAGCGGCCAGCGCGACGACAAATGCGACAGTCCGATCGCCGGAACAGAGTGCAAGGGCAATGCCAACGGCAGCCATGCCCTTCAAAACATCGAGCACAAGCGTGCTTATTCCGAGTAGCGGGGAAGTGCGGGCGACATTTGTGGCGCCGATATTTCCGCTGCCCGTGGTCCGAACGTCTGCTCCGCGAAACGCACGTACCAGCAGATAGCCAAAAGGGATTGAGCCGAGAAAGTATCCCGCGATGGCGCTGATAAGGAGGAGATGCATGCTCAAAGGATTGCGGGTTTCAATTCGAATCGCGCGATCTTTGTATATTGCGAGCCTTGGCTCGAAAGCTGGCTGCGATACAAAAAGAACTCGCGGGCGGTCATCGTACCAAACTCCGGCGCTGGATGTGTAGCGAGAAACTTTTGCAGTCTAGCGAATTGGCGGTTCGTTTTGTCGTCCTTGCGTCGTCCGGGTGCGCCAGATCCGCCGCGAGTTCGCGCCAACGTCAAGTGCGGGTTGAAGGCTCGATCGTCTTTAGGTATGCCGATTCTTGCCACTGAGTCCTCGATGCTTTTTGCCAATCGAGTCAGCGCGTCTTTCGCTTCTATTCCGACCCAAAAAACCCGCGCCGCCCTTGGTGTCGGAAAGAAACCGGTACCGCAGAAAGTAACTGGGAATGGTTCGGCGCCGACTGACTTGAGCGATGCTTCAATTTGCGAGACTGCCGCATCCGGCTGTTCACCTACGAATTTCAAAGTTACATGGAAAGATGCGCCACTTATCCAGCGAACGTCGGGAGCCGTAGCACGAATTTCTTCGAGGAACTTCTGAATTCGCTCGCGAATTGGCCGGTCCAAATCCAGCGCGACGAAAATCCGCATGGTGGGTTGAGCATAGCAAACCGGCAGTCGACAGGGCATCATCAAGTAAAATGGCTTCTGCTTTAGGGATATGAAGGCCTCTGAGCTTATCTACGACTGGAACCGGGCGCTCCCGCTTGAGCTTTTGCCCACCCGCGCGGTTTTGCTCAACGATGAAACTCTTCGCGACGGATTGCAGTCACCTTCGGTGCGTGATCCTTCCATTGCAGGAAAAATTGAGATTCTTCATCTGATGGAAGCGCTGGGAATCGACTCGCTTGATCTGGGTCTCCCGGGCGCAGGTCCGCGGGCGGTTGAACACGTTGAGGCGCTGGCGCGGGAGATTGCCAGTAAACGGATGAAGATCAGGGCGAATTGTGCCGCGCGCACGCATGAGAACGACATCCGCCCGATTGCCGAAATTGTGCAGCGTACAGGATTGAAGATCGACGCTGCTACGTTCATCGGATCGAGTCCAATCCGCCGATATACCGAAGGCTGGACGGAAGATTTTTTATTGCAGACCACCGAGAAGGCGGTGCGATTCGCCGTCTCGCTGGGGCTGGAGGTGATGTACGTCACTGAAGACACCAGCCGCTGCGATCCAGAGATGGTGAAGCGGCTCTATTCGGCAGCCATCAATTGGGGCGCGAAAGCGATCGTAGTCTGCGACACCGCAGGCCACGCGACCCCCTTGGGAGCGTATGCGCTGGTGAAATTTGTCATTGAGCAAATAGTTAGGCCATCGGGCGAGAAAATTCGTGTTGACTGGCACGGACATTGTGATCGCGGATTCGCTATCGCGAATTCTGTTGCCGCGCTGGCGGCGGGCGCGGATTGCGTTCACGCATGCGCTCTAGGAACAGGAGAGCGCGTCGGCAATACACAGATGGACCAAATGCTGGTGAACCTGAAGCTGATGGGAATTCCGCCTTGGGATAAGCGAGACCTGACCAGGTTAAAGGATTACTGTGAAGTGGTTTCACGCGCGACCAGGGTTCCAATTCCCCCGAATTATCCGGTGGTCGGAGA
>JBOGLH010000055.1:0-4037 GCA_050746025.1 Terriglobales bacterium | reverse complement strand
GAATTATTCGACAACGAAGAACCGCAAAACCAAGCCGGACCGGCTGGAGCTGAAGAAGTTCTGCAACCGGTGCCGGAAGCATACGCCGCATAAGGAAGTTAAGTAAATTTGGTAATTGGGAAATTTTGTAATTTGGTAATTGAAGGTCGCGCGAAGGCGCTGATTTTCAAATTTCCAAATTACCCGATTACCAAATTACACAATGGTTACAGGGGCGTAAGCTCAACGGTTAAACTGTCGGTCTCCAAAACCGAACTTGGGGGTTCGAATCCCTCCGCCCCTGCCAGAGATCGAAGCAGCAGAGGCCGAGTGCGGTACGAGCAGGAACAGGAATTGAGAAAATGGCGAATTCAGCAGTAGTCGCGCGAGAGAATGCAACCGGCATCAAGTCCTGGCCGGAGCGTACTAAATCTTTTTACAACGATGTGCGCACCGAAATGCGCAAGGTGACAGTGCCGTCGCGAAAAGACGTGCAGGCCACGACCGCAGTGGTGCTGATCGCGGTATTTTTATTTGGGCTTTATTTCTGGGTGATCGACAACGTGATCGGCAGAGGCGTGGATTACATGTTCCGCTTTTTCACAAAGTAGGGCAAAGGATTCTGAATTTATGCAGGATGAACCGAACAAGGAAAACACGGACGCGGGCGCGCCGTTAGAGGCCGGCACAACCGTGGCCGAACAGCCGCGCAATCCTAATATGAAGTGGTACATCATCCACTCGTATTCTGGATTTGAGCGCAAGGTAAAAGAGTCGCTGGAGTCGCGGGTGCGCGCATTCGGGCTCGAAGACAAGATCGGCAAGGTGCTGATCCCGACTGAGTCGGTCACCGAAGTTCGCGGTGGCAAGAAATACACCGTGGAGCGCATGTTTTATCCCGGCTACGTGCTGGTCGAAATGGATATGGATGATCACGTGTGGCACGTGGTGAAGTCCACGCCGCGGGTCACGGGTTTTGTCGGCACCGGCCAGCAGCCCACGCCGCTTTCTGAAGAAGAAGTTCAGCACATTGTTTATAAGGCGGGCGAGTCGAAGGACCGGCCGAAGCTCAAAGTTAAATTCGAAAAGGGCGAGACGGTGCGGATCGGCGAAGGCCCGTTCGCGACTTTTACCGGCATCGTGGACGACGTGAACGAGGATCGCGAGACGTTGAAAGTGATGGTCACGATTTTCGGGCGTTCGACTCCGGTGGAGTTGGAGTTCAAGCAGGTGGAAAAGCAAGGGTAGATCGTCGAGCTTCGCTCGACCGGACAGCCGAGGGCGGCTGTCCCCACATGGTTTGAGTTAGGAAGAAATTATGGCGAAAAAAGTTACAGGTTCAGTGAAGCTGCAGATTGCGGCGGGCAAAGCTACGCCGGCGCCTCCGGTTGGTCCGGCGTTGGGCCAGGCGCAGATCAACATCATGGAATTCTGCAAGCAGTTCAACGCTCGCACCAGCCAAAAGGAACTTGAAGGGCTGATTATTCCGGTAGTGGTCTCGGTTTATAACGACCGCTCGTTCACATTCATCACCAAGACGCCTCCGGCAGCGATTTTGCTGAAGCGCGCTGCGGGCATCGCCAAGGGATCGGGCGCACCCAACAAAGACAAGGTCGGAAAGGTCACGCTGAAGCAGGTTGAGGACATCGCGAAGCAAAAGATGCCAGATTTGAATGCGGCCTCGGTCGATGCAGCGGTGAAGAGCGTGCGCGGGACGGCGCGGTCGATGGGAATTGAAGTGGTTGGATAAGTTTTTTGGGGGAACGGGCGTCTCGCCCGTCCGGCCGGGCGGGACGCCCGGCACCCCACAGGCATTTTGTTAAGTCGAAATTACCACGGCTGACCGGAACAAAGATCAGCGGTGGGAGACGGAGAAAAAAATGAAAAAGTCAGGGAAAAATATCGAGAAGTCGAGGAAGGCAGTCGAGCAGCGGCCTTATCCTCTGAGCGATGCTGTGCCGCTGCTGCAAAAAGTAAAGTACGCGAAGTTTGACGAGACCGTCGAAGTCACAATGCGTCTCGGAGTAGATCCCAAGCACGCCGACCAAATGGTGCGCGGGACGGTGGTGCTTCCACACGGCCTGGGTAAATCGAAGAAGGTTCTGGTGATCGCATCCGGGGATAAGCTGCGCGAGGCGCAAGCGGCGGGCGCGGATTACGTAGGCGGCGAAGAGATGGTCGAAAAGATCAACAAAGAAAACTGGACCGACTTCGACGCGCTGATCGCTACCCCTGACGTGATGAAATCGGTTGGACGGCTGGGAAAAGTTCTGGGGCCCAAAGGCCTGATGCCGAATCCGAAGACGGGAACCGTGACCTTCGATGTGGGCAAGGCGGTTCAGGAAGTCAAAGCCGGAAAGGTCGAGTTCCGCACTGACAAGACTGCGCTTGTACACGTGCCCGTGGGCAAGATTTCGTTCTCACCCGAGAAGTTGGTGGAGAATGCGACGGTGCTGATATCGAGCGTCATTAAGGCGAAGCCGTCGGTCGCCAAGGGCAAATACATCAAGGGCGCTTATTTGAGTTCGACGATGGGACCGGGTATCCCGCTGGATACGACGGCGATCGAGACGGCAGCGAAGGCATAGCCCGTGTAGCTCGGACATTCCTGTCCGAGCAGCGGCGGACAAGAGTCGCCGTTGCAGATGAGAAGAGATGTCGGACAAGAATGTCCGACCCACACGATTAGGAATAGAGGACTGATATGGCGGTTACGCGAGCGAGAAAAACTGAACAAGTTGACAAGCTGGGCAAAGACCTGCAGAACGTTTCGACGGTCATTGTGACCACCTACACCAAGCTGACCGTGCCGCAGGATTACGAGCTGCGAAAATTGTTGCGGAGTTCGGGCGCGAAGTATGCGGTCGTGAAGAACACGCTCGCCGAGCGCGCGGCTAAAGGCACGAAAGTTGAAGGCGCGTTAAAAGACCTGTCGGGCGTGACTTCGATTGCCTACACCGAAGGCGATCCGGTGGCGCTGGCGAAGGCGCTGGCGAAATACGCCAAGGATAATCCGGAATTTACCTTCAAGGCGGGCGTCGTTGAAGGTCGCGTGATCACGATCAAAGAGATCGAGTCGCTGGCGACCATGCCATCAAAGGAAGAAATTTATTCGAAGCTGCTGTTCCTGATGAGTGCGCCGGCACAGCGTCTGGTTACGGTGATGAATGCCGTCGGACGAGACATTGCGGTCGTGATCAATCAGGGCGTGGAGAAGCAGAAGTTCAGCGGAGAGGCGACTCCGGCAGGAGTTTAGTTGTCATCCTGAGCGAAGCGAAGGATCTATGCAGTTTCTGGCGAATGACAGTACATAGGTCCTTCGCTTCGCTCAGGATGACAGGAAAAGGTTTAGTTATCAGGTCAAGGGCTGCAAAGGTTCGAATCGCTGCGTTGTCTGGCGCGGTGATGAGCATTGCGCACTGGAAACTTGCCCGCGATAACGCAATTGGGCGAAAGCCCGGCATTACCAAATTCATCGGATAACTGGAGAAACTGAAATGGCAGATTTACAGCAATTAGAAGAGCAGATTGTAGGATTGTCGTTGCTCGATGCGGCGCAGCTGGTAAAGCGTCTGGAAGAGAAGCTTGGCGTGTCAGCGGCAGCGGCGGCCCCGGTGATGATGGCGGGCGGTGGAGCTGGCGCGGGCGCAGCCGCGGCCCCAGCCGAAGAAAAGACGGAATTCAGCGTTGTCCTGAAGGAAGTCGGCGCCAACAAGATCAACGTCATCAAGGCTGTCCGCGAAGTCACAAGCTTGGGCTTGAAAGAAGCCAAGGACCTGGTGGACGGCGCACCGAAGACGGTGAAAGACGGCGTCTCGAAGGAAGAAGCTGAGACCATCAAGAAGAAGTTCGCTGATGCCGGCGCAACCGTAGAAGTGAAGTGATGTTACGTGGGGCACTTACCATTTAGCAGTTTGCATTTAGCCAGACGGCCAAATGCTGATTGCGAGATGCTAAGTGCTTCATTCTATGGCTGGAAATGCTCGGCTTGCAATTTTTCGACCACTACTTGGCGAAATCGTAAAGCAGTGCTATTATTGTTAACAATAGCTCCGCTT
>JBOGLH010000054.1:0-6134 GCA_050746025.1 Terriglobales bacterium | reverse complement strand
GCTTCTAAGTTGGGGAATTGTCCGGTAAGCTGCCGCGAGGTCAGCAGCCGCGGCCCGATGCGGAAGAAGAGTGTCGAGTCATCTTTCGCAAATTCGATGGTCTCAACATCAGTGTAATCGACCAGAGACCTGAGTTCGTCCATAGCCTTCTTCGGAACCAGCGTTTTCAGCTCGCCGGAGACGCCTTCGAATTTTTCATTGGCCCGCTCGACGTGCGCCAGGCGATTTCCGTCGGTTGCGACCATGGTGATTGACTCGGGCTTGATCACCATTAGCGCGCCGTTCAGGGTGTAACGGGACTCTTCGTTGGCGATCGCGAAACTGGTGCGCGCAATCATTCCGCGCAATACCTGGGCTGGAATCTTTACCACATTGGCCGTCGGAAACACCGGCAGGCTGGGAAAATTTGATCGGGCCATGCCGACCATCTTCGTATTCGACCGTCCGCAACGAATGCTCACCCAGTGGTTTTCGAGCAGCTTGATTGTGATATCGGCGTCGGGCAACAGCTTTACATAATCATGCAGCTTGCGGGCGGGAATTGTGCACGAGCCTTCCTTCTTCACCTTGGCGCTGCAGGAGGTGCGAAGGCTCAAATCAAGATCGGTGGCCGTGAGCGAGAGCCGGTCGCCGCCGGCTTCAAATAAATAATTCGACAGGATGGGAATAGTTGTCTTGCGTTCGACCACGCCCTGAGTTGCGGCCAACTCACGAAGCAGTTCAAATTTGCTGATGGTGATTTCCATCGTGGAGGTTCCGATTGCGGAGGATGCGATCGCTTCTACCGGCATAGACCAAGACCCCTGCTCGTGTGATGCGACCCGCCTGAACGAAGTGGATTCGGGAGTGGTCGCCTTACTGCTAGTACTTCCTTATATCAAATCAAAATACATTAAGACCACCAGTAACCGTAGCTGGTTCGGAAAAGTGGAAATCTGTTTTAAGTCTAATACTTCCTTCCACTCCCGCTCCTACCTTCGTGCCAAGATCAGGCCCGATGGTAGTAGCCCACCGCCCTACAACAGGAAGCATTTCTGAATTTCGCTTCCGGTATTCACAGCTTCCACAACCTGCCCACAGCCGCCGTTTTGCAAGACCCGCTTCAAATTGGAAATCGCGTGCCGAAACCGCATTTATCCGCCAAGTTGCTCGGTCAGCTTGTTGAGCATCCTGTTTAAATCTTTGTCGTTCTTGCGCGTCTCTTCGATCTTCTCAACTGAGTGAAGAACCGTAGTGTGATGTTTGCCACCGAACTGTCGGCCGATCTCCGGAAGCGATGCCTCGGTCAAATGCTTGGAGAGATACATGGCGATCTGACGCGGATAGACAATGGCCCGCGAATTATTTTTTGCCTTGATCTCCAGCAGTCTCAGTCCAAATTGTTCGGCCACAGCCTTCTGGATCGACTCAATGGTGACCTTACGCGCCTGCGAGTCGATAAAGTTCTTCAGAACCTGCTGCGTGTAAGGCAGCGTGATCTCGGTATTGGTCAGAGATGAGTGGGCCACCAGCCGGATGAGCGCGCCCTCGAGTTCGCGCACATTCGAGCGAATGTTCGAAGCGATGAACAATGCCACGTCGGTGGGAAGCGTGATCCGCTCCTGCTCTCCTTTTTTCTGGAGGATGGCGACCTTGGTTTCAAGATCGGGCGGCGCAATGTCGGCGATCAGGCCCCACTCAAACCGGCTGCGCAGCCGATCTTCGATCTCGGCGAGTTCTTTTGGCGGACGGTCGCTGGCGATCACGATCTGCTTCATCGACTCATGCAACGCGTTAAAAGTATGGAAGAACTCTTCCTGGGTCCGTTCCTTTTGCGCCAGGAACTGAATGTCGTCAATGAGCAACACGTCCACGTTACGGAACTTGTCGCGGAAGGTGGTCATCTTGTCATAGCGCAGCGAGTTGATCATTTCGTTGGTGAACTTCTCGCTGGATACGTAGCAGATGGCCGCTTGCGGCATCGCTCGCTTGACCTCGTGGCCAATCGCCTGCATGAGATGGGTTTTGCCCATACCAACTCCGCCATACAGGAACAGCGGGTTGTAAGCCTTCGATGGACGTTGAGCTACAGCCTGGCATGCGGCGTGCGCGAACTGATTTCCGCTGCCGATCACAAAGCCGTCAAAGGTATAGCGGGCATTGAGTTGGGCGGCGCCGTCCCAATCGAAGCGCGATTGCGCAACATGAATTGCGGCGGGAGGGGCTGGAGGCGCGGAAAGTCCCCCATCGTGCCGTACTGGAGTTGCGGCAGGATCGTCTTCAGGAGTGACGAACTCGACGTCGCGATAATCCATGTTCAGATTGTCGAGCGCCTCCTGAATGAGGTCGGCGTACTTATCACCCACGTCGCGAAACTCGACGGTGGGAACGCGAATGTACATGATCCCGTTGCTCGAGTGACTGTAGCGCGTCGGTTTCAGCCAGGTATCGTAGGAGTGCCGGTTGATTTTCTTTTCGAGCGCATCCAGGATGCGTAGCCACGGATTCGGAGAAAGAGTAGGAGTCGGAACAGACATAATAAAAATTTTAATGAGGGCCGCTGGCTGGGGCAGCGCCTTGGTTAAACCAACTTACTGTTTCGGTTTCGTCTTATGACCAGAGAAGCTTTGTACGACGAACTGGCGAAGGAACCAAATCGATCAGGTTCAACAGAGCGTCATCCTAGCACAAACTTTTTTGGTTTGTGGAAATCTTTTTTCAAAAAATTTTTGCGCTCGCGATTCCACTCGCGTAGATTTTTTTCTGTCAAGTAGCAGAGTTGTTAATGCCACGAGAGTGGTGCAGGAAAAGGGATTCGGCGGGGGACGCTCGAAGTGCCAGTACTGTTCCAGTGGGCATGCGCCGCTGATTTGAAGAGAAGCTCCGCGAAGTTTCCGCAATCATCGGCAAGGTGCACGCTTGGCCCAGCCCGACAGCATCCAGTGCGTCGGCCAATACACCGCCAGCGGAACAATTATGAGATATGCCGCGAGATACAACCATGTCGGAAGAACGTGCTGTTCATGCCCCAATCCCCTTGCCCAGTTAACGTTGAATTGCGGTCTCCAGAAAAAATTGATCGGTACGAGAATCCAGGCGGTTAGAGTCTGTAATTTCCAGCCACGTTCATCGTAACCGAGGCGGCGTACCGCCCAAAGCAGGAGTGGCGGTACAATCAAGTGATACAGCCCCAGCAACCGAACCAGCAGTGAGACTTTTGGATCAAACATGTACTCGGTCCCGCCAATAATGTGGTGGCCTGATAAAGCTGCGCCGACGAGATCAATCGCGTAGAGGGTCTGAAATACGAGCAGTCCCACCGCCTGCCAGGACAAGATCAGCCGGTTCTCGGTCCAGAGACCGATTGCGATCAGGAAATTTCCCACATCGCAGAAGTAGAGGAAGTTTTGCGTGCCGTACTGCCGCCAATAAACCGGCTCCCACACCAGCAGCCAGATGAACCACGCAACCTTGATCCAAAGAGGAATTCGCGAGTTTGCTGGCCGATTTTCGAGCATTACTCAATTACGACAGTAACTTGCTGGTGCACACCAGTGTACCTACCATCGCAGTATGAGCTACAGGGCCCTACTTTTCTGCCCCGATGAGGCCGCTGCGCGCCTGGTCACGCAAATCCTGACTGAACTGGAGTTCACGGTTGAACTCTCTTTCGAGCCGTTTGTAACCGTTCAGAAACTTACGGGCGAGCCTTTTGACGCGGTGGTGGTGGACTGCTCAAACGAGGAGAATGCCTCGCTTTTGTTTAAGGGTACGCGTAACTCCAGCCTTAATCACAGCTCTTTGTGCGTGGCGGTTGTTGAAGGACAAATGGCAGTTGCCAAGGCATTTCGCATTGGTGCGAACCTGGTATTGACCAAGCCAATCAACGTTGAACAATCCAAAGGAACGTTGCGCGTGGCAAGAGGTCTGTTGCGAAAGGGCGAGAATAAACCGCAACCAACACCTGCAACTCCCGGAACTGGCAGTCCTACGACGATTCCAGTCGCGAATGCGAACCCAATCATTGCAGCGCAGCCCGCTCCGTCAGTTGCCGGCATGCCGGTAGCCGCTGCCAGCTTAGAACCGCCAGCTTCTGTCAAACCTGCGGCAGCAGTTCCGACGTCCTTATTTGAAGCTCAGCAGGACAAACAAGCCGCGGCGGCTGCCGATGACAGTACGAGCCGCGAGAAGGTTCCAGCTTTCTTGATTCAGAAATCGCCCGCGGCCGAGCCGAATTCACCGCCCTGGCCAAAGAGTGGCCCAGAGAGATTTGCCGGCGGAATTCCGATGGGAGCCGCGGCAGCACCGGCGATAGCGCCTGAGAAACCTAAGGCGTCCATTTTCATCACACCGCCTGAGCCCGAAAAACAGCGCATAAAGACTGCCGCGCCATTGGCGACCCAGGACTCAATAGTTCCGGAGAAACGATTCCCGGAGCCGGCGGCACCTCGGGCAACGATTTTCTCTTCATATACTCAGCCAGCTTCAGCATCGAGCGGGGCCGGCACAAAAATTATTTGGACGATCATTTTTCTGCTGGTCTTAGGTCCAGCTGGTTACTTGGGTTGGCGAAAGCTGCAACCGTTGCAGTACATTCATCGCGCTCCGATTAGTGCCGAGCCCACTTCGACTCCTTCGCAGCCCGCGGCTGCCGATACTTCGGCGGTAAACGCGACTCCTACTGTTGAACCGCAATCTGGGGCAACATCTGTCCCCGCCACGGAGACCGCAAGTAATTCGGGCGCGCTTATCATTGCAAACGGCGCGCCGGAAGGCTTTCCCACGAAGGAGACCATCGAAGTAAATCAACCATCGGATACGCCAGATCCTGCAATCACCGTGGTTCCCAAGCAGGAGCCGTTGAAGGTGAAACAAAAGCCGGCTGAGCCGGTCCAGCCGCAGCCCACGCCGCCATCGGTTGTTCTTCCCGAATCGAGAGCAACTGACTCAACACTGGCGGGGCTCGTCTCAACCAATGTGGCGGTACCGAAGCCCGCGCCGGGAGCTCTTCAAGTCTCCGAGGGCGTCACCCAGGGATTGCTGATAAAGAAAATCGCCCCCGTGTATCCGGCGGCCGCATTGAAATTGCGAAAACAAGGAGCAGTGGAACTGCTCGCCACGGTCAGCAAGACGGGAACCATCACCAAGATTCAAGTATTAGGTGGCGAGTCCCTATTGGCGAAAGCCGCAGTTGACGCGGTCCGTCAGTGGAAGTACCGGCCGTTTTTGCTAAATGCCGAGCCTGTTGAAATTCAAACCCAGATCACCATCAATTTCAAACTACCGAATTAAATCGTCGGCACCCCTCGAGATCAGCCGCGTCCGGGTCTGTCTACTCTCCACGGTATAATTTAGAGATACTCACCTGCGGAATTTCCTGCCAGTTTGACACGCGGAGTGCCGGAGTGAGTAATGAACTGCCCAGCCGGGCAGATGTTCTCCCATGGATTTTCGACTCGTCAGCGACTACAAGCCAAAAGGCGATCAGGGCACCGCCATCGATGCCTTAGCTCGCGGTGTTTTCGATCGCGAACAACACCAGGTCCTTCTGGGCGTTACCGGTTCTGGAAAGACCTATACCATGGCCAAGGTCATCGAACAGGCCAACCGCCCGGCGCTGGTAATGGCGCACAACAAAACTTTGGCCGCGCAGCTCTATCACGAGTTCAAGAATTTCTTCCCCCACAACGCAGTTGAATATTTCGTGTCGTATTACGACTACTATCAGCCGGAAGCGTACGTTCCCGCCGCCGATCTTTACATCGAGAAAGAATCAACTATCAATGATGAACTGGATAAGTTGCGGCTTTCAGCAACCCGCTCTCTCTTTGAGCGGCGCGATGTTCTGATCGTGGCATCAGTGAGTTGCATTTACGGTTTGGGATCTCCGGAAGCGTATTACGGAATGCTCTTGTTCCTGGAAAAAGGACAAAAGATCAAGCGTGAGGACATTACCAAGAAGCTGGTTGAGATTCTTTATGAACGCACGGACGGCGATTTTCGGCGGGGAACTTTTCGGGTGCGCGGTGACGTCATCGAGATTTATCCGACTTACGATGACATGGCTTACAGGATCGAGCTTTGGGGCGATGAAATCGAATCGCTGTCGCAGATCGACCCATTGTTTGGAACCGTGAAGCAGAAGTATGTGCGGT
>JBOGLH010000053.1:0-4905 GCA_050746025.1 Terriglobales bacterium | reverse complement strand
ACTGTGAACCCGGGAATCTCTACAGTGTGAATGGTCGGCTCCTTCGCGAATTACTTAATTTCCATCACTTCTTTTTCTTTCGCTTTGCACATATCTTCCATCTTCTTGATTTCGCCGTCGGTCAGCTTTTGGATCTCATCCATCGAGCGCTTCTCTTCGTCTTCAGTGATCTTTTTATCCTTCAGCGCCTTTTTGATGGCATCATTTCCGTCGCGGCGAATATTGCGCACAGCAGTGCGATGATCTTCAAGCACCTTGTGCAGGTGCTTCACCATTTCCCGTCTACGTTCTTCGGTTAATGGCGGGATCGGCACGCGAATGATCTTGCCATCATTCATCGGATTGAGGCCCAACTCAGCTCCGCGAATAGATTTTTCAATGGCGCCCAATTGTGACGGGTCGAACGGCTGCACCGTGATCAGTTGCGGCTCAGGAGTATGTACGGTGGCAACCTGATTTAACGGCATCTGCGCGCCATAAGCGTCCACGGTCACACTGTCCAGCATATGCACTGACGCGCGACCGGTACGCGTTCCCATGAGCGCCTTTCGAAAGTCATCGACCGCTTTATCCATGCGGGTTTTAAGCTGGATGTAGGTTTCTTTCAGTCCTGCAACCGCTGCCATCGTTGGCTGGGCCATGTCTAGCTCCTGCGTATAAGAATCAAAAGGCTGAATTATAAACTGTAGCGAAGGTTAAATTCGAAGAGGCGACACTTCAGAACAAAAACTGCTTGAACTCTCGAAATACTAGCGCCGGCAAGCTCTCCCGCTTTGACTTTCCTTTGAACCCCAAATCGTGTCCAGCGCTTTCGACCGGGATCAGCAGCGTCCTCCCCGGAATTAATTTCCGCGCGGATTCAATCTCCTCGATGGATCCAAACGGATCGCGCGTGCCGTGCACAAATATCACAGGCACTTTGATCCGCGGCAGATGTTGAGTACGCGGCTGGTCGGGCTTTCCGGGCGGATGAAGCGGATAGGAGAACAGCAGGAGCCCTTCCGCGAGCTGATGTTCGGCTACCAGCATGCTTGCTTGGCGTCCGCCATAACTTTGGCCGCCAAGATATAGCCGCCCAGGCACAAGCTTTCTCATCGCTGTAACCGCGTTCCGCAATCCTTCGCGATCGCGCACCGCGTCACCCGGTCTGGGAGGCCCGAACGAATGCTTCTGCCGGAATGGCAAATTGCAGCGCAGAACCGCCAAACCAGCGTCAGCCAGGGCTTCCGCGACAGCGACGAGCAGCGCCATTTGCGCATTGCCGCCTGCCCCGTGGGTGAGGACCAGTCCATCGCCCGACGGAGATTCTGGGCGATGCAGAAAACCTTGCAACGGCGGATCAACGCCAGTATCGGAGAAAGTCTCGTACATGCTAAACGTAAATCGAGCCTCATTTTACAGCACGCTTTGGCCGCACCTGGCATCTGAGTTTGTGATGAAAAGGTCAATGAGTACTATCCTCTGGGTGGTTATTCTGACGATAACTCTACTGCACGCCAGCGGGCCTTTAAACGCCGAAGCCATTCGCGTCCATCACGTAGAGGGCGTAACGTTTGGCTTTTTGGTCTTGAGAGACCTCGACGGTAAAACCATTGCCCATGGATATCTGAAGCAGGTGGTCACGCCCGGTGAGCCTGTTGTTATCGATGACCTTCAATTTCATTTCAAGGACGGCTCGAGTTACCGCGAGATTACAAAATTTACCGAGCGCGGAACATTTCGACTGGTCAGCGATCAGGTCACGCAGAAAGGTCCATCATTCAAGCAGGAGAGCGAGTCGCTGCTGGATGTCGCAAAAGGCAAGGTCACAGTAAAAACGGTGGAGAAAGGCAAAGAAAAAACCGCGACCAAACAGCTCGCGATGCCTGGCGACGTCTCCAATGGCATGCTATTCATTCTCGCCAAGAACATGAACCCATCGGCGCCCGAAACTGTGGTGTCCATGGTCGCCTTGACGGATAAGCCGCGAGTAGTGCAGCTGAGGTTCACCCCTTCGACGGAGAAGCCCGTCACATTTGGACCGTTCACTTTCAAAGCCCAGCATTATGTGATGAAGGTCAAAATCGAAGGGGCTGCGGGAAAGATCGCGCCTCTGATCGGGAAGCAGCCGCCTGACTCGCATTTCTTCGTTGTGAAGAGCGAGTCTCCAACGTTCTACGAATTCGAAGGCCCGATGTTTGCGGATGGACCCGTCTGGAGAATGGAACTTGGCGCGCCAGAGCCGGAGACGGGCATCGGCAAAGCATCTGAAGTGGTGCCAGACAAGAACGCTAATCCGCGCTGACCACGTGCAGCCGCATAAAATTAGTCGAGCCGGCGGACATCTGTCTTCCCGCCACTACTCCCAGAATATCTCCAGTTTTAAGCTTGCCGGTACGCACCAGTTCCTGCTCTGCGGTCGCCAGCATCTCTTCGGCATTCATAGCGTGCTCGCGCCTGACCGGTTGCACGCCCCACAACAAGTTCATGCGATTGCAAACGCTTGCCAGGTGGCTGAACGCGTAAATCCTTGACTTGGGGCGGAACTTCGAAACCATCCGGGCGCTGCTGCCGGTTTCGGTAAAGACCGCAATACCCGCAATATTCAGGTCTTCTGCCGCGTGGGCGATCGATTCGCAAATGGTCTCCGAAATCGAAAGGCCGCGGCGCGTGCGGCGACGCGGCTGCATGTAGTCGGCCATATTGCTCTCGGCTTCGACTACGATCTTGGCCATCATGCAAACCGCCTCTTTGGGATAGCGTCCGCTGGCTGTTTCCGCCGAAAGCATCACCGCATCGGTGCCATCGAAAATCGCATTAGCGACATCGCTGGCTTCCGCGCGCGTCGGGCGCGGGTTCTCGATCATCGACTCCAGCATCTGGGTGGCAATGATCACAGGCTTGCGCCACTCTGTGGCCCGCCGGATCACGTGTTTCTGGATGACCGGAACTTTTTCAGGCGGCATCTCCACGCCCAGATCACCGCGCGCCACAATGAGACCATCACACGCTTCGAGGATAGCTTCCAGTTGATCCAGGGCCTGCGGCTTTTCCAATTTCGCGATGACCGGAACATCCTGCTTGTGCGCGGCAATAATCTTTTTAGCCTCGATCACGTCCGCTGCCGAGCGGACGAAAGATAGCGCAATCGCGTCAACGCCGTGCTGCAGGCCGAATTCGAGGTCTTTGCGGTCTTTTTCGGTCAGTGCTGGTATGGACAGCGCTGCGCCGGGTAAGTTAATTCCCTGGTGCTCACCCAGCGTGCCGCCGTTAATCACCTGGCATAAAACGTCGTGACCGAGGATATTAATCACCCGCAGTTCAATCCGGCCGTCGGAAAGTAGAATGCAGGTCCCCGGCTTCACTTCGTCAGCAAGCCCTTTGAACGTCGTAGAGATCAGTTCTGGCGTGCCGTCGACTTCGCGGGTCGTGATCGTGACCTGACCGCCGGTTTCGAGCGTCACGGGCTGGTGGTTTTTGAGCGTACCCGTGCGGATCTTAGGGCCCTGAAGGTCCTGAAGAATGCAAATACTCTTGCCTTCTTCGGCAGCAACCCGCCGCAGCATGTCGATGCTGTTTTCGTGGTTTTGGTGTGAGCCGTGGGAGAAATTCAACCGGGCAACGTCCATTCCGACCTGCACCAGCTGCCGCAATGCTGCCTCCGTGCCGCAGGACGGGCCAATGGTGCAGATGATCTTCGCTCTGCGATTTTGCTGTGGATCGGCAGGGCACGCAGATTGTGCGCGGGAAGTTTTATCTCTCATGAAGATTCAAGTGGGTGCGGTTATTCTACCCGGTCAGGGCGTGCACGGTGGTCACAACCGTGGTTCGGTCTAACTTCCGTCCGGAAACTCGCCTCAGTTCGGGACCGCAGGGAAGTCGGGCAATCGCTTGAGATCCAGAGCCAGCCGCTTTTAAGTGATGGTTCCCACCGCCGTCAGCTCGCTGCCTAAAGTCGACCTCGGGAACAGCATCGCATTGAACTCCGCGCCAATGAGGATCACGAGCGAGATGAGATACATCCACACCAGCAGGGCAATGGCTACGCCCAACGATCCGTAGATCACGCTGTAGTCGGCATAATTCTGCAAGTACCAGCCGAACATCATCGTGACCACGAACCACATTGCAGTCGCCAAAGTGGCTCCGGGCAGAACGCTGTGCCATGGTTGGGTTCGCGGTACCGCATTATGGTAGATGAGAGCAATGACCGCAACGCTGGTTAGTATCGCGATCAGCCAGCGAACAATTTTCCACATCAATAGAACGTAATACCCGATTTCGTGATTGATATTGAGCAGGACTGTAGTTTCAATTTCGCTGCCGAAGGCGACAAGAATAGTGGAGAACACCAGCGGTACTCCCGCCAGAATGACGAGCGAAAATGCGATCAGTCTTTCTTTGACGAGTCCCCAGATCTTCGGCAACTCGTAGCACCGCCGGAAACCATCCATCCATGAAACCATTACGCCCGAAGCAAGCCACAATGTCAGCACAGAAGTTGTTACCAGCAAACCCACAGACCGGCCAGCGTTCCCCCGTAGATACGCCTGCACGGTGCTGAAACCTGCGGGCAAAATTCTTTGCAGGGCGTAAGTGATTTCCCGGGAATACAGCCGCATCGTGCGGCTGCCGTTGCCCAGCACCGAACCAACAACCAGTAAAGTCGGGAAAAACGTCAAAATCGAGGAATAGGCAGACGCCTTGGCGATAGCGAACGCGTCATGCTGAAACGCGCGCCAGATTGACTTCCACAACAGATGGAAGAAACGAATGATCAATGGTGCCAGAGTAGATTGCCGGGGCTTCGCAATCAAGCGAAGACTGGACCCAGGTTCCTCAGCTGGCAATTGTTGTGAATTAGCGTGCATTTATTAGAAGGAGTTCTCTGTGGTTTCCTCTGTGAAACTCTGTGCTCTCTGTGGT
>JBOGLH010000052.1:0-18855 GCA_050746025.1 Terriglobales bacterium | reverse complement strand
TTGTCTTTCCCCTCGGACCGGCGCTCGTCTTAAGCTGGGCCGACTGCAAGGTGCGGGAGAATCCGGATCAGACGCGAGTTTACCGCTGCACCCTGAAACCCGAATACCGTTGGACTCACTCCCGAACATGACCTGTCATTGTAATTTTGACAATTTTGATTCGCATCTAAACAACCCATCCTCATGAGAGGGCCATCTTTGCTTGGTTCCAGCGACTCAGTTTCCCACGTTTTTGGAGGTTCCCCCATGAAGTTCCCATCTTCTCGTCTCTTTCTGGCCAGCTCATTTTTCGGTTTGTTGCTCGTGGCCTCGGCCGCCTCGGCCCAATACCGTGCTTCGCTGCGCGGAACCGTTACCGATCCCTCCGGCGCAGCGGTTTCCGGAGCGAAGGTCACCCTAACCGACAAGGCCACGAACAACACGATTGTGTCCACCTCCGATGCAAATGGTATTTACCAGTTCAATGCTCTTCCACCGGCGCCTTACCGGCTCAGCATTGAAGCCGCAGGATTCAAGCCAAAGGTTTTGCAAAACGTGCGTATTATTCCCGAGCAGGCGAACGGGCTGGATCTACAACTTGATGTAGGTGCTGCTACGGACACAATTACGGTCTCAGGCACGACTGAAGCCCTTGACACAGAAACCGCGACCATCAGCGGCACAATTTCCAGCAACGAGATCCAACATTTGCCATCGTTCGGGCGAGATGTTCTGCGGGTTGCTCAGTTGGCTCCTGGAACAATTGGCGATAATTCACAGGCCGCCGGAAACGACAACTACAACCTTCCTGGGACGCAGACTGGCGGGGGTCAGTCGGGCGGAGCAGACGGCATTTTCAAGACCGAAAACGGGGCCCAGATTATTGCGAACGGGAATCAGACTGAGAACAATGGAATCTCAATCGATGGTATAAGCACAACCAGTGCTGTCTGGGGAGGCTCAACCGTCATCACCCCATCGGAAGACTCGGTTGACAATGTGAAAGTGGTTTCCAATAGTTACGACGCCGAGAATGGCCGATTTAGCGGCGCTCAAATTCAGATCACTTCCAAAAGCGGCAGCAATGACATCCATGGCAGTTTATTTTTTACAACTCACCAACCTAATCTAAACGCCTTCCAACGCTACAACGGCGGTAACAAAGATTTGAGAGATGAAAATCACTTTGAGCAGTTCGGCGGCAGCATTGGTGGCCCCATCTGGAAGAATAAGATCTTCGCATTCTTCAATTATGAGACGGTCCGCCAGCCAAACTCCAACATCCCGGGCACAGAGTGGTATGACACTCCCGCATTCGACGCTTTGGCTCCGGCCGGAAGTATTGCTGCAAAGTATCTGAGCTTCCCTGGCAATCGGGTCATCACGACCGGTCTCGATCCCAACAACAGTTGTACCGCCGCCGGGTTGACCGAGGGGGTCAATTGCCGAACGATTCCAGGTCAGGGGATTAACGTGGGCACACCGTTGACTACCCCCCTAGGCACCCAAGATACCAGTTGGACGAGCAACAGCAACCCCGGGGTGGGCAGCGGTTTGGGAACGGTCGCTGACCTTGCCAACTATGACACTTCAAACCCGACAACTTTTAACGCGGCCCAATACAATGGCCGCCTCGACGCAAATATTACCGAAAAAGATCACCTTGGTTTCGCCATCTACTGGGTGCCACTCTCAAGAACGAACTACAATGGCAACCGCACTTATGATCTTTTTCACCACAACCAGATAAATGACGCCTTCTCGGTCATCTGGAATCGCACCATCTCGGCAAGCTTCCTGAACGAATTCCGGGTCAATGCGGCCGGATGGCGTTGGAATGAGATCACATCGAATCCACAGTCGCCTGTGGGATTCCCCACGGATCGGTTCCAACAGACCGGTAGCATCACGGTGAATGACTTTGGACCCAGTGTTGGAAGCATTTTGAATCAGTGGACTTACGGCTATAAGGATGTAGCCACAAAAATTATCGGTCGCCACACTATTAAATTTGGCGGCGACGCAACCCGCTTGTTTTACCTGCAAGACTGCGCCGGCTGCGGAGTCCCCAGCTATCAATTTTTTAATATCTGGGATTTCCTCAATGACGCCCCGCAGCAGGAAAGCGGAGGTTTTAATCCCAGCACCGGCTTCCCCACGACCATTCGCCAGGATGACCGGGAAAATATCTGGGGCTTGTTTGCGCAAGACGACTTCAAGCTTCGCAGGAACTTGACGATCAACGTCGGACTTCGGTGGTCTTATTTTGGACCACTCTATTCCAAAGAAGGAAACATGCTGGCCGCGATTCCTGGAACCGGAGCTAATTTTTTGACCGGTTTGAATGTTCGCAGAAGCAATTCCTGGAATGCTCAGAAAGATAACTTTGGACCCCAGATTGGATTCGCCTGGAGTCCGAGTATGTTCAACGACAAATTGGTCGTCCGTGGCGGCTACGGCTTGAACTATAACCAGGAAGAACTGGCCATTTCCTCCAATATTGTCAACAATCCAGGCTTGGTCATCTTTCCGTCACTCAGCATGTCCACGCCGACTTCACCGAATCCAGGAATCATCTACGCAACCGCGGGGACTCCCAACTCACTCACCACGTACCCGAGGAATCAAAATGCTATATCGACGTTTGGACCTAATGGTTTACCCACAACTGGCCAAGTCGGTGTCAACATTTTTCCAACCGATCTTCCGACGATGCGGGTTCATCACTACTCACTCGATACGGAGTACGATCTCGGACATCATTTAATTGCGACATTAGGGTACATAGGAAGCCTATCGCGGAACATCTTCTTCCACGAGAATCCGAACGCAGTCACGGCAGCGAGCGGATTCACTCTCAATCCGCAAATCGGTGGGGGAGACTACTGGAACGTTAATGGTCGGGCAAACTACAACGCGATGCTCGCTGAGTTAAAGCATCAGTTTGCGCAGCAGTTTATGGCAGACGCGCAATTCACCTGGTCTAAGAGCATGGATACTAGCTCAGGCCCCTACTTCGAACAAGACTACCCGTTCAACCTCAATTACGATTACGGGCGCTCAGACTACAATATCGGGAAGGCGCTCAAAGTCTACGGCGTTTGGCAGCCCGTATTTTTCCATGACGGCAGGAGTTGGCTGGACAAGATCGTAGGTGACTGGTCAATCAGTCCGATCTTGAATCTTCACTCTGGATTCCCGTGGACTCCGGTGGTGAATTTATCGGGAGGAAGTCTCTATTGCGCAATTTGCGGGTACTCCCAACTGCCCGCCGGTGCGTATCTGGGCGGCGCCGGTTCCAGCACTAGCAACGAAGCTTTTAAAGGACCAACCAGCTCCAACTTCCCCTCAACCGCTACCCAAGGCAATGCGTTCGCCTATTTCTCGACACCCGCAAACACAACGTACACCTGCAACGCATCGGGGTGCCCTTATGGAAATGCCAACCCCGCACCTGGCCTAAGGCGAAACTCGCTCAACATGCCGGGATACAGAGACGTTGACGTGACCATCGTCAAGGGATTCGGATTCCCTAACACGAGAGTGCTCGGTGAAAACAGCAAGATCGAGCTTCGCATGGACATCTACAACCTTTTTAATAACTTGAATTTCAACCCGAACCAGATCTCCAACAACGTTGGCAGTTCGAACTTCGGTACGATTACCGGGGCTCTTTCCGGACGCGTAGTTGTGCTGGGGGCTAGATTCAGCTTCTAATGTCTGTGGCGTGCCCGGAATCGGACACGCCTTTTCCCTCCTATCCGCATGATCGGTCAGCGCCCTGTCTCATGCGCAAGACTCTTCCGTGACGAAGAATCCGGCTTGAACCCTATCTTCTCAAGCATTGGCTTGATCTCGGGATTCGACATAAACAACTTCCAAATGAGCCCGGTGCGGTAGTTCTCGATCATCACGGTAATGGGTGCCTGATTCAATCCCATAAAAATTGGCGATACCCAATCCTGAGCCAGATTAATGGCATCGCGCGGACCGTAAACTCCCCAAACTGCGCCTCCGAGATCGCGGTAAACATGTTTGAGCATCGCCATCGATGCACGCGGCGTGTAAGGAAATGACGATAGCGCGCCGGTGAAAGTCATCGTGCCATCATCTAATCGCGGCGTGGGCTCGTGCGGCATGTAGCCATCGGGTCCGTCGCTAGCTGTCAAACCCCAAAAGGCCGCGCCATAGCCTTTGTAGTGCCCCTGATTCTGAATTGAGTACGCTAGATTGATTCGAGCAATATTACGGTTGTTTTCAAAATAATCGGTAAAGCGATCGCGAATGCCACGTGGATCAAACCCCATGTAAGAGTAGTGAGTAAAAAACAACGGGCCGCCGGAACCGACACCTACATCGAGCTTGATTCCGTAGTAGCTGTGGCCGTTTGTGTATTGGTCGCCTTCGGCGGACTTCGACCAGCTTTGCCGGTACTTCGCACCCGCTGCTTCCTGGTTTGCCCATCCGGAGTAATAAAGCTCTGCGGGAACCGCGTGCGTCGGAGAAGCAATCGCCAGCAGATATACGATCATGCACTCATTGAATCCCGTGATTTGATGATTGATGTACCACGACCAGTCCGGCGACCAGTGCCAGTAAAGAGCACGGCTCTGTGGCGAGCGGCGGTACCAGTCCCACTCGACGGTCTCCCATAAACGCGAAATGCGCCGGTAGATACTCAGTTCCCGTTCGCTCGGTCCGCGGAAGTATTGCCGCGCGGCTAGAAGGCCTTCCATTAAAAACGACGTTTCTACCAGATCGCCGCCGTCGTCAAACATGTCGAACACCGGAAGAGTCTCGGCCGTGGCGCCGTCCATAAAGTGGGACCAGACCCCGTGGTATCGAGGCGCACGCTCTAGGAAGCTGACAATTTTGTCGAGACGTTCAATGCCTTGCTCGCGCGTGATGAAACCGCGATCCACGCCCACCACCAGCGCCATAATTCCAAAGCCGCTGGCGCCAGTGGCTACAATCCGGTCATCGCCCGGGATGTTCTCGAGCGTCGTGCCGGAAACCGGATGCGCGCCTTCCCAGTAATAACGGAAACAGGCCTCTTGCAACATGGTGAGCAGCTCGTCGTCGGTCATCATTTTCGTAGCAGCGCCGGCTTCCGCCGAAAACGGCGAAACCCGGTATTGATGGTCCGAGGCTGCGACTTTGTAAACTGCTTTAAGGCCCGGTTGACCCAGATAGTCCGCGAAGCGGTTGATCCCTGGCACTTGAATTCCAACCGGCTCAAATTTCTTTCCGTCCAGTGATCGGTAAATGACATAGTGCTCGAGGGCTGCAGAAACGATCGGCTGCCATGAGACGTCAATGTGACGTTCGTAGCCGCGGGCCGTGACATTTTGCGGGGCGGGCAAATCCGCGAGCACCACTGCATCAGAAGATTCAATTGCCTGATCGATTTTGAAATCATCAATCATCAGCGTGTGTGCGAGCCCATCAGCCGCATTCTGACCAAGGATGATTCGGTCTGTCCGATTCGGGTCGAAGGCATGAATCGATCCCGTCCCGAAGGCGGAAAGAGGGATTTTGGCCTGTACCCACTGCCCTGCAGGAACACCGGCAAGGAAATCGCCGATTTTCAGCGGCCGCGAGAAACTCTGATTCGCATCGGAAAGCCGAATCTGCGGTAAAGCATCAGCCGCGATTTCTTTTTCAGAAAAGCACCAGAAGAAAAGTGTGTCACCCTGAAAGTTGATCTCGCGATTCCTGAAGTTAATGGCGCGTAAGCTGGCTTCCCAACCTCCGTCCGTCTTCGAGCGCCAACTCAGGCGAACAGCATTGGGCGGGGTATGAAAAAGATTATGGCTGACAGGAAGCTTACCGTGGCGCAATTCCAAGGTCGACGGTAGTGAAGCCCTCCCGTCGGTGTAGTAGTAGGCGTCAGCCTCCAGACTATTGTCGAAAATGACATGATGGTAATACTCGCTATCGGCGCGGGAAAACTGGCAAAAAATAGTCAGGCAAAGCAGAAAGTTCCCGGCATAGATAAAGCAGGTACGCTGGAATGATTCGAGTGTACTTGGCATAAATGTGCCAATAGACTACTACCGCATCGACAAGCGTGGCCCTGTAGCGAGGTTATCTCACTTCCCGAACGCCAGGTTCAACCCGGTGGTCAGGATGACATCGTTCTGCCTCTTGCCCAGTGGCGGATTGGTCACATAGACGTCTGTGAAAGAATTCTGCCAGCCGAAGCGGTTGCTGATCTTGGTGACGGAAGCAAAATCGAACGTGCCGCGGTAATCGCCCGCGCTGTTAAGGTCGGGGAAGAAATATAGTTTTTGATTCAGGACCGTGCTCTTGCCCAGCTTGTGCATGAGTTCCTCGCCCAGGGTGAGCGCCACCAGGTTGCGATGCAGCGTGGTATAGGACTCACGCGTGTAGTTGACGCCACCTAGAAAATCCAGCGTGGTGTTGTCGTTCTTAATGGCGTGATAGCCGAGGCCGCCGCCGAACACCGAGCGCAAATTCAGGCCCTGCAGTGCATCGGCAAAAAAGTCCGCAGAGGCGAAAGCAAAGGTCTTCGGGTTCAGGTCGTGGTCGTAGCGAATGCCGCCAGCTTCGGTGTTCGCCGTGGTCGATTTGACATTCGTGGTTAACGGTGGAGGAAAGGGGTTGGCGAACGTAGTTGTACTTGTGGCATAAACGGTATTCGCGTACATGCCCAGCTTCGACTTTAGACTCTGTCGAGCCGCGAGAAATCCGATCGCCAGATTCGTGGTCTCGCTGTTGCCGCCGGTAAAGGAAAATCCGGCATTGAGACCACCCTTCCAGCCCTGAAGTATTGATTCCTTCTCGAGTTTTTCATAAGCGGCTTGTTGCGACAGACCTTTTACGCTTTCCACTTGCACCGCGACTTCGCCGGATGAGGTGGCGACTTTCACGGTGTCATCGGTAGTCGAGACTGGCCCGATGGCAGTCTTCCCATTCGGCAGTTCCACGCGGAGCGGCTCGCTGCTTTCGATGCCCTTGACGGAGTCCCACTTCAACGTGATGTCTCCAGCATATTCCGTGTGCAGGACCACAGTTTTGCCGTCCGCCTGGACGATGGTTCCGCTGAGGCGGTCTCCATTTTTGAGAGCCACCTGGTCGGCCAGAGCAGGAACAGCGGCGATTGAGACGATCACCGCGACGAAGCTAATTAATTGGCGCACGAATCCCTCCATTTAGGACTGCGCAATTAGTAGCTACTTACGTGAAAGAGGTTGTACGTTCGTGAGACGGATAACGCGGAACACCGGGTTGGCAGAAATATTTACTGTTTGGTACTTATTTCCAGATCGCTTCCATGGCCATCGTCGGGAATTGTCACGCTGGTCATGTGATGTTCGGCATCAAGGTTAGCCTGTCCAGCCTTACCAGCGAACGTGTAAGTCCCACCGGAGTTTTGGCCGTAAACCTCCACTCGCATTTCACTCCACCACGGGTGATAACTGCCTTCGTGCGGACCAATATGCACTTTGATCGAGTTGGCGGCGGCCTCGCAGGTAAATTGCATTCGCAAGAACTCACCGTGCCTGTATGCCATGGTCTTTCCGTCATCTTGATAAAGCGCGCCTTTGCAATCGCGGCCCTGATATATGCGCAGCGTGAGCGGTCCGCTTGGAACTTCATTCGTGCTTTGGGTAAGCGGTTGCATGGGCACAATGGCGCCTTCGCGCACAAAGACCGGTAATACCTCCAACGTGGGATGGACCAAGACCTGCATCGGCACGGGCGCCGAAGCATCCGCCTGATGCAAACGTTCCCCGCTCCAATACTCGTACCAGTCTCCAGGAGGAAATTTCACCGCATATGCGTCCGGTTTTTCGGGGAATGGCGCCGGTGCAACCAACAAGTCAGAGCCGAACAGAAATTCGTTTCCCGTGTCGAGGTCGAGCGGATGTTTGTCTGGCGCAGCGTCAGGGAATTCCAGGAACAGCGGGCGCAGAACCGGCATTCCAGTGCGATACATTTCTTCGACCGCGGTGTATAGATAGGGCATCAGTTTGTAACGCTCTTCAATATAGCGGCGCCGGATATTTTCCTGCTCGGGGGCCGTCGACCCACGGTTCGCGATGTGGAGTTCCCTTCTCGCTGTGATTGCGATCGATAGGCTGAAATGTCGCCAGCTCTGTCCACTTGGTGAGGAGTTCGGGAGTGGGCGTGCCGATGAATCCGCCGCCGTCGGCTCCGCTCATTCCGAAGCCGCTGAGGCCCAGGTTCTCTAGCATAGGAGTCGTCAGCCGCAGATGGTTCCAGGTTGCGCTGTTATCGCCAGTCCATGTCTCCGCATAGCGCTGGCCTCCAGCGTACGTGGCGCGGGTGAGCACAAATGGCCGTTCTTTGGGAGAAAGCTTGAGCAAACCTTCATATGTCGCCCGCGAGTTCTGCATCCCGTAAACATCGTGGATCTCGAAATGGGTGGCAGTGCGCCGCTTGAAGCCGGGTTCGTCGATCTGGTGCTCGACATCGCCAGGAATCGTCTTATCCGGCGTACTGAAAACCGATGGCTCATTCATGTCGTTCCAGAAGCCAGAGACACCATCAGAGACAAAAGTTTTGTAAAGACCACCCCACCACTCGCGTGTTTTTTGCCGGGTGAAGTCAGGAAAGACGGACGGCCCAGGCCACACGGTACCCACAAAAATCGACCCATCGGGATTTTTTACGAAGTGGTCGCCGGCAACACCGGTGTCAAAAGGAGCGTAATCTGCATTCGGCAAGAAGGCGATGTGCAGGTCGGTGATGGTGACAACGTGGAAATTTTCTTTTTTCAGATCGGCCAGCATCGACACAAAGGTAGGAAATTTTTCTTGATCAACCGTAAACGGCCGTTTCTTTATTTGAACATCAATATCCAGATAAAGCCCGTCGGATGGAATTCGCTCGGAGCGCAATTTTGCCGCGATTTCGCGCAGCTCCGCTTCCGTCCCATAACTGTACCGTGACTGTTGATAACCCAGGGACCACAGCTGCGGCAGGGGGGGGAGGCCCGGTCAGCCAGGCATAAGTTTGCAGGACTTCTTTCGGGGCAGGCCCGTAAAGCAAATAGTAATCAACTGGGCCGCCATCAGCCCCAAACGAATACACGCCGTCAGTCTGCTTGCCGAAGTCGAAACTAGTGCGCCAAGTATTGTCGAGAAGCACGCCCAGCGTGCGTCCTGCACGCATGGTCAGAAAAAACGGAATGCTCTTGTAAATTGGGTCGGTTGATTCCTGAAAATTGTAAGCGTCTGTGTTCCACATGCTGAACGCCTGGTTACGGCGATCCAGCGGACCAACTTTATCGCCCAACCCGAAGTAGTGCTCATCGAAGGGCATCTTTTTGTAAATGCGGAATGCCTTGTCGTGAAACTCTGCCGGCCAGCCGGCGGCGTCCTCTTGGAGAATGTTCCCTTGAAGATCGGTGACGAGAAGGCGCAGTGTCGCACGTTCGATTTGGACACGCAGATTTTTGGTCCGGAAACCGACGGCTGCTTTCGTGTTGTCGGGAGTCACGTTCGCGCGTGCTTGTCGTGCTGAAGGAAGAACCGCCCATGACGCGTCCTCGGGCAAGGTGCCTTCGCGACCAATACGAACGCGAATGACATCATCGCGGAGCGCGGTGATTTGAATAATGGCCTTCCCGCTATTAACTTCAACGCCGTTGGGAAGCGCTCTTGAGCTAGAAAGTTCGCGCAACTCCGTCCGGGCATAATCGTGTAACTTTTGCGGAGTGGCGGCCGAAGAATTAGCAGCAACCAAAAGGGAAAGCAAAACGAGACAGCGCACATTTGTAGTTAAGCGCATGTAGAGGTCGATTTTACAAGAAGGCGAGCGTATACCTTAATCTCCACGACACCAGAGATAGAAGCTGTAACTTTTCGTCCTCATGCGAATCCAATCTGCTGCGAGGTGATGGAATGAGCGCTGCAACCAAGAACTCTGTAATCGTTTCTAAAATCACGGCACTGGCCGCGGTGGTCGGAATGGCGTTTCTCGCATTTGCCGCCAAAGGAAATCGGGCCAATACGGAGGGCAGTGTTGCTCTGCCTAATCCGTCGGTTGATGCGCCGCTGGCCTCTGTGCCCGGCAAGCAAACGGCTGTCTTCGCCGGCGGCTGCTTTTGGGGCATTCAAGCGGTCTTTCAGCATGTCAAAGGAGTAAAAGAAGCCACCTCAGGTTATTCCGGAGGATCGGTCGCGTCGCCGGACTATGAACAAGTCAGCGGTGGTGATACCGGCCACGCGGAGTCGGTGAAGATTATCTTTGACCCTTCACAAATTTCATACGGTCAACTGCTTAAAGTATTCTTTTCCGTGGCCCATGATCCTACCCAACTCAATCGCCAGGGACCGGACAGCGGCAGTCAATATCGCTCGGTGATTTTTTATGGCAATGAGGAACAACAGCGCATAGCCCAGTCCTATATTTCGCAACTTGAGCAAGCAAAATCGTTTCCGGCGCCGATCGTCACCCAGGTCGTCCCACTGAAGGCTTTCTACGTAGCCGAGGCTTACCACCAGAATTACGCTACTCTTCATCCTGATAACCCGTATATTGCGATCAATGACGCGCCCAAGGTGGAGCATTTACGACTGCAACTTCCGGATCTCTATAAGAAATAATGGCGGGAAAAGATAGGTGAATGAGTGGTGGGCAGTGCAGGACTCGAACCTGCGGCCTTCTCGGTGTAAGCGAGACGCTCTAACCAACTGAGCTAACCGCCCGCGAAGCTGTCAGCTCTCGGCTGTCAGCTATCAGCAACGCCGAATTAAGTCGCCAGTGAGGGCAGGCTCAATTATCGGCGGAAACTGCGGGACTCTCGCAGTATAGGGAACCGCGCAAACCGCGGTCAAACGCAGCTGCCCTGCTAAACTCGCATCGTGCGGCGGCTGATTGTTAACGCGGACGACTTCGGCCTGACTTCGGGCGTGAACCGGGGCATTGCCGAGGCGCATAAGCACGGCATTGTCACCTCTGCCACGCTTATGGCTTGCAGTGCCAAGTTTCAGGAGGCGGTGGACGTCGCCTCGCGAACTCCTGAGTTGAGCGTTGGCTGTCACGTGCTTTTAGTGGACGCCTCGCCAGTGCTCGATGTGCCGAAGGTCTCCAGTCTGTTACTCGCGAATGCCGGCGTGCCAAAATTCCGCGACAGCCTGACAAGTTTCACCAGCCTCGCTATAGCTGGATGGCTCGACGAAGATCAGATCGAAGCCGAGATCTCGGCACAAATCCGCAAATTGCAGGCCGCTGGAATCCGCGTGTCTCACCTCGACTCACACAAGCACACCCACATGTTTCCGATGGTATTCAGGCCCATGCTCCGCGCGGCAAAGACCTGCGGTGTAGCGGCCGTGCGAAATCCTTTCGAGCCTTTGTTCCTGGCTGGAACGCGGAATTGGAAGCGCGGGTTTCAGTTGGGAATTTTAAAGTCGTTCCGGGCAACATTCCGAAAAGCGCTGGAAGAATCCGACCTAAGAACGCCAGACGGCTGCGTGGGAATTGTGGCGACTGGCGGCCTTACTCTGGACACCTTTCGCCAGCTGATCGAGAACTTGCCCGAGGGCACCTGGGAATTCGTGACCCACCCGGGATATAACGACGTCGAGTTGGACGGGGTCAAGACGCGCCTGCGCAAATCGCGTGAAACCGAGCTGGCCATTTTGACCTCGCCTGAGACCAAAGAACTGCTACGGCGCGAGCAGATTGACTTGATCTCCTATCGCGAATTCTGCTCATTCTCGCAATAGTTACCGGAAGTACCATCACCTTCGGGCGAGGCGAAGTGACTGATGGTTACTTCCGGCAGTTTCTTAAGGCCGATATGATTGTGCAAAGTTATGGAAAAACGCCCAGAATCCAGAGTTGCAGCCGACATCCCGGTGCGCGTTTGGGGCATGGATGCAGACGATAAACCTTTTTTTCAAAGCGGTCTGGCTGGCAGCCTGAGTAGTGAAGGCGCCCAACTCACACACCTGCATCATTGCCTGAAAGCGGGCGACATTATTGGCATTCAGTATGGTGAGAAAAAGGCGCGATTCAAAGTTATCTGGGCCAATGCGTCGGTGGCTCCGCGAAAAAACAAAGCTGGAGTCCTGATTCTTCCCGATCAGATCGCCCCATGGACCGACATCGCCGCCGAGACCCGCACAAAGGCAAAAGAAACCGGTTCCGACAAGCGTCGATTTAGTCGGCACAAAGTGCAGTTTCCGATGGAAATCAGTTTTGAAGATACCCGGCGCGCCCACATGCAATGCAGCGCGACCGATATTGGCGGACGTGGCTGCTACGTTGAGACATTTTCTCCGCTGGCGATTGATTCGGAGATCATCATCACCTTCTGGCTGGATTCAGAAAAAATTCGCGCATCAGCGCTGGTGCGAACGAGTGACCCGGGAGTCGGCATGGGGATCGAGTTTACCGCGCTTGAAGATCACATTCAGGAGCGCCTGCAAGAATATATCCAAAAGATGGATAAGGGATTTTCGCGCGCCGCCACCGAGGGCGCCTAAACCTTCCCACTGCCATTATCCGAATCCTTGGGCCGCTTTCCCCATCGAATGTACATGCGGGACAGCCTCAAAATTGGCATCACCTGTTATCCGACGTACGGCGGCAGCGGTGTAGTTGCCACCGAACTTGGCCTCGAACTGGCGCAGCGTGGGCATGACATCCACTTCATTTCGTATGCCCAGCCGATTCGCTTGGATCGGCCTACAGCAAACATTCATTACCACGAAGTGGAAGTCTCGCGGTACCCGCTGTTCGACTATCCTCCATACGATTTGGCGCTAGCTACGCGTATGGCCGAAGTTTCGGAACTGTACGATCTTGATCTGCTACACGTGCATTACGCGATCCCGCATTCGGTGAGCGCTTTGCTGGCACGGCAAATGCTCGCCGCCGGACCGAAGAAACGCAAGCTGCCCTTCGTGACCACGCTTCACGGGACTGACATCACACTGGTAGGTCAGGACCGATCCTACCTGCCGATCACGCGTTATTCGATTGAAGAAAGTGACGGCGTCACCGCGATTTCAGAATATCTGCGCGAGCGGACGGTGCGCGAGTTCGAGGTGAAAAACCCCATCGAGGTAATCTATAACTTTGTTAATTGTGACATGTATTGCCGTGACAAACATTTTGCCGAGCATCGCGAACAGTATGCACCCAACGGCGAACGCATTCTGGTTCACGTATCGAATTTTCGCCCGGTAAAGAGAGTCACAGACGTGATCGAAATTTTCGACCGCGTGCGCAAACAGATTCCGGCGAAGCTGTTGCTTATGGGTGATGGTCCGGACCGCTCTCCGGCGGAATGGCTGGCCGTGCAAAAGGGTATCCACAACGACGTGATCTTTCTGGGGAAGCGCGAACAGGTTTATGAGACTCTGGCAATTTCCGATGTTTTGCTCATGCCGAGCGAATTGGAATCCTTTGGCTTGGCGGCGCTGGAGGCAATGGCGTCGGAAGTTGTTCCCGTAACCACGAATGTTGGCGGAGTGCCGGAAGTCGTGGAGCACGGAAAGAGTGGATTCCTGGCTGATGTTGGAGACGTTGAAACCATGGCCCGCTACGCCATTGAGATTCTCAAAGACGAGAGCCGCCTTCGCGCAATGGGAAAACAGTGCCGGGAAGCCGCGCGGGCACGTTTCTGCACCACTAAGATTATTCCGCATTACGAACAGTTCTATCTGCGAGTGCTGGATCGTTCTTCGTAAGCGGTCGCCGGCAACTTTGCGTCACCGGGCAGGATAGGGAGCCGCAGCCGGACCAAGGTTCCAGTGCCGTTTCGGCTGTCAATTGTCATGCGTGCAGTGTCTCCGTATAAGACTTTAAGCCGCTCGGCAACATTCGCCATGCCGATTCCGCCCTCACCGAAGCCGGCGGGCCGTTCGAGGAACTGGGCCGATCCCATGCCGACGCCGTCGTCTTCTACTTCTATCGTCACGTGCGAATCGGAAATTTTGCTCCGCAGATATATGCTTCCGCCCTCAATTTTCGACGAGAGTCCATGCTTGATTGAATTTTCGACCAATGGCTGCAGGAGCATGCTGGGCACCATAACATCGAGCGATTCGGAATCCAGTTCTTTGACCACTCTGAGCTTGTCGGCTCCGAAGCGAACCACCTCGATATCCAAATAATTGTCGATGAAATTAATTTCTTCCTGCAGGGCGACAAACGCGTCGCTGCTGTGGAGCAGTCGCCGCAAGATGGTAGCCAGCTTGATGATGAGCTCGCGGGCAGTGTCAGGATTTACGCGCACCAGCGAGGAAATCGAATTCAAAGTATTAAACAGAAAGTGGGGATTGATTTGATTTTGCAATGCAGCCATGCGCGCGCTGAGCAGCAACTGGGCCTGCTCTTCCAGTTTGATTTGCAGACGCACGCCATTCCATATTTTCAATTCGATCACGATGACTGTGACCGAGGTAGCATAGATCAGCAAATCCACCCAAATGGGATGGGCCGCGTAGCTGTACCCGGGCAGCCAGCGCAGCACCACGGTTTGCAAAAAACGCATGGCCACGATGGTGAATAGAAAGAGCATCTGCCAATCGGAGAAACTGGGCCGCGTATCATCGCGCCGCATCCAGCGGATAATGCTCAGATAATTAAATGGGGAGAAACGCCAGACCTCTTCTTCATTGGGAGCAAACCTTCGCAACTGGCCGAACACCAGGCCCACAGCGGCATTTACAGGCAGCATCAGCCAGGCGCCGTTGAATACAGCCAGCAGGAGCCCGCCGGTGACTCCTGCGAAACGTCCCGCAATCACGCCCAGCAGGACGGTGGCTTCGAAGGATAATTCGCCGACAAATGTGCTTTCGGCGCCGAACCTGACCCATATGCCTAAGGCGAGATGGAATCCGATCCACGCCGAAATTGCCATCCACAAGGCAAGATAAATCTTGTCCTTCAGCGAGCGTTGCTCGCGAAACAAAAGCGCCTTGAATTCCACTGAGCGCACCAGGCCGGCTGCAATGGCCGCAGCCACGCCCAACTTGACCAGCAGATTGATCAGGATCAGCCGATGTTCCATGGATCGCAACGCCTAAGGAGAATGTAGCACTGTTCGATAGCGGGGAAGGCACGCAGACACAACCAGTTCCACGTCTCGCCCGAACGCGCTAAAACGGCCCAATGATTCCGCCAATCTGGCGAGTCGGCGGGAATTTGCGTTCCTGTATCACGTCGAGATATTTCAGTCCCGTTCCGGTGTTGAAGAGTACGACTCTGTCTTTGCCGGAAAGGAGCGGAGACTTCCCTGCCGTCGGCTTAAGTAGTTTGCGATAGGCTGCCAGGCTCGCGGCGCCTTCGGGCGCGGCAAAAATTCCTTCGTGGCTGGCCCAGTGGCGCACTGAGTCTCTGATTTCTTCATCAGTTACCGCGATTGCCGTTCCTCCGCTGCGCTTCAGAATGTCGAGCACCAGATAATCGCCGTAAGGCTTGGGCACGCGCAGTCCGGCTGCGGCCGTGGACGCATTGTTCCACATCTCTGCTGAGGCCTTGCCTTCGTTCCACGCCTTTACTAAGGGCGCACAGCCCGCGGCTTGGACCACGATCATGCGTGGAAGTTTCGTTTTCTTCGAAATCCAGCCGAGTTCTCGCATCTCTTCGAACGCCTTCCACATCGCGATCACGCCCACGCCGCCGCCGCTTGGAAAAACAACCGCATCGGGAAAGTCGCCGCCGAGCTGTTCGAAGAGCTCGTAGCCCATCGTCTTTTTCCCTTCCACGCGGTACGGTTCCTTCAATGTAGAAAGATCGAACCATCCCTCTTTATCCTTGCGCTCGCTAACCATGCGCCCGCAGTCACTGATGAGCCCGTTGACGAGGGTCAGACGCGCACCGTAAATTTCGCATTCGATGCGGTTGGCGCGTGGAGCATCCTGAGGCATGAAGATGTGCGCTTCAATCTTTGCCGCTGCCGCGTACGCCGCCAGGGCGCTCCCAGCGTTGCCCGCTGAGGGCATTGCGACCTTTTTTATACCAAGCGCTTTCGCCACGCTAATCGAGACAGAGATTCCGCGCGCCTTGAACGATCCGGTAGGGTTCAAGCCTTCATCTTTGATCCAGACGTTCGGAAATTCACGGCTGGAAAGTAGCGGAGTAAATCCTTCACCCAGGGTGATCGGTTCAACTGAGGGCAGAACTTCCCGGTAGCGCCACAGGCTTGCTTCCCGTCCCGCAACTGTGCCGGCCGTGAATGTAGTTTTAGTCGATTTCAGCTCGTAACGGGCGAATAGAATTCCGCCATCCTTCGAACATACGTTCTGCGGAATGTCCGCTGGGAGATGTGCACCACACTTCGTACATTCAAGATAAATGACTTGAGACACGCGGAGAGTTTATCAGGCGCGGCTTATGTGCGATCGCGCAGCATCCCGAGTCATATTCAGTACTCAGGAAGCCGGTAGCTGCTTCAGCAAGCCTTTCGCCTTCCTGAACCACGGACGTTCGCGGCGGCGGAGATAGCCTGGAAGCGTCGGCTTTTTGGCCAGAATGCGCTGCGTCCACACGCGCGCCTCGGCATTTCGTCCTTGTGAGGCGAGGAAGCTTGCGTAGTTCAAATACGTTTCGGAAAGCGTCGAGATCTGTATCGTCTTTTGAAACAGTGCGTCAGCTCTTTCCATCTGGCCGGTCTTGGCGTACGCATGAGCTAATAAGCCGGAGGCGCGGTGAAAATCGTACTGCGGATCTTTAACTACTACTCGTTCTAGGTCGTTCACTGCGGCGGGAAAATCTCCGAGCTCAGTTTCGGCGATACCACGGCGATAAAACGGATCCGGCGAATCGGTACGCGAGGAGATCGCCTTGTCATAACATTCACGCGCACGGTCGAACTTCTTCTCGTCCAGATAAAGATCGGCAAGCTCTTCATAATTCCCCGCCGAGGGATTATCGAGAATGATGGCCTGGAGTTCGTGAATTCTTCGTCGCCGCGGAAAGGTCTTGAACGATTGCCGGAGCAAGCCAGCGTCGGGCAGAACCTCGACAAAAATATAGACTAGGGCGCCAATCCAACCACCGATCAGGATGATCCATAGCCAATAGTTGTCCGGACGCCGCCGTATGAAGTGGACAATCGCAATCCCCACCAGGATGTAGTTCCACGGGAAAAGGAATGCGTAAAGAAAGCTCATACGATTTGCGAAATATAGCAGAACTGGGCGGCGTGGAGCAGTGGCTTGAGGGCTGTGGCGGTGGTAATTAAGCTCTCGGCTCGTGACTCTCGGCTCCTGGCTCTTGGCTGAACCCTGAACGGCTTGGCTAAAAGCTAACAGCTAAAGGCTAAGAGCTGAATCTGCCCGAACGTCCGACCGTACACGCAATGTTAAAATCTTCCCAGTGATTCCACCCATTCGCCTGATCGCCGTCGATATTGATGGCACCCTGCTGAACTCCCAATTCCGCATATCCGAGAAGGACCTTGAGGCTTTGCGGCGCGCCAACCAGCGCGGGATTGAGGTCATCCTGGTCACAGGCCGGCGCCATGCTTTCGCATTGCCGATCGCTCAGCAACTTGGGTTCGATTTGTGGCTGATCAGTTCCAACGGCGCCGTCACCCGCTCTTTGCAGGGAGAAGCTTTTCATCGAGATTTGCTGCCCGCCACAACCTGTCTAAAACTGTGTGCAGCAATGCAGCAGTTTCGCGGCAACATGGTCGTAACCTTCGACAAAGAATCGGAGGGTGCACTGGTGCTTGAACGCATGGACGAATTGACCAGCAGCATTCGACATTGGCTGGAAAAGAACATGCAATACATCGAATTCGTCGTGCCTATTGAGAATGCTCTGGTCGCCGACCCTGTGCAGGCCATGTTTTGCGGGCCGATTTCCCAAATGCAAGCGGTCGTTCGCGCGATCGAGTCAAGCCAAATAAAAGATCAAATCACCGTGGTTCGAACCGAGTACCCAGCCCGGGATCTGTGCATTGTGGATGTGTTGAACCGCGGTTGTTCCAAGGGGCACGCGCTTGAAAGATGGGCCAATTATCGAGGCATCCCGCGCGAGCAGGTCATGGCCATTGGCGACAATTTTAATGACCTGGAGATGCTTGCCTTTGCCGGGGCGCCGTTTATCATGGGAAATGCTTGTGAGGAGCTGAAATCCCGGGGCTGGCCGGTCACAGGGTGCAACGATGACAACGGCGTCGCAGCCGCCGTCGAGCAAGTACTTACACAGGAAAGAATTGTTTAGGCATTCGGAGAGATAGTTCTAGCAGCAATCTGGATTACACCAGTGCGGTTAATTTTCAAACTCGGAGCAGCAATTTTTCTGATCGCAAGCGCCATGTTCTCGAGCGCAACCGATCTCGCCATTTTGCGTAATGGAAACTCGATTCGCCACGAGCGGCGTCAAATCGTTGGCTCTGTGACACGGCTGTACTTGAGCGATTCCGGCAGCGGATACATTGAGATTCCGACCAACCAGATAGAGCGTTTCGAAGTTGACAATACTCCTCAGGTTCCGGCTTCCATAGCATCGAATCCGGCACCGTCGAATTTTAAAAATATAGCGACAGGTTCGCCTTCCCTGAATCCCGGAGCGCAGCGAATCGTTGACCGCAAAAGCCTTGACCAGATGGTGAACGGCGCTGGACAGCGGCACCAGATCGATCCTGATTTCATCAACAGCGTGATTCATGCCGAGAGCGGATTCAACAACCGTGCGGTTTCTAAGAAGGGAGCGCAGGGGCTGATGCAGTTGATGCCGGGGACCGCATCGCAACTAGGCGTCGCGAACTCGTTCGATCCCAATGCGAATGTTGAAGGCGGAACAAAGTATTTGCGCGAACTACTCGAGAAATACAATTACGATGTGCCCAAGGCGCTGGCGGCCTACAACGCCGGATCACGCCGCGTAGATCAATATCACGGTGTACCGCCATACTTC
>JBOGLH010000051.1:0-3448 GCA_050746025.1 Terriglobales bacterium | reverse complement strand
AACAGCACAATCATCACGTAGCGGTATTTGAGCACCCGGCAGATGGCTTTGCCGTAACCATTCGCAGTTCCGCGAATGCCGGCCTCCACGCCCCGAACAAAATTCCGATACCCATTGGAAAGCCAGCCGATGTGAGTCCAATCAAATAGGGTGAACTTCGATTCTTCACCACGTAACAATAACGCTGCCAGTGCGGGGGACAGGGTCAACGCGTTGAACAATGAAATCGCGATAGAGAAAGCAATCGTCAGCGAGAACTGCCGATAAAGAATGCCGGTAGTGCCGGGAAAGAAAGACACCGGAACGAACACCGAAATCAACACCAGCGAAGTCGCCACCACAGCGCTGGCAACTTCAGACATGGCAACCGATGTGGCAGTATGCGGATCGGAATGGTCGGCGTCGATATGCCGTTGTGCGTTTTCAATTACCACGATCGCGTCGTCGACCACCAGCCCGGTGGCTAGCGTTATTCCGAACAGCGTCAGCGAATTGATGGAGAAGCCGAATATCTTAATGAACGCAAATGTGCCCACCAGCGACACCGGAATAGTGACCGCAGGAATAATTGTGGCGCGCCAATCCAGCAGGAACAGGAAAATGACGATGATGACGATGACGATCGCTTCTTCGAGAGTCGTGACCACTTCTTTGACCGAGTCGCCAACGACCGTCGTGGTGTCAAAGGCGATCACGTACTTCATTCCCGGCGGGAATGATTTCGACAGGTCTGCGAGCGCCGCCTTCGCTGCCTTATCCACGTCGAGGGCATTGGCATTGGAGAGTTGCTGGACCCCGACGCCGATAGCTTCATGCCCGCTGTACATCAGGTTGGTGTCGTAGCTTTCAGCCCCGATCTCAGCCCGGCCAACATCCTTCAATTGCACGATGCCATTAGCAGTGTTCTTGAGAATTATGCTTTCAAACTCTTTTGGATCCGAGAGCCGGCCCACGACCCGCAGAGCCACCTGAAAATTTTGCTTTGGATCAGCAGGCGGTCGCCCGAGTTGACCGGCAGGTATCTCGACATTTTGCTCCTGCAGCGCTGACACAACGTCGGCGGCAGTCAACTGCCGCGCCGCCAACTTTGTCGGGTCTAGCCACACCCGCATTGCATATTTGCGTTCGCCAAAGATGAGCACATCGCCGACGCCGGGAATACGTTTCAGCGCGTCTTTTACATACACGTCCAGGTAGTTAGATATGTACTGGTTGGAAAGACTGTTATCAGGCGAAAAGAATCCGGCTGCGAAAACAAAATTGGGATTCGCTTTCGTAATGGTCACGCCGGTGTTCTTGATTTCCTGGGGAAGACGGCCTTGGGCGGTTGCGACCCGGTTCTGCACGTCCACGGCCGCGGTGTTCAAGTCATACCCGGTGCGGAACACAACATTGATGTTGCTGGTGCCATCGTTCGAACTGGTCGAAGTTATGTAGTGCATGCCTTCGACGCCGTTGATCTGCTGTTCCAGCGGAATAGTGACGGCGGACTCAACGACGTTCGCGTTAGCGCCCACATAGTTGCTGGTTACAGTGACCTGCGGCGGCGCCAGGGTGGGATAGAGCGAAATCGGAAGAGTGGGAATCGAAACCGCGCCCGCCAGAATGATCAGCAGCGCGCAAACCGTGGCGAATATTGGTCGTCGAATAAAGAAATCTACCATTAGGCACCCGCGTAAAATTGTGTTCGTTTAAGACTGCCAGCAAATGTCGATGGGCAGTCGGCGGTTAGCTGATAGGTCGAACCGGCATGCCGTCCACTAGGAACTGAGTTCCTGAAACAATGACTTTGTCTCCGGCCTTCAGTCCGGCGGTGACGGCGTAATCGTTGCCGATTGTGTCGCCGAGTGAGATGGCACGCTGCTTGGCGACCGATCCGTTGGCGGACGAATCAGCCAAATAGACGAATGGCTGCCCACCTACCCGCGTGACCGCCAGCACTGGCACTGTCGGCGCCGGAGATGTGCTCCAGATGACGCGCGCCTTTACCAGTTGGGCATTGCGAAACCTATCACGTGGCGCATGGATTGGCGCCTTCACCAGAATGCCTTGCAGCGCGTTATCCACCTGTTGCGAAATGAAATCGATTTTCGTCTTCTCGATAAGCTCACCACTGCTGGTAACAACCTGCACCGGTAGTCCCATGCGAATCTCCGAAGCGCGCTCAGTCGGAATGTAAATGTAGGCTTCGAGGTCGGTATTCTTATCGACCGTGGTCAGCAGCGTCTGTGGCGAAACGTAGTCGCCGATATGGACGGGTACATCGCCGACAATGCCGTCAAAAGGCGCGCTCAGGTGGTAATAAGCGAGCTGGCGTTGCTGAGTTACGAGCGCAGCCGTAGCGGATGCCAAGTCCGCCTTCGAATTCTCGTATGCCTGCACCGCATAGTCGTAGTTCTGCTTGCTGGTAACACCGCCTTCAAATAACTTGCGCTGCCTTTCAACTTCCTGCTTGTTGTACTCGAAGGTTGCTTTTTTCTGAGCTTCAGTGCTGCGCTGCTCATCCACAGTCGCCTGCTGCTTCAGCGGATCAATGGTCATGAGCACTTGGCCTGTGTGCACACGATCGCCTGACTTCACCAGGATTCGCGTCAGCGTGCCATCCACTTGCGGCTGGATGCTGGCCGAGCGCCGAGACTTTACCGTCGCTACGTACTCGTCAGCCCGCGGAACCGGCGCAAGATTGATCGTCTCGACCTTTACCGGCAACGCCTGTGGCACCGGAGCTTTGGCCTCAGTCTTGCCGCATCCAGTACTTATGAAAGCCGCTGCCAACACAATTGGCGCGAAGATTGATAGTGTCGTGAACTTCCGCATTGCACGCTCCCTAATGAAGAAAAGATGCCCATTTCCATGGGCAAGATTCAAAACCTCAACTGTCCAGAAGCCAACGTCGCGCAGGGATTAGTGCAGATGTGAAAGCGATTGGTAACGATCCTCGGCCGAATCATTGGGGAGAGGAGGAGGAGGGGCTGCTGCGATCCTGCAGCCCACTGATACAGTTACGCCACGTGCTCATCGTCATCCAGGTATTCGCCGGGGACGTCATCTTCGGGAACTTCGCGAGTAGTCACTTCTGAGACATCAGCATCCTTCGCGTTCTCCACTCCATAAACCGCATCAGCTTCAAACGCGTTGCCTTCTTCCGCCAGTTCTTCAACGCTTTCGGAATCAGCGCCGGCGGTGTTGGAAATTTGCTGAGTGTCACCAGATTGTCCGGCTGAATCCGGGCCTAGCTCGTCACGTTCCGACTTCTTCCGCTTAGTCATAAGATTTCTCCAATCATTTAGGATGACCCACAATGAGGAACGGCTCGCAGTTTCTGCGGAAAATTCAGGTTGTTTCGCGCTCCAGTGCTCCTCGGTCCCACTTGCCCAGACTCGCCGCAGCGTCATAGGTCCTCTGGCAGAATTGCAGCAATGATGAGCCGGGTGATTCGGCATTGCGA
>JBOGLH010000050.1:0-3088 GCA_050746025.1 Terriglobales bacterium | reverse complement strand
GTTATCAGGCGTACGTGAAGAAACTCACGCCCAAAGGGATCGAAACCAAAATTAAAGTCTGGAGCAAAGGTCCGGCCTGCGTGGTTGGCACGGATAACAAATACATTCAGGCCGCGACCGAGGCATTGCACGATGTGTTCCACAAGAAAACGGTCTTCATCCGCTCCGGCGGATCGATTCCGATCGTGACCGATTTTCAGGACGTGCTGAAAATTCCCTCGGTAATGATGGGCTTCGGTCTGCCCGACGACAATCTGCACGCGCCCAACGAAAAATTTCATATCCCCAATTTTTATCGCGGGATTGAATCGATTTGCTTGTTCTTCGAGCGGCTGGGCAATTAGAACAAGAACTCAGGCCGCCGCGGCACTCTTGCAGAGTTCAGAAAATTCCCGCAGGTGACGATTGAAGCCCGCTGGATCGTCCCAGAAGGCGGCGTGTCCGGCGCGTGGCATTATTCGAACCTGGGCGTGGGGCAATGCGGCCTTATGTTGCTCAATGGCGGCGGGTTTCACGATGGCATCTTCGGCGCCCTGGATAATGAGCACGGGCTTGCGTATTTTCCCGAGAACATCATCATTGTCGAGCGAACGCGAAAACAGCGCCCGGCGAACATAGCTGGGAACGGCCAGATTATATTCAAGCATCTGCTCAAAATCCTCGGCTGAAGGCTCGCGCAGAAGGCACAGGCGCACAAGCGAGCCCAGACTGCGGCGGTTCTCATCAGCTTGGTTGGAGAAAAATCCTGGAATCAGGCCCAAGAACTCTGGCGTAAGCGTGGACATCACCTTCTCAGTGCCGAGTCCGGTAACCCCTCCAACAAATACCATGCCGCCGAGATCGCTTTCGCCGTAGTGCCGTAGGTAATCGAGAATAATGAGCGGGCCGTACGACCAGCCGCACAGAATTGGCTGAACCAGCTTCAGAGCTGTGATTGCGGCTTGGACATCATCCGCCCAGAACTTCGATTCAGCGTAGCCGTCGCCAGGTTTTTCCGAAGAGCCGTGACCTCGTATATCCATAGCCAGCAGCCGGAAGTCATCAGCCAGCTCGGAGTCGAGCTGACGCAGCCACGCCTTCGAGCACTGGGAAAATCCGTGGAGAAACAGGACTGGACGGCCATTGGGATTGCCCGATTCAACCAGGTGCAGCCCGACTCCGCCGCCGCCCGCAATACTGTGGTCTTTCATGATTCGACCTCCTCTGATCTGGATTGATGATTGCCGCGCGCGGACCGAGGATCCAAATTCGCGCAGATTCTATCATTCATGCGATACATTTGGTCGAAACTTGCAATGAGTGAACCAAAAGCTTTTAACCGCAGAGATCGCGGAAAAAAACAAATCCACAAATCATTAGCTTTTGTAGCTGATTTTAGCTGCCTGCTCCGGTCTTTCTCAGCATTCTCTGCGGCTAAAGGCTTTTCCCGATCTTCAGCGCTGCGTCGATCGAATGAAGAAGTGCTCCTTATCCATCTCGGCCGGGACGGCTACATCAAAAAATCCCACCATCATTTCGTTATAGGTCTGGTCGCCCCACTGGACGGCACTATTCGGATCAGGATTGTGCAAATTGTTTTTCGAGTTGTCGTACCAGGCCACGGCTTCGAGCTTGGTCCCTGCGATCAACGGCCGGGGCTGGGCGAGCACATAACTCAGCTGCCAATAGAAATCGTAGTTCACCCGCAATAAGGTCTCGCGGCTACCGTCGGCGTGGACGATGTTGTATTCGAACTTCTTCCCGCGCAGGTGCATGTGCGGGAAGAAACTGAGCAGTGTCGCCTCATTCGGCAGAGTGCCTGAGACTTCCACCCTGTAGTTGTCGGTGTTGGGAGGAATGGGAATGACGTCGTGGTCGTTCGCCAGTTGCAGGGTCAGCACCCGCTGCTTGGGCGCTGCTTTCGAGAACACAAGGCCCATGCTCGTCTGGTCTGTCGCAGCGCGGCCGTTGGTGGTGTAGTGCATTTGAAAAATCAGATCTGAGTGCGCGGGAATGAACTTTGCCATGCCATCGGAAAAACTTTCGGGCGAACTGCCGGGAGCATAAACCAGAAGCAGATCGCTGACGCTCGACTGCGCATCGTGCATCAGGTGAGGATCGTGCAGGGTTGATGCGGTAAAGGGCACGCCTACGGGTGCGCCGCGCAACCAGCTTGACTCTGGCGGACGGACATAGATCACTGCGTGGTGCACGTGATTGCGCGCCGAGGGGCGTAACTCCGCCATTTGGACCCACTTCCCTTGCGCGAAGTTCGTGGGCACGATCTCATAGGTGTATTCGACGTCGCCTCTGGGAGAAATCTTCACCCGGCGCGGCATCTTCAACTCGAGATCCGGCGGCGCAATGTTCCAGCCCACAGTCCAGCGAGGAACAAGCGGCGCGTCTTTCTCATCGCCTGCGGGCGCGCCGGCCTTGACCCAATCGGCGATGGTCGCGAGCTGTTCGGGAGTAACTGAAGGATCGTTCGAAAAGCGCCCGCAGCAGCGGTCAGCGAACCAGGGCGGCATCTTGTGACCTTGAACCGCCCGTAGAATCTCCGCCGCCCAGGGCTTCGCGTCCTGGTAGGTCACCAGGGCAAAAGGCGCGATCTCCCCCGCGCGATGACACGACTGGCAGTGCTGCTGGAGAATCGGCAGCACGTCTTTGTAAAAAGTTGCCGATTGGGAAAACGCAGGACCCACCGTTCGGGCCCCAGTCATCAGCCAAACCCAGCCTGCAAGGATCGCGACCGCTGTGATTCGTAACACATCCCAAATTTTCTCAGGAATCTGATGGAAGCGGACGGGCCCAGCTAAATAAATGAAGGAACCTTGCGCAGGCTGCACCGTATAGCAATTTCTCCGGAAGCCATTTAAGGCTGATTGACCTCGACCGGCGCCTCCCGCAATCGCTTGGCCGCGTTCTCCGGCGACACCGGCGAGTAATAAACCTCTTTGAAGGTATAGGACTTGGCTTTGGCCGGGAGAATGGGCAGAATTTCGATGTGCCAGTGATAGTCCTGGTCGAGCGTCTTCCAGTAACCCAGGCTGGCCGACTGGTGAAGGTGGTTGGGCGCGGTGTGCAGCACCAGGTGAAAAGACTCGGTCAA
>JBOGLH010000049.1:0-8546 GCA_050746025.1 Terriglobales bacterium | reverse complement strand
GTAGCGATGGCGGTGCAGGCCGGGCAACTCGAGTTGAACGTCATGATGCCGACCATGGCCTACAGCGTTATGCAGTCAATCACGATTCTCACCAACATGCTGCGCCAGTTCACGGACAAATGCGTCGTCTGAATTACTGCCAACGATCAGCGCTGCAATTTCTATGTGCAGGCAACGGTGTCGCTGGCGACCGCGCTGAATCCCTATATTGGATACGCCAAGGCCGCGGAGATTGCCAAAGAAGCGGTGGCGTCGGGAAGGTCGATCATCGAGATTGCGCGCGAAAAGAAGCTGCTCAGCGAGAAAGAGATCAACGAAATCCTTGATCCGGTGCGCATGACCGAGCCGGTGCGGCCGCTGGACGCCGCCAGCAAGCGGGAAGAGATCAAGGCGAAGTAGGCGCGTCACTTGGGATGCAAGCAAAAACAGGCATTTGCCTTCAGTACAGTAATCCTGTACTCTTGTCAGAATGGTTGAAACCACTTACACCAGCTTGCGCGAGCACTTGGCCTCGATGATGGATCGCGTGGTGAACGACCGCGAAGTGGTGATTGTCCACCGCAAACGCGGGCAAAAGGTCGCGATGATACCGGCCGACGAACTCGCTGGTTTGGTGGAAACTGCGCACTTGCTGCGTTCGCCGAAAAATGCCGAGCGCCTGATGAAAGCGCTAGCCAGCGCTAAGCGAGCAAAAGGTAAACCGCAGTCGCTCGACAAACTGCGCCGCGACATCGGTCTTGCCGAAGTGCGTTGAAATACGAAGCTGTTTTCCAGCCACCGTTCCGGGAGGATCTTCGCGCCTGGATCGAAACTGACCGCCGAGTGGCCTTACGAGTATTCGATCTACTAGAAGCTGTTCTGCGCGATCCCTTTCAAGGCATCGGAAAACCCGAACCGCTCAAATATGTATTGGCAGGCTGCTGGTCGCGCCGAATTACTCAGGAGCACCGGCTTGTATATCGCGTCGCTGGAGCGCGCATAGATTTCCTTCAGGCGAAATACCATTATTGAAATTTTTGCATTTGCGTGATGGCGGATGCTTGTGGCCCCTGCAGCCGGGGAGCCAGCAGGGGCCTGGTTCCGGCGAGAAGGGTCTCAACCACTTGCCGGCATCCTGAGATGAATACGTTGAAGCGGGAGCGGAAGTTCACCTGACTAAAGCTATAAGGCCAGACGCTCCTCAAACGCAATTGGTGTTAGCCGGTGATTCAGCGTATTCATAGACGCCGCGGCCACTTTTCTTTCCCAACCGTCCAGCTTTTACGTATTGCACCAGCAGAGGAGCGGGACGGTATTTTTCGCCCAAGGTTTTGTGCAGGTACTCAAGAATGTGAAGGCGCGTATCCAGCCCAACCAGATCTACCAGTTCGAAAGGTCCCATCGGGTGGTTCAGCCCCAGCTTCAAGGCCTTGTCGATATCAGCAGCGGAGGCAATCCCTTCCTGGAGCATGTAAAAGGCCTCGTTGCCGATCAGGGCATTGATGCGGCTGGTGATAAATCCCGGCGATTCTTTGATGACGACAACATCTTTGCCCATGCGCATGCCGACATCGACGACTGCGGCAATGGTTTCGTCGTCGGCCTCAAGCGCGCGCACCACTTCCAGCAATTTCATTTTGTGAACAGGATTGAAAAAATGCATGCCCACGCATTTTTTCGCGCGGTAAGTGACGCTGGCAATTTCAGTGATGCTTAACGAAGACGTATTCGATGCGAGAATCGTAGAAGGCCGGCAAATCTTATCGAGCAGGGTGAATATCTCGATCTTCGATTCCATCTCTTCCGGGACGGCCTCGATTACAAGGTCAGCTTCGCGGGCGGCTTCTTCCACGCTCCCGGCATATTCGAGGCGCTTGAAAGCTGCATCTGCATCCGGGGAAGAAACTTTTTTCAGCTCGACAGCTTTGTCGAGATTGGCGCGAATGTCACCCTCTGCCTTGCGCAGCGCGCCCGGTACCAAGTCCTCGAGAACTGTTCGGTAACCGCCGAGGGCGGCCACATGGGCGATGCCGCGACCCATAATGCCTGCGCCGATGACGGCGATCGTCTTGACCTCCGCCACTATTTCTCCAGGAGCGCGACCAGCTCTTTCATCTTTTCGCCGGCGCTTTTCAGGCTTTCAGCCAGACGCTTTTTCTCTTCTGCATCTACGCCCGGAAGCGAAGCGTGAATACGGCGAATCGTGGTGGTGATGTCGTCTACGTAGTTTATGAGTCGAATCAGTTCTCCGGTGGCTGCCATGAATAGCGCTCCTGATGCCACCTGAATGTTGGGCGGCAAACTCTTCATTTTCAACTGCCACGCCAATTAAGTAAAGGCACGATAAATCAGGTGAATGCAACCTATAGATTCTTTTACTTATCCTTTAACCTCCGCCGTAATCTAATGGATTGATGAATGACCCTACGATCAAAGATTTTATTTTCGCCAGCGACTTCGACCAGACTCTGACGTTCAACGATTCTGGCTACGTGCTGGCCGAACTGGTCGGTATTCCAACTGAGGAGTTCGAGCGCAAAGCCACTGGAATGGCCCGGCTCAACCTGGTGCAACAGGGCGCGGAGCTCGCTTATTTGCTGTTGCACGATCCGGAGTTCCAGTGGCGGGTGCGCAAAGAGCATCTGTATGAAGTCGGTAAGCGCATTCGGCTGAAGGAAAACATCGCGCTGCTTTACCAGATTCTGGATAACGGAATTCCGGGCTTCCACTTTGACTTCTATATTGTCTCAGCCGCACCGGTTGAGATTGTGCAATCTGCGTTGGAAGGCATTGTGCCCAAGGACCACATCTTCGGAACGGAATTTCTCTACAAAGAATCGGGTGAGATTGCGACCATCACTCGCGCCACTGCCGGATATGGCAAGGTTTACGTGCTCGACCAACTGCAGAGCCGCGCCCAGATCGGCCCGGACCATATTGTTTATGTGGGCGATGGCAGCTCAGACGTGCACGTAATGCTGCATACCAATGTCCGCGACGGATACACCATCGCGGTCTCAGAAGCCAAGCATGTGTCGCAGGTCGCCAAACGCACCATTCTCAGCACCAGCGCGCTGGCGGTCCTGGCGCCGATCCTTGAAGATATTGCTTTGTGGCCGAGATTACGCATCCGCGCCTTCTTCGAGTCTTATGGAGTGATGATTCAGGAATGGGACAGGGTTCGGACCGACTGGCTGACGCTGCGCGCGGTGGCTCCGGAAATTATGGAAGCAGCCGGAGGAAAGTAAGTCCATCCTGAATGAGTATTCAAACGCAGGTTCGCAAAAGCATTAACCACAGAGGACACTGAGTTTCACAGAGGAAGACACAGAGTTTTAATTCGAGATGAATCCTCTGTGGTTCTGCTCTGTGTACCTCTGCGTCCTCTGTGGTTGAGCTCTTCGACTTTTCCCGAACCTCTCAGGGCGCGGTTTGCAGGGGTGAATCCAGTCAAGCGTTCTACTCATCTACCAGCGATGCTGGAAGAATATCTATCTAATACTCAGATTGAAAACGGGCCGGTGCTTGAGTCGGCTCGCCCACCCCAGGATTCTGCGCTGCTCGATGCCTATTCACGAGCGGTGGTGTCGGCTGCCGAAAAAGTAAGTCCCTCGGTGGCGAAGATCGAAGTCACGCAGACCGCGGTTAGCGCACGCAGCGGCGACCCTCGTGAGCGGCAGGGAGGCGGTTCGGGATTCGTGTTTACGCCCGACGGCCTCGTTCTGACCAATAGCCACGTCGTGCACAATGCATCACGAATTGCGTTGTCGCTGCCGGATGGCCGACGTTTTTCGGCGCACTTGATCGGCGAAGATCCCGCGACAGACCTCGCCGTGGTACAGATCGACGCTGGCGCGGATGCACTCGGCCTGACCGTGGCAGAGCTCGGCGATTCGCAGAAGCTGCGCGTCGGGCAGTTGGCCATCGCTATTGGAAATCCCTACGGCTTTCAGTACACGGTGACCGCAGGAGTGGTCAGCGCCCTCGGCCGGTCGTTGCGTTCCTATTCCGGACGGCTGATCGAGGACGTGATCCAAACCGATGCGTCGCTGAATCCCGGCAACTCTGGCGGGCCGCTGGTTTCTTCCGATGGCCAGGCGATCGGCGTGAACACCGCGACCATCATGGGCGCACAGGGATTGTGCTTCGCCATCGGCATCAACACCGCGAAATTTGTGGCGAGCAGGCTATTGCAGCGAGGTCGGATTCAACGCTCCTATATTGGCGTGGAAGCGCAGACGGTGCCGTTGCACCGCCGCGTGGTTCGCTTTTACGATCTGGCGAAAGAGACGGGAGTGATGGTGGTAGGTGTTGCGAATGGAAGTCCAGCGGAGCGCGCCGGGCTGCGTGAAGGCGACGTGATTCTCGCATTTGCCGGGCAGCCCGTGGCTGGCGTGGACGACCTGCACCGCTTGTTGACGGATGCCCAGGTGGACGTCAAGAGCTTGATTACAGTTCTGCGCAGAACGGAGCGGTTGGAGTTGACTATCATTCCGCAAGAGTCAAAGCAATAAGCGCCGCCGCCGCCGAGGGATTCTCGCACCAACGCCAGCCGATCCACTGCACCTTTTCGGTTCATTGCAACTCCCTTTCCCCTATGTTAGTTTCTGAAACAGAAGGGATTTACCTTGCAGGCGAAAGTTCCTGCCGGGCTGGACCGCAAAGAGGCCGAGATATACCAGCGGCTGGATCCGGCACGGCTTCCAAAGCACATCGCAATCATCATGGACGGCAACGGCCGGTGGGCGCGCAAACGCCACCTGCCGCGTGTGGCTGGACATCGCGCCGGAGTTACGTCTGTGCGCTATGTGGTTGAGGCCGCTTCGCGCATCGGCATTCCTTCGCTCACGCTGTATGCATTTTCCGAAGAAAACTGGAAGCGCCGTCCCAAGGCCGAAGTGGACTTTCTGATGAAGCTTCTCTCCCGCTATTTGAAGCAGGAGGTTCCCACTTTGCACAAGAATAATGTGCGGCTGCAATACATCGGCCGGCTGTACGAGCTTCCGCAATTTGTGCAGGAAAAGATGGAGTGGGCACGCGAGGAAACATCGCGCAACAGCGGGATGGCGCTTACGCTGGCGCTCAACTACAGCGCCCGCTCAGAGATTGTGGACGCTTTCCACTCCATGCTGACTGCGGCAGCCAACAATGGCGGCATCGAACACCTGAAGATCGATGAAGAGACGGTTTCGCGGCATCTCTACACTAGCCACTTGCCCGATCCCGATCTGGTGATTCGCACTAGCGGCGAGATGCGGCTGAGCAATTTTTTGCTTTGGCAGTTGGCATATGCGGAAATTTATGTGACGCCAACCTTGTGGCCCGAGTTCCGCGGCGTGCACTTGCTCGAAGGCATCGCCGATTATCAGAAGCGCGACCGTCGCTATGGCGGGCTCAACGATTCGCCATCTGCACGTGCTGTGCGGAGCTGATCCCCATTGGAACTGCTCAAACGAGTACTCACCGCGGTAGTGCTCATCCCGATAGTTTTGCTCTTGGTTTTGCGCGCTCCCGTGCCGGTGCTCGCCTTTATTGCAGGGGTAGTGGCGCTGCTGGCCATCCATGAACTGCTGAAACTGGCCGAAGGCTACAACATCCGGCCACTTTATAAATCTACCTACGTTTTTGTCGCATTGTTTTTTCTGCTGATCGCCATCAGCCCGGCGCAGACACCCGCGCTCTCCACTTCGGGATTTGCATTTGTTGGAGTATGTGCGGCAGCGCTTGCGCCATTTTTATTTCTCACGATTGCCATGCGCCGCGATGAGCTTTCCTCGGCGTTCCCGGCGGCGATGGTGGCAGCTTTTGCATTTGCTTATATCGCGCTGCCCATGGCTTCACTGGTGCAATTGCGCGAGCAGTGGCAGGGCAGTTTTTTCATTCTTTATTTGTTGCTGCTGGTCTGGGCCGGCGACATCTTCGCCTATTTCGTCGGCAAATCACTGGGCACGCACCGCATGTCGCCGCGCGTCAGTCCTAAAAAGACGTGGGAAGGCGCGCTGGCGTCTGTCGTAGCCAGCGTCGCCGTTGGCATGCTCATGTCTCACTACGCAGCGCCAATCAGTCGAGCTTTATTGCACGCCCGATTGATCGAGCAGCGCGATGGCGTGTTTACCGAGCCGGCGATGTTCCCCATCATAATTTTGTCGGTTGTGCTGAATGTCGCGGCGCAACTTGGGGACCTGGTCGAGTCTGTCATTAAGCGTGGCGCGGGCGTGAAGGACTCGGGAGCCATCCTGCCGGGACACGGCGGCATGTTTGACCGCATTGACGCGCTGTTGTTCGCCGCGCCGGTGTTGTGGGCTTACATGGCTTGGCGGGTTCTGATGCAATAGGGAACTCTGTTGCCGCCGGAATCGTATCAATTACAGGATCATTTATGGGCACGATGCGGATTTGTTCGTACCTGTGGACAGTTTTTATTGTCGTGTGGCTGGTGGCCTGGTTCAAAACCAAGCGCACCCAGGAACGCATGGATTTTGGATCAAGGCTGTTTTACAGCATTCCAGTATTTATCGGCTGTTATTTTCTCTTCGGCGACCGCTTCTCAGGATGGCTCCAGCAACGCGTTATTCCAAATAATTTCTGGATCGAGTCCCTGGCAATTTTGCTCACTGCCGCCGGCATCGGCTTCGCGATCTGGGCCAGGTTTTATCTGGGCGACAATTGGAGCAGTGCGGTCAGTATTAAAATTGACCATGAACTTATTCGGACCGGCCCTTACGCCTGGGTGCGGCACCCGATTTACTCTGGAATACTGCTGGGGATGATCGGCACGGCCTTAGCCCGCCGCGAACCTCGCGGGCTATTCGCTGTGGTTCTACTGTGGATTGGATTCTGGATCAAAAGCAGGATGGAAGAAGGATACATGCACAAGACTTTCGGTGAGCAGTACGAAGTTTACAGCCGCTCAACCGGGGCGTTGATCCCGCGGGTGCGGCTGTAGTCCGCGGAGTCCACGCGTCTAGTGATTGAGAAGTTTCTGCAAGTCTTTCCACTTCACCAGAATGACGTGATTGTCCTGCAGTGCCTTCTTAAACTCCGAACTAGTGACCACGTTGTAATCGTGCTGGCGCCAAGCGGAGCCATAGTCCGGATGATCCACGGTAATCGCTTGCAGTTCGGCATCGTCGTGCCCCAGATGCACGATCATCTCAGTTAAGCCGGGCCTTAGATTCCTGACCGCATTCAGGTAAAACTCCTGCCATTGATCTTGGTGAACCGTCGGCGCGGCCATCACCAGCGAGTCGAGAATGACGTCATTGTCCGAAAGCGCTGCCAGAAGGCGCTCGGCGCCGGGAATTCGAACCGCTAAAAACGGGAGATGAAATTCATGCGCCAGCTTTACGTAAACCGCAAATATTTCCGGTGAAGCAAGCACCGAACCCATGTGAGTGTCGAGATGGGTAGGATGAATACCCAGCGCCATGGCCCGCTCGATCTGAGCCCGAATCTCGCGCTCAGACTCGTCGGGTTTGGCATGTTTAGCAACTGATGGAGTATCGCTCCACAAGCTTCCGTCGGGGCCAAGCAAGTCTGGTACTTTGTCTGATGACGCCACCGAGCCCCAACGGTAATTTTTCCATTCGCTGGTGAGCGTGAGGTGCAGCCCCAGGTCTGCGTCAGGGTGCGTTTTCGCATAACCGGCAACTTCGGTCAGCCATGGGCAGGGCACCATGATGCTGGCGGAAGTCACCGCATTCTTGTCGAGAGCGTCAAAGCTTGCAGAATTGACCGAGTGCGCCACGGCGAGATCGTCGGCATGAATGATCAGCAACTTCGATCCCGCAGGGTGGCCGAGGCGTTCAGCTATAGTTTTATTTTGGCCAAGCATCGGTGCTACCAAAACCACCATAAGCAAAAATAAAAACAGAGTTTTATGCGAGTGCATGAGCGCTCCCCTCGGGCGCGAAAGAAGGTAGCATAGTGTCCAACAATCGATGCCAAATGCAAAGAAAATAATTCGCTGCGACTGGGCGAAGAATGAACTTGCGATCCTGTATCACGACCGCGAATGGGGAGTGACGCAGCACGATGACCGCGCGCTCTTTGAGTTTCTGGTGCTCGAAGGCGCGCAGGCCGGTCTCAGCTGGGACACGATTCTCCGCAAGCGCGAAAACTATCGCGCCGCATTCAGCGGTTTCGATCCCCAAAAAGTTGCACGCTATAACCAGAAGAAGATCGAATCGCTGATGGGTAATGAGGGCATTGTGCGCAATCGCCTGAAAATTTTGTCAGCCGTGAAAAACGCCAAGGCATTTCTGGAAGTGCGAAAGGAATTCGGGAGCTTCGACCGTTATGTTTGGCAATTCGTCGGCGGCAAAACGAAACTGAATGCGCGCACAAATCTTAAACAGCTCCCCGCGCGAACTGCGGAATCAGATGCGATGAGTAAAGATTTGAAGAAACGCGGGTTCAGCTTCGTCGGGTCGACCATCTGCTACGCATTCATGCAGGCCGTCGGAATGGTCAACGATCACGTGGTAACTTGCTTCCGGTATGACGAGGTTTAATCGAGTCGAGTTCTGCGGGATCGCGCTTTGAGCAGAAAGTTACCGGTTCTCAGC
>JBOGLH010000048.1:0-16445 GCA_050746025.1 Terriglobales bacterium | reverse complement strand
CTCTGCGGATCGGCGATGCTGTCGCCTTGAAATCCTCGCACCCGCGCTCTTGCGACAACCGAGCCAAGATACGGATCTTCCCCGGCGCCCTCCACAATTCGTCCCCAACGGGGATCGCGCGCAATATCTACCATCGGCGCAAAGGTCCACTTCACGCCTGAGGCGGTCGCCTCTTTCGCCGCAACTCGCTCAGATTGTTCAATCAGCTGGGGATCAAAGCTCCCTGCGCTAGCCAGTGGCACTGGAAAAATCGTGCGGTAGCCGTGAATCACGTCATATCCGATGATTAGCGGGATTTTCAGGCGCGAGTTCTCTACCGCCGCGCGCTGCGCTTCATTCACGTTTTCTGCGCCGAGCACGCCCAAAATTGACCCGACCTTTCCCTGCTTAATCATTTCCGCGGTGTGGGCATTCATGCCGGCGAGTTGCGTCAGCTGGCCCGCCTTTTCTTGAAGCGTCATTTTCTGCAACAGTGCATTTACGCGTTGCTCGACTTCCAAATCCGAAGGTTGCTGCTGTCCCACAGCCGTCAGCCAGCACCCAATCAGCAAGATGCACGACAAGATCAAGCGACGTGGTTGAAACATGAGGCCTCCAGAAGAGACGGGAGTAGGTGCGGCTAGCCAGTATATAACGGAACAACCAGAGAAAATCGTTATTCTTCGCCCAAATGAAACATTCGGAGCAGGCAGGATTTTGGATCACAAACGGGACTTCCGCTGCTCGACTGCAAGTTATTTTTCGATCTTTCCGATGTACACGGAAAAAGGCTCGAGCGAAATTGCCTTCAATGCCGCCGACTCGCGATTTGCTTTTCCGGTAGTGAGCATGGTGGTCGCTTTTACCGCGGACAATCCTTGCGCCTGCAAATCGAAGCTTACTTTTTGCGCGCTCGATGACATATTCAGCACCACTAGTACAGCCTCATCTTTGTAGCGACGCAAATACGAGAGCACATTCGGATCATTTTCGTTGAGTGCGACGTATTCACCATCGCGCAGCGCCGGGTCCTGATGGCGGAGCGCAAGAACACGCCGGTAAAAATTCAGGATCGAATCCGGTGCTTTCAACTCGCTCGCGACATTGTGCGTTTTGTAACTCGCGGGGACCGGCAACCACGGCTTAGCCTCACTGAAGCCGGCATTTGCGCTGTTATTCCACTGCATAGGAGTACGCTCGCCGTCTCGGCCCTTTTCTTTGGGCCAGCCCAATCTACCGATCGGATCTTTCACGTCTTCCCGGCGCTTGGGATCATTATTCGTCATCCCAATTTCTTCTCCGTAATACATGATCGGCGTTCCTCGCAAAGTCAGATACAGTCCCGCCATCAACTTGGCAATCGCGTCGTTGTGCACGCCGTCGCCGTAGCGCACGTAAGCGCGAACAATGTCGTGATTGCTGAGCACATAGACCGGCCAACCGGCACCGTTGACACCGGCAATCTGTTTACGGAATTCCGGCGCGGAAAGTTTATCGACGCGAGCAAAAAGAAAGTCCATCGGCATTTGCAGTTCATTGCTGTGCTCGCCGTAGTACTGCTTCAGTTCATCAATGTCTTTGGTCCAGGTTTCGCCGATCAGGACGGCATCGTACTTGTCTGCAACTTGCCGCAGCCGCTGTAACACGCCGTGCAACTCAGGCAGCTTGGTGTTGTACAAGTTCTGCATTTTAGGGTCGCCGTACTGATTCTTGCCCGGAAGCACGGGATTGTCTTTCAGTCCGGGATCTTCGAACAGCGTGTCCACCGCGTCCAGGCGAAATCCGGCAACTCCACGCTCATACCACCAGCTGGTAACGCCAAACATGGCTTTCTCAACTTCAGAATTGCGCCAGTTCAAATCCGGCTGTTCGGGATAAAAAAAGTGGTAATACCACTGCCCTGTGATGGGATCGAACCTCCACGCCGATCCGCCAAAAGTTGAAAGCCAATTATTCGGAGGCTGACCCGGCCCCTTGCCATCACGCCAGATATACCAGTCGCGCTTGGGGTTATCCTTCGACGACTTCGATTCCTTGAACCATGCGTGCTCGTCCGAAGTATGGTTCATTACAAAGTCCATGATGATGCGAATGTTCCGCTTTTTCGCTTCGCTGGCCAGGCGCTCAAAATCCGCCAGTGTGCCGTACATGGGATCGATATTTTCGTAATCAGAAACGTCGTAGCCAAAGTCCACTTGCGGCGACGGGTAACAGGGCGTGAGCCAAATGGCATCAATTCCCAGATCCTTTAAATAATCCAGCTTGGCGGTGATGCCATTCAGATCTCCAATGCCGTTGTTGTTTGTGTCAGCAAAACTGCGGGGATAGATCTCATAAAAGACCGCATGCTGCCACCACTGATGGCCTTCCGCATCCAGCTTGACCTGTGACTTTGCTTTCGAAGGAAACATTCCTATCCCCAAAAGTATTATTGCCAGCCCGAGCAAAGCAGAGCTGAAGGCGTTTTTTGCACCCAATTTTCTGTAGAGAAATTTTCGCATTCAAGCCTCCTGCCATCGACCGCACGATGAACTGAAATTGTCTCACGCGGAGGACGATTATGGCGGTGGACGACTTGCTTCAGAGCTGATTGCGCCCCGAATTTGCGGGGTGATCCTGGGAAATATTTGTGGGTTGGCTGATTGTCAGGACGATTTCGTGGGGGTTGAGGGTGCGAAGATTTTTTGCGGGGACTTTCGTAGACGTGATTTTGCTGAGGATGAATTCGCGAAAAACAATTTTTTAAAGGGTAGCGCCGTTTCCGTCAGTGGGCTGCGATGTTATTATGTTCTGGATACTTCCGCATTGCCACACTCCTCAGTAGCTCAATGGCAGAGCATCCGGCTGTTAACCGGAGGGTTGTAGGTTCGAGTCCTACCTGAGGAGCCAATCTTTTCTTGGACTTCAAAGAAATCCCGAAAAAGAATCTGGGTCAAATCAGGGTCACGTAAAGTTACTGAATAGTAACGGGAGGAGTTTGTCGCCAAACTGCTTCCTGGGTGGTGGTTTTTTCCTCGGCTTGCCGCCTGACGAACTCGACCATCCGCTGTTGAATTCGCCGCTTGGCTTCCATTCCCAAATGTCCGTACACGTTCGAAGTAGTCGCGATGTTTTCGTGACGCAAAAGCGTTTTTACGTCCTCTAGGTCGAGACCCGCCTCCTTGCCCCAGGCGCTCACCGTGTGCCGGAAACTGTGCCAACCGATACCCGGAAGACCAGCTTCGAGCGCCACCGGCTTGATGTGCGTCTTGAGTAATTGCGAGGGCCAGAACGGACGCAGGCCTTGTGTGTACGGCGAAGCAAAGATCCAGTCGCTCGCCTGGTTGTAAGGTGTGATGGATCGCCACTCGGAGAGCAGTTCCACCACTTCCCGCGGCATCGGTAGATTGGTGCGCGAAGCTTCGGTTTTTAAGGGAGTGATCCGCCCTTGGACGAGACCTCGTCGAAACGAGACCACGCCGATGGGGAAATTGATGTCTTCCCATTGCAAGCCGAAAGCTTCGCTGATACGAGGTCCCAGCCATCCGGCGAAGGTAACCGCGAGCTTCTCCAGAGGTCCCAAGCGGGACACAAGAGAAAAGAAGCCGGTCGCGGTTAATTGCACTGGCTCCCGCGCGCGCTTGGTAGAGCCGCGCGGCAGTTCGACACGCTTCTCCGCCAAGGGGTTCTGGTTGAGGTAGCCCCACTTCACGCCAAATTTGAACGCCAGCTTCATTACATTGAAGATGGAGCGCACGGTTTTTGGCGCAAGCCCGCCGGGATTTTTCTGCGATCTCCCGAGCGAGCCCAGCCACTGTTCGACGGTCGAACGCACGGTGGGGTTTTCGAAGTCGCGTACCCGGTAGCTCTCCCAGCGGGGTCGCACCCACTTGTCGAGCACCGATTTGTAGGACTTCGCACAATGAAAAGAAATTCGAGCCGAGTTGTCCTGTTCGCCACCGAGCGGTACATCGAGGCAAGGCCGAAGCACCTCGTCGATGTAGCGATCGATGAGTCCGCGAACCGTCGGGCATTCCGGAGCGAAGGTTTCCGTGTTGGCGGCTAGGCGCAAGTGCTCGCACGCACGCTCCGCCGCTACACGAGTTTGGAGTTGATCGCAGGTCCCGACAATGGTCTTCAGTCTTCGCTTTCGTCCGTTTGAGGAATCGAAATGGCGATAGATCCATACGTCTGGTCCGCGTTTACGAGTTTCTAGTGCGAGCGTTCCATATTGATACGCTCGCCGCCGCTTCATTTGGTGCATTCAGACCTCCTGAATGCGGCGCAGATGACCACTCAACTCTACCCTGCCGGAGAGGAAACGCTCAAGGTCATCTTTTCGTACATACCAGTGCTTGCCGAATTTGAATGCGGGCAGCTCCCCACGACGGGCCATTCGTTTGATTTTCTCTCGGCTACACTTGAAAATTTCGGCGACATCGCCGATGTTCAAGATCTCCGTAATGGCATTCGTGGTGCGGCTAGTTTCGTTTTTTGCTTGATGTGGATTTTCGTAAACGACAGCGGTGGCTGGCATCATTCAAATCTCTCCTCGCGACGCATTAATTTCTTGTGTCTGTTTGGTTCAATTCCTGTTGCAGACGCAAGAGCTGTCCAAGCTGATCCACACTCTCCGAATTGGCTCCTTGTGCGTTTGGAGCGGAGGCTCTGAAACTGGGAACAGATTTAGACGATTGTTCGAGCACAACATAGATGGGTGTGCCGGCTGGAATGCTGACAACGATACGGGCTGTTACGGCGAACCTTGATATTTGTGCGTCGGAGGCCTGTCCGATATTGTCGCTGACCCGCTCGCGAATAACGTCGGATTCGCTCAATGGTTGATTTAGGCTGCCACGCCCGACAAGCATGGTGCCCGCTTGGCCTATTCCCGATAACGAGCGGACAAGCACATTTTTGCCGGTATTCTTGCCCTCGACCTTGCCTTTAACCGGACCCATCGCGAGATCGGTTGCAGCAGCCTGGATGGGAACAGTAGCCCCATCTGGCAATATCAGGGAATCGAATTGGATTCTCATGTAGCCGGAGCGGTCCGCCTCCTGGATTTGGCCCACCGCCTTAGATCCTGCGGGAACAATAATTTCTCCATCGCGTTCATAGTTGTATTCAATCACCGCCAGCACAGGCGTGCGCACCGCCGTGCTAGCTGACGATTCCAGTCGTGCGCGAAGCCGTGTGCCCGTTGGAAGACCCAGTCCGTATTGCGGAACAGCTCCTGGATTTTCACGGCGCTCGGAACCAGACTGCATCGTGGAAGCAGTTCGGACGAACACAAGCGATGACTTGTCGAGTGCCTCGCGCTCGCTCTTACCCGGGTCTCTTGCCTGCTCTATGATGTTCGGCGCCATGCCCGGCTGGTAGGACGGCGCCTGCCATGGCTGCTCGCCAAACGGCGGAATGGCGCCTAATGTGCCGGCAGTGTTTTCAGACTGTGCGGGCTGCGTAAAAGTTCTTGTGGGCGTTCTCTTGATAGCGCTTCGCTCGAGATCCTGCTCGTTCAGATACCCGTCGTGACTTTCTTTGGGAACTGGACGTCCCGAGTCGGTGATCGGGAGAAGGCTTTTGTCGCCCAAAGATGCCATGGCCTGGGATAGTGCCTCTTGATTTCCATTCGCAGCATTGCGTGATGCGTTCTGCGCGCTTCCGCTACGCGGGACGGACATGTGCGGAGCAGTGACAAGAGCAAAGATCAGTAGCGCAAATACGACTGCACCAGCGGCAACAATCACGAACCGGTTCTGTCGGATCTTTTGTCTGGCCCGCAGTTTGGTTCTCGTAGCCAATTCGGCTTCTGCTTCCAAATCCGACTGCACGGTTGGCGCGCTCATCTGGGGTGAAATTTGGTCTTCCATGATGAGGGTCGCGTGATCGTTTCTGTTTCCATTGTTCTGCGTCATTTCGCACCTCCTTTGGCAGCGGGAACAAAAGATAGCGCCACGAGCACGGGGCGGTCTACCTGTTCGACTTGTGCGACTTGCAGCATCAGCCGTTCCGACGATGCTTTAAATGCGGGTCTCTCGAACATGGCGATGCCATCGGCCCTCTCGCCAGGCGCCAATTTGCGAGATGTCAGCCGGTAGCCCTTGATGGCCACCGGCTCTGCCTTACGCGCCTTGTGGTGACGGTTCTTCGCCGTATCGGTTAGCTCAATCTGTGGTGGAAGTAACTCGATCGTGTTCCCAGAGGCATTGAGCACCGAGAACGCAACTGCGACCTCCTCGCCGTTCTTGGTAGATCGTCCAACACTCACGCGCAACCGCCCGCCTTCCCAATGTGGAGGCTCGGTTTGCTGATCTCGGAGCATGCTTTCCTCTGCACCAATGGCTTCTCGCTGCGGCGGGCTGGCTCCCGACAATTCCACCGAGTCGAGGCTTTTTGTCTCCTCAATCACAAAACTGGGATGGCTCGCCTCAATAAAAAAACTGCGTGGCGGTTCGTATTTCAGAACGTAATCGACTGGCAACGACCGGTCCGCAGATCCTCGGCTTACCAGCGCCAAAGAGACTTCACGACCTGTCCGAGTCGTGATCAAGGCATTAGTGCGAGACGCGCTGGGAATACTTGGCTTAAAGAAAACTAATTGCGGCTCGGCCTCGGAATGTTCAGCTTTGAATGCACCAGGATCACCAAGGACCACGGAACTGACTGCTTCGGGTAGGCGAACTGATGTGACAAATCCGGGTCGCAATTGGAGGGTGGTAACGCTCTGTGGATCCAGATTCAGGCTGAGAATCCTGCCTGGAGCGAGATCGGCTTGTGCAGCCGCCATGGCAAAGCATGCCAGGGGCGTTATGAGATGAAACAAATTTCGGCAGATTTTCATCGTATATCTCTTTCCTGAATGGTTTCGGAAATTTCTGTTTTCTCTTGCGCGAATCGCAGGTAAGTGGCTCGCATCCGAGACACATAGGCGACAACGTCCGGATTGCGGTATGCGAGACCACGCCTGCTGACAATGTTTTCGCCAGCGTAGTAAGCCGCCGATGCCAGCCGCAAGTCACCGTGGAATTTCTGAATGAGCCATGCCAAATAGCGCACACCGCCCGAGATGTTTTGATCGATATTGCAGGGGTCGCTCACACGCAAATTCCGAGCAGTCATTGGCATGAGCTGCATCAGGCCGACGGCGCCTTTGGAAGAAATGGCGCACGGCCGCCAATTCGATTCGCGCTCGACAATAGCGCGCACTAGCGGCACCGGCACTCGATAGTGTTGAGCGTAGGCGGCAACGTAGTATTCAGCCTCAGAGCGTTTTAGAGAATTCCCAGATTGGGCCAAAGCGGTGCCCGCAGATACGAGAAGCGTCAAACCCCAGACGATTTTCATACTGTTCTTCCTCCCATTGCTTCCGCTTTGTACTGCTCTGCGTCATAGATCAAGCTCGCGAAACCGTCACGCAGGAGAAGCTTTTTTCTGTCCGCTTCGGTCTTTGCCAGCAGAGGCAGGAGGATGTCGCGCATCTCGGGAGTAACCTGCTCAGAGCCAAGAATTTTCAGGGCTTCTGCCAGATCCAGAATCTCGGAAACTGATGGTGACTTCTCCATGCTCCAGCCGCGCAGAGCTTTGGCCACTCCGGCCAATCCGGCGTGAAACTCTGAACTGGAATCCGGAGTCCTCAGCGCCACAATCTTCGCCTCACGCTCGGCAGTGGGATGTTCAATACGCAGGTAAAAACTGCGTCGGCGGAGGGGATCGCCAATACGCCGTTCCTCGTTCGAAGTGAGCACGACGAATGGAATGCTGCGCGCCTCCACCGTGCCTAACTTCGGAATGCTTAGCCTCCACTCGCTCAGAAGTTCCAACAGCATGGCTTCGAACGCTTGGTCAACTTTATCTAGCTCGTCAACTAACAAAACACACGGCTTTTCGCAGAGCAGAGCCCGCATCAGTGGGCCGGCATTGAAGAAATCCTGACTGTGCAGCTCGGTTCTCACCGAACCCCAATCAACATTGCCAGACTTGGCCCTCAACTCGACACAAAGCCTTTGCAGCGATTCGTCGAATCTGCCGATGGCTTTTTCTTCATTGATCCCTTCATAGCACTGGAGGCGCTCGACCGTGGTGTTCACAGAATCCGCAACTGCATACGCCAATTGCGTTTTCCCGCTGCCTGCCGGCCCTTCCAGCAGTAGTGGCTTATGAAGCCTACCCGCCAGATAAACTGTTGTCGTAGTTATCGAATCGGCGATGTAGCCGCTACCGCCAAGCATTTTGTGCAGATGTTCAATCGATCCGAACACTGTGACTCCTGGGCCCGAGGCGATATTTCACGACTTGAGCACCAGGAAGCTAACCCCGAATGAAATTTCGGTCAAATCTCCCGGAAATGCAGGCATTTTGACGTTATGGATAACTTGCGTTAGAAACTGCCTTGACGATTAAGGATGGCTTGCATGAATACTTCTGAATCCGCAGTAAACCTGATCCGAATGCCCAATACCGGTCAGCCGGTCTCCGACGGGCGCTTCCCTTCCCGCCCTAAGCGCTTGCTCGACGGCAGTGAAGTGGCGAAATGGTTGGGAGTAAGCAAAGGTGGGTCCGAGACCACGCCTCGGGACGACGGCAGCCGCGTCTGCACTCGATCAAACTCGGGGCACAAAAAGGCAAGGGCTTATGGAAATTTCGCGAGGAAGATGTGCAGCAATTTTTATTGGAACGACGCTGCGGATAGGACATCAGCAAGGGCCAGTTTCTCTGTAACACCTTGGTGAAGTTCTACGGCACGCTCGATGAATGGCGGAGAGAGAGGGATTCTAAACGCCATTGATTCTAAAGGCAGTTGGTATTAGCCGAGCTAAATTTAACTGCCTCGATGGAAAAAGTAAAGCTGAAAACGGTAGCCGGATCGGTAACCGCTGTAGCTGGTCTCTGCTGGGAAGTAGCAACTCACAGCCAGTCTTCAGGCGGTTTTTCGATTCCCCAAACATTGTCCGGCTCATCGAGGGTTAATCCTAGAAGCCAGAACTTCTCGTATTCACCGAGCGAAATGCAGTTCACTACCCGCGCTGTGACGCTGCGTTTGCCAGGAAGACCTTCCAATCGAACGCGGCTTCCGATCTCCAGCGGGCGACCGAACCTCGCTCCGCATCCCTGAGGGTTCGCGAGAACGATCAAACATGGCTCGACAAAAGGATGCGCCGAATCGAGGGAAATCAAACTGAGCCGAATCTCGCAAGCAATCCTGGTGCCGCGCCTAAGATTACTCGTGGGACGCTGTTTCCAAGACAAGAAATCGCGAAGTCGAGGCATTGCGATTTACGCCGAAGTTTGTTCCAGCAAATCTAGAAGATCATCTTTCGCATGCTGATCTTCGGGAGCGGTTTGAGCCAGTAGAAGCTTTTTGGCTTCTTCTAAACCAATTGCGTTAACTCTCGGAGCAACGTATTTTTTCTTGTCGGGTTTCACTGTGGCGGAATTCATTGTTCGATAACTAACAGAGCAGGGCTCGAACGGAGCATACAGGAAACTCAGTAGAATATTGGAAGTTAATATCAGTCGGTTCGCCGACGATGGAACATAAATGATCGGTTGCGCGGAGCCCATGATAAATGTCCAGACGCAACATCAGCCCATGGCGGCAATCCTTCTAAGTTAAGAAAGTTCAATCATTCCTAACCTCGTCGCGCGGCTAATTTGTCCGCCAATAAGGCAACAAGTGTGTCAGCGCTTGCGGGTTTGATCAGGTAGTCGTCAATTTGCAAATGGATGCCTTCGATCGCGCTGTCTACAGCCGGATACCCGGTCAGAACAACTGGATCGACACAGTAGCTAAAGGCGACTGAGCTCGCCTTCGGAGATTCTCTACATCTCCTTCCATGCACTGCAGGAGAACATGGAAGGGCTTGGGGGTATTAGCTCGCGCCCACTCTTCACATATTCCGGAGAGGACACTGACGAATGTAGCAAACTGCTTCTCTGGTTCCTCGCCTAAGGCAACAACCGTATTGGAGACAAAGAGTACGTAGCCAGCCGCAGGCAGCCATTCAAGATCAGCCAAGCACTCATCCAATGCATCCCAGTTTTCGCCGAAGTAATCCGGGAATTGGAAAGCGGCAGCAAACTCATCATAGAGACCGCACAGCCGCCGCATTTTATGGCCGCGCACAACTCGAACCGCAAGCTCAGAACCCTTGTCATAGTTCAGCCTATATGCATACTCAGCAAATTCTTTCGGAGTCGCGATACTCAAGTACAGGTACGGCGGTTCGAGCGAATCAAAGTTCATGGGAAATCACCTGACCTTCTGGAACGTCTGATAGTGATCGCCTGTGTAATAAGCGCTACCATCGCTGCCAGTTACCAATCGTTCACTCCCCCTACCAGCACCCGGTTGTTTTGCGTTCACATCCCATTCTTTATAGGAGATTGAGTTCCCGTGTTCATCGATTGGGGAAGTTTTCCCTCTCTATTCTGGAAACTTTTTCCGCCCTCTATGTCTGGGCCCGCAGAGCTTGAAGTATCGATGGCATCCAGCACCTTGAGAACCTTCAGTGGGATGCTCGGAAGGGGAGGAGCACTACTCATTACTGGCGAACCGGGGATAAGCTCATTGAGGGTCGTGTTGCCTACACTTGCATGTCCAGTTACAACATCACCGACGATGGAGTTTATTAACGCCCTCTTGTCCGCAGGATCAGAAACATCGGAAAAGAAAAGTGTCCGGAACTTATCTAACGTGGAAGGCGCGATCGGCTCCGAATCCGCCTCCTCATGGCAGTTAACATGTACATGGATCGTCCCGGCATGATCGGTCGTTGTTGAATTGTTGCAGACCAGCTTGTGCCCGTCGGGATCGATCCTGTTCAGCGGATTGTTGCGAACGTAGGAGTAGAGATTCAGAGTTTGCGGATCGCGGAAATTCGCATAAGGCACTGGGCCGGGATCGTCAACGTCACTATCCAAGTCAGGTGTCATGAACCGACCAATGCTTGATGCATAATGCCTTGCACCGAAATAATCAACACATGTTGTTGTGCAAGTCTCAGCATCCCGCTCTTTGCCGGTGAATTTATAATGATTGGAGTCGCTGCCCGAAACCGGAATTTCGCCACCATAGGGGTAATAGTCAGATTCTTCCTGCGGAGGCATGTCGCCATGCGAGTCCGTAATCAGCGAATGCGTTCCCAACTGGTCTGAGAAATAGAAGTGAATAGTCGGAGTGGTGCCTGGTTCCCGTCGCGCAATGCGTTCCCCATTGAAAAAGACATAATTTTCGAGAACGTTCCAGCGAGGTCCGTTTCGGCCAATGTCTCGCTACCCGGTACGCCCCAGTACAACGTACCCGTCGCGCTAGCACTACAGATTCCTGGCGTCGTGCCTGCGGTACACTTTTTCACGCGCTTGCCATCGCCATCGTAGATGTAGGACATGCCTGCGGTCTCGATCAGCCGGTTTTCAGCATCGTAGGTGTACGCAGTTGAACTATTTTGGATCATGTTGCCCGCAGCATCGTACGTTAGGGAACATGCCCCAAGTTGGTTCTGAGTATTTACTGTGCAGCTCAGCCCTTCGAGCATCATCTTACCTACCACGCCAGAACGGTTCTTGAGATTCCCCCATGCGTCGATGCCGGGCGATGTGGGCTGCACGCCGGGATTGGTTGCGCTCGGGCCGTAAGTCTCTCCCCAGTTGGATCCGCTTGTATAAGCCTGCGAGATACGGTTTAAAGAATCATAGAGGAAATTCTGCGCTCTGCATCGCATAGACAGTGCTGGTGCGGTCAGCGATCAGGATGTAGTTGCCGCGTTCGGTCGTTAAACAGCCCCGAACTGTGATTGTGCCTCGATCCGGATTATCGGTCGATGCGGCGTCCCGCGGAGCTGGTTGTTGTGCTACTGCGCTCCAAGACATCAGAAAAAGCACGGTGGCGAACAGAACGGAAATGCATTTCATAAGATTCTCCCGTTTAACCGAGGAATTAATAAGTGTAAAGCAGGTCAAACTGGAAACGATTAAGCCATGGCTCCTGCTGACCCGGCGCGGAGATGGTGCTCTTGCCTGAGACTGCGGCGTTGCTGACGGACCCACCCCAGTTGTTATAGAAGGCGGCATTGTTTTCCAAGGAGGTGTTTAGTACACGCCCATACCACCAGGTGAAGCTGGCCAGAGTATTGGCACGCAGCTTCCAGTTCGCATAGACGCGGTTTTGCAAAATGTTAGTTGGCGCGCGTTGGTCACTTTCCGCAATCGAGGCCAGCACAGAATCCTGTTCTTGCCGCAGCCAACCGTAGCCGAAGAGCAAATCATTCTTGCGGACCGCGCGGCCTATGCTTAAATCCGCGCCATATTCTTTATTTTGGCTGCCGAGGTTGGTAAGCACCGGATTGCCTTTGGCGGCGGAAAGCGGATGGTTCGACGCATCCAGGTTCTGTTCATATTCAACCAGCAAATTGATGGGGAATTCTCTGGCTCCGGTCTGAATCTGATTATTCACAATAAAATCCAGCAGGTCGAAGCCGGAATATAAATGCGGTTTGCCTGCAGCGTCCAGATAAGTGGCATTGGTCATCCCATTAGGAGCAAATGCGCAGGGAGCAAACTTCGGCAAGTTTCCTACCGCCGAGCACCCCTGACCCTCCCCGGGGACAGGGAGCGAGCCGGCGCTGCTGGATCCAGTGGTAGTGGCCGCCACCTCAAATGCGGTCGCCTGCAGCAGGGCGTCGGGTGAATTCCAATGCTGGTTAAGAACTGACGCCGTTGTGGACCACGGTCCAACCTGCAGACGGGCTTGAGCCTGCGCGCCCAGAACATAAGAATCAGAACCAGTAGAACTCTCGTTATAAAGCAGTTCGAAAGTTTGAAAACTTAGGTTCTGCACGAAACTGTTGTAGTTGAATGACAGTTTTTGATCGAAGCCCTCGGGATTCAAGTCAGGATCGCCAGTCACCGATGTGCGTTGCCAGAGATAGGGGAACTTGCCTGCAGTAAGCGACAACCAAGGATGTGCAACTGGATTGTAGGCGACGTAGGCGCGATCTAACGCAATGGTTTTGCGATCGAAGGCGTTAGTCAAAGTTTCGTTCTCGCTGGTGGGATCGCCTTCAGAGCCGGTTGCCAGCGCGAAACTGCCGATGAAATCCTGATCGAGCTGGCCGTCAAAACCGAAACGGACGCGGACGCGGGCCCGGTTCCGGTCCTGAGTTCCATCCTGGGTGAAATTCTCGCCACGGACTCTGACATCTCCGGAAAAGCGGAAGCGGGCAAGAATGCTTTGCAGACTTTCGAGTTGGGCGTGCTCTTCTTTTGATTGACCTTGCAGTGCGTTGGCGACGGCGGCTGTTGTAGCCGCACTGGAAGCAGCCTGCGCAGCCGCCGCTTGGGCCTGGGTTGCAGACTGCTGGGCTTGAGTCGCGGTCGCCTGAGCTTGGTCGGCGCCGGTTTGTATTTTTTGCGAGCTGGCGTTCGCCTGCTGCACCGCGTCCAACACCTGGCGCAATTGATTTTGTAGTTCCTGCATCTGCAGACTCTGTGCTTCAATTTGCTTTTGCTGTGCCTGCACGGTGTCACGCAGAGCCTGGACATCTTGTTGAGTCGCAGCAGAGGTGGCGGGAGCCAGCCTGGATTTAGTAGGCGCGGTGGCCTGCGAAAACAAAGGTCCATTGAGGGTGATTGCCAGGATCACCAGCCAGAAACCGCGGAAGACTTCATTCATTACCGTTCTCCTTTAACGTCTCGCTAATGCACAAACAACAATTAATTACGAGTATCATTACTAACCTAGTAGGGTTAAAAACCACAAAAAACTAATCCGCTTCACCCGGTGGTCAATCCCCAGCGGTGCTGCAGTTGCTTTTCAATAGTCTTGAAGAACACACCATCCACGAGATATCCCAACGCAACAATCAGGATCATTACGGCGACTACCTGACTCATATCATTCAGGTCGCGGCCCATCATCAGCAGCTGGCCTAGACCGAGAGTGACGAAAATCATTTCTCCCGAGATGAGAGACCGCCAGGCAAAGGCCCAGCCCTGCTTCAGGCCAGTGACAATGTATGGCAGGCTGGCCGGTAGCGTGACGTGCCAGAACAAGCGCACTCCACGCGCGCCGAGATTGCGTCCCGCCATGGTGTAAATCTTCGGAAGCTGTTTGCGTCCGGTTTCCATGCTGATGGTGACGGAAAGCAATGAGCCCATCACGACGACGAATAAGATTGCTTTCTCCGTCAGCCCGAACCAAAGCACGGCGATCGGCAACCAGCAGATGCTTGGCAGGCTTTGCAGGCTGACTAGTAATCCGCCAATGGTTTGCTCAAGAAATTTATTGCTGGCGATGCCCAGACCAAGCGCTAAACCGAACACGACTGAAATGCCATAGCCAATCAGCATTCGTCTCATGCTGACGGCGATTGCGATCCAGAAGCTGTGATCGGCGAATCCTGATCGCAGAGTTTCGGCGACGCCCCATGGCGTTGGAAAGATGTAGGGCGGCCAGACTTGAAGCTTGGCCAGGAGTGCCCACAATCCGATCAGTGAAGAATAGAAGAGGATGTATCTAAGCGTTCGCTTCAAGTCCGTACTTCTCCTCAATCGACTTGTTAATTTCCTCCCGCAGATCGTTGAGGATCTCGCGCGCGCTGCCGGCAACGTTCACATCTTCCAAGTGGCGTGGACGAGGTAGGTCAATTCGGTATTCGCGTTTGACTTGGCCAGGGCGGAATGTCAGCAGAACAACACGATCTCCGAGTCGGACCGCTTCGCGAACGTTGTGGGTGACAAAGACAATGGTGCGCCGAGTCTCAGCCCAGATGCGTTCCAGTTCGTCGTGGAGCAGATCACGGGTCTGGGCGTCGAGCGCAGCGAAGGGTTCGTCCATCAACAAAACATCCGGTTCAGTGGCAAGCGCCCGGGCCAGCGCCACGCGCTGCCGCATACCCCCGGAAAGCTGATGAACATAGCTATCTTTAAATTGGTGGAGATGAACCAGTCGAAGATAATCACGGACCTGAACCTGGCGCTGAGCTTTGGGGATGTTCTTCATCCGCATTCCGAACTCGACGTTCTGCGCGACAGTAAGCCATGGAAAAAGCCCGAGCTCCTGGAAAATCAAAATGCGGTCAGTACCCGGCCCTTGCACTGGCACGTCATCGACTAGGACATCGCCGGAAGACTGGAGATGGAGACCGGCGATCAGGTGCAGCAGAGTGGACTTTCCGCAGCCAGACGGCCCCACAATGCAGAGGAACTCGCCGGGCTGGACTTTCAAATTAATGTTGTTGAGGGCGATCAGCCGATTGTTCGCATTTGTCGCATAGCTCAGGCAAACGTTCTTCAGCGCTAGCTTCGGAGCTTGCGGCATGCGGTCCGCGTTTGAACTCACCGCGACCTCGGCCCGATGCGGCGATGCAAGTCTGTAAGGAGCGCGATGTTCGACAGAAACAACCGACTTGCGAAGTGGGTGGGTCATTGAACCGTCTTCTTCCCTTCTGCGGTTAAAACTTGATTCAGTAACGTGAGGTCGTAAATGCGAGAGAGGTCGGGCATTTGCCGTCCCAGAAATCCGGCATCGAAAGCAAGCTGTGCGGCTCGCAACAGTTGTTCCCGCAGAGGGTCGTAAGTCACCTGCAGGTGGCTGAATGAATCGTCCAAAACGGGCGGTGCGAGCGCCTTTCCGGTTTCTTTCTGAATCTGTTGGTTCAGTATCCGTTTGGCCTCAGAAAGGTGGCTGTTGATCCAATCTGTGAGTTCGACGTGGGCCTGCAGCCATTTCTTGACGAGATCGGGATGCGATTGAAAAAACTTCGTACTGACAACTAATTCGGTGGTCAGAAACTGACCCCGCGGCCACAGAGTGCGCTCATCGAGAAAGATTCTCCCGCCCGCATCGTGTACCACCCGGGAAGCCCAAGGTTCGGGCGCCCACGCGGCGTCTATTTCTTTCTTGAGGAATAACGTGAGCTGATCGGGATTGGCGATAGGCATTACGGTCACGTCGCCACCTTTGTCGCGAGTTTTCAGCCCTTGCGATTTCAACCAGGCGCGAAGCGCAATGTCCTGTGTGTTCCCCATTTGCGGAGACGCAACACGTTTGCCGCGAAAGTCTTCCGCCTTATTGATTCCTGAATCCCCCCTCACAATTAGCGAGGCGCCACCACTGGTTGCGCCTGCGATGATGCGAAGCGCATCACCGTTAGAACGAAGATATCCGTTAACGGCCGGATTTGGCCCAACGTACGTCATGTCGATTGCGCCGGCAAAGAGTGCCTCAATTGCAGAAGGACCAGCGTTGAAACTATGCCACTCGATCTTTATGCCGGGCCCCATGGCCTTTTCGAACCAACCGTTGGCTTTGCCGATCATGGGCTGAGCATGGGTAACGTTCGGAAAGGCTCCTACTCGGATGACAGTTGTCTGCGCACTAAGAGCGGCCGAGGTGACCAGAACGACTCCGAACAGAAGCAACGATCTGATCTTCATTTGTCCGTCCGCTGGAGATTGCCGTGCACCACCATAGGCAATAGAGTCGC
>JBOGLH010000047.1:0-13663 GCA_050746025.1 Terriglobales bacterium | reverse complement strand
CTCCTGCAGCGCAAAATGCACCACGTCATGATGATGCAGCTCCTCGGGCGCGACCCAACTGCTGAGCTCCAACCAGATGCCGTGCAGTAGATCAACTTCCTTGGGTGTCAAGTGGGGCGCATGTGGTCCCAGGTAAAAGACCTGCTCATGTCCAGTTGGTGAGTAGATAATCAACGTCAACTCTGGCTTGGGCTCAGTCAGGTGTTCCCACGCTAAGCCGGCAACCCGAGCCTCTTCCGCCACCGGATGGTTAGGCGAAACGCCGAGCACCACAACCGCTGACTGCAGGCTTTGTGCGGCGCGCAGAATGGCGTCCCACTTTTCCGTGGCGGCGGCCACAGCCAGATGAATGCTTTTTCCTTTCTTCTCTGCCAAAGCCAGCGCGCGCGTAAATAGAGTCTGCTCTTCTGAGCTGAAAAACTGCTCTGGCTCCAGTTCATATTCGCCGGCATCCGAGCGGTTCAGGAACCGTAAGTGCAGTGTGATCACATCCTGTTTGTGGGTATCGACCTGATCGAGGGTCGCTCCCAGGTTATAAAGCGTGTTGTAGTTGCGCACCATGACCAGCACGTTTCCCGGACGTACGCCGAGCGACTCTGGGGTCAACTCCTCGCCCGGCTCCACATTAAACTGATCCAGTTCCGAATGTTTAGTCGAGTGCCTCCTAGTAACCGCTTCCGAGACCTCGAATACGGTGAAGAAAATCAGCGTGAACGCGAGGCCAGAAATTGTTGCAATCTCTTTCGTGAAAAGATTGATCACGCATAGCGCTGTTAACGTGAGGGTAATAAGTGCCAAGCCTATCGGAATTTCGATTCCGCCAATGCGCAAATTAAGAGGTACGCGGTACTCCCGCTTACCCGGCTCGGTGTACCGGAGAACCAGAACCGCCAAGCCTTTCATGGAGAAGCTCCACATCACGCCAAAGGCATACGCTTCGCCAAGTAGGAAAATATTTCCGCGGCTCAGGATGATCGTCAGTATCTGAAGCCCAACCACCAGGTCGAGAATGTGGTAAGTGGTGCCAAAACGAGGGTGCGGCTTGCGGAACCATTCCGGAAGAATTCCATCCTCAGATACACGATTCAGAACTCCGTTCGAACCCACAATCGCGGTATTCACCGCACCTGCCAGCATCAGAACGCCGACAATCACTACGAATCCGCGGAAAGCCAGCCGTAGGGAAGTTGGTCCGACCAGATACATGGCCAGCCCGCCGATTGGATTGTCCTGAAAATTTGCCCGGACCGAATCCGGCACAATCATGACCGCGAAGAACGCGACTCCGGCGGTGAAGATCAAGCTGTACAGAAAAATCACTACCGCAGCTTTTTTGAGATTTGGCAGCTTGGGATGCTCGATTTCGCGATAAACCTGCGCCATGGTTTCTTCGCCGCTCATGGCCAGCACAGAATGTCCAAGGCCAATTAAAATTCCGATCAGTCCGATGGTATAGGGCAGGGAAGTATGCCGTAACCAACCTAGTGCACCGCCATGCTCGCCTTGCAGATAAGTGATGTTGCGCAGATGTGGCCACGGAGGAAGATGTGCTCCCTTCACCCACAAGGTGTAACCGCACCACGCTACCATGATGACCACCATAGTGGTGGTCACGTACATAATCCGCAGTGCCTTCTCACTGGATTCGGGAATGCCTTTTATGTTTTCCCACCAGAAGTACACCGTAACAATGATGGCGAATCCCGCGGCGCCAGCATTCATCGGGATCGTCGCATGCCAGTGCGCATAATGGAAAAGCTCATTCAGCAAACCGACTAGGTACAGGCCGGCTGAAACGCCGCTGATCGGGCCGGTCAGAATGTAGTCGAACATCAGCGCCGACACGGAAAACTTCGCCAGCGTGGTTCCCATGGCTTCTTTTACTACGCGATACACACCGCCGCGGACGAACATCCCGCAACTCTCGATGTAGATCGCGGCCACGGCGCCGGCCAGCAACATGATTGCAAGCACGAACCAAGGCGCGGTCTTCCCGACGAAGTGTTCCGCGATGGCGCCGGCGTAAAATGCCGACGAGCCCATGTCATTGAGCACGATCGCCGCCACGCGCCAGAAAGAGATGAACGCCAGCATGGCGCTGGTGGCTACCAAAACTCGGGTTGAAGAATTCACGAGGGGAGATTTGTCGGTCGAAGATGCCATAGAGTCCGGCTCGCTTTGGTTGCGAGCACAGCTCCTTTCTGCGTCGACGAGGTTAGCTGTCGGGCTCGGACTGAAAGGTGTCCTACCGTGCGCCGGTTGGGCCGGCCTAACGGATTCGCCCCGTCGGAATTTCTTCCGCTGCGGGTCCCCCGTTCCCGCCGAGAAGCGGGATTGGACGTCACAGTGATTCTACTCGTGTTCTACACAGGTCGACAACTTGCAATGTGATAGGGAAGATGGAAGGTCCTTCGAAGGTTAGCTCTCGTCGTCAGATCGCTTTTGCAGTTCTCGCCATAGCTTGTCAAGAACTTCGGCCTTTTTGGCGCCCTGTAATTCCTGCTCTAGTTCTTCAAGCGCGACCGCCACAATGTGATAGTGATGGACTCCGGCGAACCTGGGATCGGCGCTTATTTCCAACCACAGCCGGTGCAGCAGATCCACATCCTGATTCCGCAGCCGCGGAGTGTGCGGACCCAAATAATATTCGCGCGATACTCCATTCGGAAGCCGGATTTCCATGACCAGCCGAGGCTTAGGATCCGGCAAGTGCTCCCACGCATCTCCCGTCAATCTGGCCTGCTCGTCGGGGCTGAGTTTGTTAGATAAGCCGCACACAATCCGGCTGGATTCAATCCGCTGCGCCGTGACCACGATCGAATCAAAAACATCGGTTGCGGGCACCACGAGCAGGGAAACCGGCTTACCTTCTTTTTCAGCCGCGGCAACGACCGAGGTGAATAGCTCCTGCTCATACTGGTCGAAAACCTGTTCAGCATCGAAGGTGGTGCTGCCGAACGACGGCTCGCGATGGTACAGACGTGCCGTCATGACCACTACATCCTGCTGCTTGGTATCAGTTCTGCGCAGGACTTCGCGCAAGTAGTAGAGGTTTCTCGGATCGCGAACCGCTACCAGAATATTGCCGGGACGAACACCCAGCGTCTCGGTTGCCGGCTGCTCGTTTCCATAAACCCGGAATTGATCCAGGCTCTCCAGTTTGCCGGCACGCTGTTTAGCAACCCGCCGCTCTGAATAAGTGAAAAGTGCAAAGAACACGAGGCTGAATGACACGCCTCCGATGGTTGCTGTGTACTTAGTGAACAGATTGACCAGCGCTGTAAGAAAAAGCACGGCCGCAATCAATATCACGCCCAGCGGCAATTCCCGGCCTTTGCCCAGCGGGATATTCAGCGGCACCTTCCAATCCCGTCTTGAAGTTTCGGTGTAGCGCAAAACCAGTACCGCGAGAGCCATCATGGCGAAGCTCCAGATCACACCGAAAGCGTAGAGGCCAGCGAGAGTAAATACGTTTCCGCGGGTCAGGATGATGGTGAGCAACTGCAGGCCAACAACCATATTGATAATGCGGTAGCTGGTGCCGAATCGCGGATGCGGTTTCTGGAACGCCTCTGTGAGTACGCCATCTTCTGCAACCCGGTTGAGCACTCCATTCGCGCCGACGATCGAAGTATTGTGTGCGCCTGAAAGAATCAGGACTCCGACCAGCACCACGAAGCCGTGGAATATAAGTCGCGCCCATAGCGGTCCCCATAAATGCATGGCGATTCCGCCGATCAGATTTCCAAAGTATTCTGGTCGTCGAGCGTCGGGAATGATCATCACTGCGAAAAACGATGTCAGTGCAGTAAACAGAAGCGCGTAAATGCCGATGACAACCGCCGCCTTTTTCAAATTCTGCAGCTTGGGGTGCGCAATTTCGCGGTTGACCTGCGCCAGCGTCTCTTCGCCGCTCATCGCCAGCACGGAATGGCCGAACCCCAGAAGCAGAATGAATAATGTCAGATGAGTGAGCCAGGTGTCTTTCAGTCCGCGCAACCAGCCCAGAGATTCGTGATCGAGAGTGATGCCGTATTTGATAGGACTTGGCGGAAGTGGCGCCGGAGAGTGCCACAAAGTAATCGTGCACCAGATGATCAGAATCACTACCATGACCGTGGTCACGGCCATGATTTGCAATGCCTTGCTGCTGGATTCGTGCAGCCCCTGAATATTTTTTCGCCAGAAATATAAGGCTACGGCGATTCCAAAGAGAGCGGCAAACAGGTCATCAGGGAAATGCCGAAGTGGGTAGCCTAATATGTGTGCGATGTCATGAATGAAACCAGCCAGATATTGTCCGGCGACCACTGAACTGAGCGGGCCTGTAAGAATGTAATCAAACAACAAAGCGGACACTGAGAACTTGGCCAGCTTCGCGCCCATCGCCCGCCTGACCACGGTGTACACTCCGCCTCGCACGAACATGCTCGTGGATTCCACATACAGGGCGCGCACGCAATTGGCAAAAAGCATGACCGCCAGAACGAACCACGGGGCGCTCTTGCCAATCACCTTTTCTGCATCGCCGCCAACGTAGTAGGCCGAGGAGCCTAAATCAGAGAGGACAATCGCGGCCGCCCGCCAGAAGGAAATGAAGCTCAACAAAACAGTTGTGGCGACGAAGACCTTTACAGCGGGTCGACCAGTAGGCTCGAAAGTTTGTGGCATGGATGGCGATTTTGTGGGAGCGATTTCTTAGAATTTAGCACATGGCTCGATGAGTCACGCCATAATCCGGAGCTGATGTTCACCCCACTGGTAACCAGTTCTGGCCACAGAACAACCGTCAATAGCGGGCTGGCGATGATATCTTTAGTTACGCGTAGCGAACCCTCATTCCATGGAAGTCCTCAGCCAACTTTTCGAGCAGTATTTCCACTCTCCCGTAGAGCGAGTGGAACCGCTTCAGGGGCAACTCGGCGGATCAGGCCGTAGCATTATTCGGCTCTCCAACCGTCAGCAAAGCGCGATTGGGATTCTTTACGGCGTGCGGGAAGAGAATATGGCTTTTCTTGAATTCTCCAGGCACTTCCACGGGCATGGATTGCCGGTTCCTGAAATCTACGCCGAAAAACTGAGTGAAGGTGCTTACCTCGAACAAGATCTCGGAGACGTGACGTTGTTCGACTTTCTCTCGCAAAATCGCAGTGGCGACGTTGTCGCTCCTGCCGTGGTGGAAACTTATCGCCGGGTGCTCGAGACTCTGCCGCGCTTCCAAATCGAAGCCGGGCGCGATTTGAACTACAAAGTTTGTTATCCTCGCGCCAGTTTCGATCGCCAATCCATAAATTGGGACTTGAATTACTTCAAGTACTATTTTCTTCGGCTGGCCGGCATTCCATTCAATGAGCAGGCGCTGGAGCAGGATTTTACCCGGCTCACCAAATTTTTGTTATCCGCAGATCACGATTATTTTCTTTATCGCGACTTCCAGTCACGCAACATCATGCTGCACGACGGCGCTCCGTTTTTTGTGGATTACCAGGGCGGGCGCCACGGTGCGCTGCAATACGATGTGGCATCACTGTTATATGACGCTAAGGCTGATCTTCCCCCGACATTGCGTCAACAGCTGCTCGACCACTATCTGGAAGCTCTGCGGAACTACATTCCGCTTAGCCGCGATGCGTTCTTACATCATTACTATGGATTCGTGTATGTGCGCCTGATGCAGGCCTTCGGCGCATATGGGTTTCGCGGATTTTACGAACGCAAAGCGCACTTCCTACAAAGCGTACCTTATGCATTGAAAAATCTGCGTTGGCTGCTGCACAACGTTATGCTGCCGATCGAATTCCCTACGCTGATGGAATCCTTCCAGCGCATGTTAGGGTCGCAAAAGCTGCTGAACCTGCATTTCGAAGCTCCACGAGGCCCCGTCTCGCGTTCAACTTCTGACGCGGCTCTTGCAGTCCGTATATATAGTTTTTCTTTTCACCGCGGAGGCGCTCCTAAAGATGAAACGGGAAATGGAGGAGGCTTTGTGTTCGACGGCCGCGGCATCCCCAATCCCGGGCGCGACGAGCGCTTTAAACAACTCACTGGAAAGGACGCGCCGGTGATCGAATATCTTGAACAGCAGGAGAGCGCGCAAGAGTTTCTGGAACATGTTCGCGCCCTCGTAGATGCCAGCGTTAGTGAGTACCAGCGTCGAGGTTTCAAAAACCTGATGGTGTCATTCGGATGCACCGGCGGCCAACATCGCTCGGTTTATCTGGCCGAGCAACTGGCGAAACACCTGCGCACCAACACCGGGATTGAGGTTACGGTTCATCATCGCGAACTGGAGAAAGCGGCAGCTGAGATGCAAGCAGCCGCCGCAGAGTCAGGGACCGACTGATGAAGGCCATGGTGCTGGCTGCCGGTCTGGGAACGCGCCTGCGTCCCCTGACCAACGATTGCCCGAAAGCGCTGGTTAAGGTGGCTGGCCGCACTCTGCTTGAAATCACCCTCAATCGTCTACGGAAATTCGGTGTCAGAGAGGTAATCATCAACCTCCATCACTTCGCGGATATGGTCCAGAGCTATCTGAAAGCTAATCAGAATTTCGGATTGCAAATCGAAATTTCGCGCGAAGATGAATGTCTGCTCGATACAGGCGGCGGATTAAAGAAGGCTGCGTCTTTTTTTCAGCGAGGGACTGGCAAGGAGGAGCCCTTCTTTGTCCACAATGTCGATGTGATCAGCGACATCGACTCAGGGCAAATGTTGACGTATCACATCAAAAAAAAAGCATTGGTAACACTCGCGGTGCAGGACCGTGAAACTTCCCGCTATTTGCTTTTCGACCGTTCATTGGAACTCTGCGGCCGACGCATCGGCAAAGAAGGTCAGGCGCAACTCGTGCGGCCCGCCGCAGATCCCCAGGCACTGGCCTTTTCTGGCATTCACGTGATCTCGCCACGGTTCCTTACTATGATGACGGAACAGGGCGCATTCTCGATCATTGACAGTTATGTGCGAGTAGCGAAGGCGGGAGAAAAAATTCTAGGTTTTCGCGCGGATGAATATTATTGGCGTGATCTTGGCAAGGCCGAACACATCGCAAAAGTCTCCGAAGATATAGTGAATAAGCGCATAGTCCTGCCACAATGACTGCAAGCGCCCGGCTCTATTCTTTTTTCCGTAAACCTCGCGCGATCTCCGGCAGGCGGCTGAATACCGCGACGCAGCGCAGCCACAGTTTATTGTCCATTGCCGGATAGCCGCTGACGACCGCGCCAGCCGCAACGTCATTCGGGATGCCGCTTTGCGCGGTCGCGATGGCACCGTCCCCAATTTTGCAATGTCCAGCCACGCCGACCTGGCCCGCCAGAATCACATTCTTGCCAACGTCGGTTGATCCCGCGAGTCCGACTTGCGCACACAGCAATGTATCTTCGCCCACCATTGATCCGTGTCCCACCTGAACCAGGTTGTCGACCTTCGCGCCGCGAGCGATTCGCGTTTCTCCAACACTAGCGCGGTCGATGCAGGCGTTGGCTTGAATTTCCACGTCGTCCTCGATAATTGTCGGTCCGGACTGCACGATCTTGTGCCAATACCCCTTTGCATCCTTGGCGAAACCGAATCCGTCGCCGCCAATGACGACACCATTTTGCAGAATGACATTGTTGCCGATTCGGCAGAACTCCCGCACCACGGCATGAGCATGAGCCAAAAAGTTTGTGCCAATCTTGACGCCGCGATAAATGACCACATGCGCCAGCAGCACGGCACTATCGCCAATCTCGACGTCTTCCTGAACGACAACATATTGCCCAATGTGCGCCCCTGGGCCAATCTTTGCCGATGAATGCACCACCGCGGTGGAATGAACGCCAGGCGCATACTGCGGTGGCTGATAAAAGTATTCCAGCGCGCGGGCAAAATCCAGGTATGGATTCTTGCTGCGCAGCATGGCGGCTTTCAGGGCAGGCGAATCCTCGGCAACGATCACGGCTGACGCTTGTGTGGTGCGCGCGGCCGCCGCATACTTCGGATTTGCAATGAAGGTGAGCTGTCCCGGGCCCGCAGTTTCAATGCCTGCGACGCCGTGGATTTCGGTCTCGCCGGCGCCGTTTTCCAACTGCGTACCGAGCCGTCGATTGATCTCCGCCAGTTTCATTTTGCAGATGATTGTAAAGGAAGAGTCCGGGGGCCGAGCATCACCCCGGGTTCAAACCATGCAGCGGGTTACTTCTCGTCTCTATGCAATTGTCTGCGATCTCTGCGGTTAAAGCTTTACGGTGCCGCTCCTTCGGGCACCTTAACAGCTTGAAATTGAACCCCGCAGCCACTCTCGACGATCTAACTACGACATGGCTTCTGCCCCAAAATTGACCGCCAAAGGCTCCCCCCGCCCCAAGCTCAAAACTGTTATGCCGCTGGTGCTGGAGCTTATCCGCCCGCGCCGCGGATTGCTGGCGCTCGGTTTCGTCCTGATGGCAATAAACCGCGTGTCGTCTCTCGTGCTTCCGTACTCCACCCGGTATCTGATCGATTCAGTGATCGTGAAACACCACATTCAATTGTTGAGGCCGTTGGTGCTCGGAGTGCTCGCCGCCACGGTGGTGCAGGGCATCACGTCGTTTTCTCTAACCCAACTGCTCTCGAAGGCCGCACAACGCCTGATCACTGAGCTTCGCCAGAAAGTTCAATCGCATGTTGAGCGCTTGCCGGTCGCATTTCACGATTCCACCAAGAGCGGTGTGCTGGTGTCGCGCATCATGAGCGACGTTGAAGGCGTGCGCAATTTGATTGGAACAGGCCTGGTCGATCTGGTGGGCGGGCTGCTCACCGCCAGCATCGCACTCGTGGTTCTATTCCGAATCAGTTCGCTGATGACTGTCTTGGCATTTAGCTTTCTCGCTCTTTTTGCTTTGGCGCTGAAGAAAGCCTTCCAAACCATTCGCCCAATTTTCCGCGAGCGCGGCAAGATCAATGCCGAAGTCACCGGGCGCCTGGCGGAATCTCTGGGCGGCATTCGCGTCGTCAAGGGATATCACGCCGAAAAACGCGAAGAGGAAGTTTTCGCCGGCGGCGTCATGCGCCTGCTTAATAACGTGCTGCGCAGTCTGACGGCAACTTCGGTGATGGGACTTTCGGCTAGCGTGCTGCTGGGCGTAGTCGGCGCAGTCATTATGTATGTCGGGGCCCGGCAGATACTCGCGGGATCGCTGACGATCGGCGAATTTTTTACTTACACCATGTTCATGGGGTTTCTGATCGCCCCGGTCATGCAGATCGTGCAGATCGGCACCCAACTCACCGAAGCTTTGGCCGGACTCGAGCGCTCGCAGGAAATTTTGAGCCAGCCCGCGGAAGACCGCGATTCCCGGCGCACCATCACGCTGCCGCCCATCGAAGGCAACATCGCATTCCAGGATGTAAGTTTCAGTTATGACGGCACGCGAATGGTTTTGAACGATATCTCTTTTCACGCTGCACCCGGCACAGTCACCGCGCTGGTGGGTTCTTCGGGATCTGGAAAATCCACCACCATCGGATTGATCTCCGCTTTTTACGTTCCAACCCAAGGTGTGGTAACGGTGGATGGCGTTGACCTGGGCCAGGCGCGGCTTGATTCATACCGCACTCAGCTGGGCGTGGTCCTACAGGAGTCGTTTTTGTTCGATGGAACGATCCGCGAGAATGTAGCCTTCTCCCGGCCGGATGCAAGCGATGAGGACGTGCTGCGCGCCTGCCGCATCGCCCGCGTCGATGAATTCGCTGAGAGCTTCGCCGATAAATATGACACCGTTGTTGGCGAGCGCGGTGTAAAGCTTTCAGGTGGTCAGCGGCAGCGCATCTCGATCGCCCGCGCAATTCTCGCCGAACCGCGCATCCTCATTCTCGACGAAGCCACATCGAGCCTCGACTCTGAATCCGAGCAGATGATTCAGGAAGGCCTGTCTTATTTAATGCGAGGCCGCACAACTTTTGTGATCGCGCATCGTCTCTCCACCATCCGCCGCGCCGATCAGATTCTCGTGATCGAGCAGGGGCGCATTGCCGAGCGGGGAACTCATGAGGAACTCTTCGCAGCCGGTGGGCGTTATTACGATCTCTACACCCGGCAGCATGGTCTGGAGAGCAATCTGTTTCTTGCGCCGGGCGAAGGAGACACCGCCGAAACTGCCGTGGAATCGACGACCGAATAGAGCTATTCAGTGCGGTAGCGATTTGACTTGTGTAATGGCGCGCCCGGAGAGATTCGAACTCCCGACCTACAGCTCCGGAGGCTGCCGCTCTATCCAGCTGAGCTACGGGCGCGTAGTTCAAGTGTACAACGCGAAGTTAGGCCCATCAATTTATGCACGAGTGGGCGGACAAATGCCGGGGATGGTTCCTGGCCGACGGTCCTTGTCGGTCTTTGCAGTTCGGATTAGCAGCCCACAACACCAAGCAAATGGTTCAATCTAGCGGCGTCCGCCGCCTTCGCGACCGCCGCCGCTGGCCCGCTCAGCCTTCGGACGCGCTTCGTTCACATTGATCGCTCGTCCTCCGAACTGGCTGCCGTTCAACCCAGCGATAGCCTTGTCGCCTTCTTCATTATTCGTCATCTCTACAAAACCGAATCCACGCGAGCGCCCGGTTTCGCGGTCGGTGAGAATGCTGACGCGGTCGACCGCCCCATACGGTTCGAATATCTTGCGCAGCTCTTCTTCCGAAGTGTTAAAACTGAGGTTCCCAACGAAAATATTCTTCACAGGACCTCCTCTCTGTTCTGCGAACGTCGGCTACCGGCCAGTTTTGACTAGGTGTTTTTACCGAGGCCGCAAGTGCGCCGGAAGTATAGCAAATCCCAACAATTGGGCAAGAGAAAATAACGACAGGGTTAAAACGAATTAATAAATTTGCCCGATAGCGACTTTTGCGCTGAGAGTTCAGAGCAAAATTCCGCTGCAATATCGTCATTGCTGTGGCTGCGTCAGCATTTATCTACTTTCCAGTATCCATCTGACTGGTAACCAATTTCGAGCAGCCGGTTTTTGGGATCGTGGCGCTTGCCACAATTGGGACACATCAAATACCGGCTCCAGCTGGTGCCGCGACGGTCATAGTCCGGCGCGACAGAAAAGGTCACTCCGCAACTGCACGGGACCAGAAACATTCGAATCTGCTCCGGACGTTTCACCGGTTTCGGTTGTCGCATTCAGATCACAAACGAAAGCATTCCTGCGGCATTCACAACATCCAACATCCTAAGGCTTCTGCTGCTCATAAACTACACGCCCGCCGACCATGGTTAGCGTCACTTTCGTATCTACCAGGCGATGCGGATCGACGTCGAAAATGTTTTGCGAAAGGATGATGAGATCGGCCAACTTTCCGGGTTCGAGCGAACCTTCGGTTTTTTCACGATGTCCTGCGAACGCCGCATTTATTGTGTATCCCTTAATTGCATCCTCAAGGCTAATGCTCTCTGACGGAATCCATCCTCCCTGTGGCTCTCCCTCTTGGGTTTGGCGCGTGACCGCATTCTGCAATCCCGGCCAGGGACTCAGCGTCACCACCGGCCAATCGCTCCCGAACGCCAGCACTCCACCCGCTGCTTGAATGCTGCGCCACGGCCAGGCTCGCATTGCTCGTTCCGCTCCCACTGCGGGTAGCCAAGATTTGAGCGTGTCATCGTCTGGATATGCGTGCAGGGGTTGCATGCTGGCTATGACTCCAAGTTGCCCGAAGCGTGGAATGTCCGCTGCGGAAGGATCCTCGATGTGCTCGACTCGATGGCGCGCATCTTTCGTACCATTCTTAGTCGCGGCGGATTGATAGGCATCAAGCGCGAGCCGGATCGCGCAATCGCCGATGGCGTGAGTGAAGATCTGAATTCCACGCCGGTCAAGTTCAGCTACAAAAGCTTTGTATCTATCGGGATTCCACAACAGGCTGCCGGAGAGCGATGGCGCATTCGAGTAGGGTTCCAGCATAGCCGCGGTGTGAGTTTCGATTACGCCATCGAGAAAGAACTTTACCCCGCCTGCCGCGATCCAATTATCGTGATAGCGCTGGCGAGCCCGTTCGATTTCATCTAACTGGTGTGCCGTCACTTCCGGCGGGTCGAAACGATATCCGAGATAGAAGCGCACGGTGAGTTCGTTACTTTGCCGCAGCTCATCCAGTAATTCGGCGTCAGCTACGTCGCCGGCTCCAACGTTTACCCCGCCCATCACGTGCACTCGAGTGATTCCCAATTCATTCGCGTGTTTCAAACCCGCTCGCAACGCCTGCAATTTCTTTTCACGGCTTGGCACGGGAATGGCGCGACGAACCATGGCATCAGCGGCATCCTCCTTTATGGCGCCCGTTGGCTCACCGGTTGATGGATCCCGAACAATCGTGCCTCCCGGCGGATCCGCTGTGGTCTTGGTTATGTGGGCAGCTGCAAGCGCTTTGCTGTTCGCCCACCACGTGTGACCGTCATAGCCTTCGATATATGCGGGGCGGTCGGGAACCACCGCGTCCAGCTGCTTTTTGTCAGGCATTCCCGCTGGCGGAAATATCGGATACGACCAGCCGCGTCCCAGCACCCAGGGATCATTCGGATGCGCCTTCGCGTAAGCCTTAATCTGCTGGTGCACTTGCTCGATGTTCTTCGCACTTTCGACGTTCACCTGCTGCAGAGAGAACGATCCGTCCATGAAGTGAACGTGGCAATCAGTAAAGCCAGGCAGAACCAGGCGACCTTTCGCGTCGATCACCTTCGTCGATGTTCCGCGATATTGCGAGATCTCGCCATCCGTGCCGGCGGCGAGGATTTTGCCATCGCGAATCGCTAATGCCTCGGCCCACGGTTGGCGCGCATTCACCGTGTAGATGCGCGCGTGAGTCACAATTACATCCGCAGTCGGGGATTTCGTTTCGCTACCCAAAATCCAAGGAACAGAGACGAGCAGTAAGCACAGAACTGACTGCTGCACCAATTTGGATATCGTCAATTCGATCTCCTCGCTGCTAAAAAGTTGGCGGGGTATTGATCCACAGAATCAATGTTTCCGAGCCGCCGGGATTGGTCCACTTATGCGGCACAGCGCTTTCGAAATAAAAACTGTCGCCGGTCTTCAGGCGGAACTCTTGGTCGCGAAGAAAAATCTGCAACTCGCCTTTGAGAATGTACAAAAACTCTTCGCCGACGTGGGTGTAGGACTCGCCGCTGCCGGAATTAGGAGCAACACGAAACAGGTGAGGCTCCATCACGGTGTTACCCCACGCCAGCAGCTCCATTCGAACTCCCGGCCCCGCCTCGAGAACTTTGCGGGCCTTAGGAGTCACGAGATATTGGTTCGGCTCGGCGGTGTCGTGAAATTCCAGGATATTTGTTTTGTAATAACGCGCTAATTTTCGGAGCGTACCTACCGAAGCGCTCATCTGTGAACGCTCCAATGCGCTCAGGAACCCCACCGAAATGCCAGCCGCTTTCGCCACGGTTGCAAGGGACGCATTTTTTTTCAAGCGTAATTGGCGAAGACGAGCGCCCAAGGCGCGGGCGGCTCCGTCGCCTGGCGGTCGGGCCATCCCATCCCGCTTGAGGGTCTGCACAATTGCGGGCGCGTTCATGCCGCGAACTTTGCGCAGAAAACTCGCGCGCTTCAGCAAGCGAACGTCTTCCTGCGAGTACATTCGATATCGGCTGGCAGTGCGCCGCGGGCGCGCCAATCCAAGACTTTCCCACATG